>JBDONA010000220.1:0-29490 GCA_039831575.1 Fuerstiella sp. | reverse complement strand
GCTCAATCGGAGTCACAGTTGGTATTCTGCCTACCTTAAGATCTTCGTTCTCGTACAGGGGACTTACACCCCACAAGTCATACGCCATGACTGGCGTACCAAAAAAATGCACCCGAGTTGCCGTTGGTGCTGAATTTTCATCTGAACGTCGCCCGCGGCAACCGGGTGATTTTCGGCGTTATGTGCCAAAGTATGCCGTGACCATAGGCGATCACTATTTCCTCTCTCATCCGCGACTCGCTTTCACGGTCCATGCTCTTACGACCGTCGCCCTTGGCTACATTACCAATCTGATTCAACAGTTGTGGTATCCGCAGTCATACCTGCTACTCCACATCGCAGTTTGGTGGACTGCAAGTGCGGTGTGGCTTGTCCGTCTCGCGAACAAGCCACAACCAATGCCACAACCCGAAAGGGCGTTGGAACACTTCAACACGCAGGTCCGTCTACACGCCCTCCTCTTTGGTGTTTCACCATCATTTCACGACGCCGTAGCTGAACAAGATGAAGATTATCCGGTAGGTACTCCGTTGTTCCGCGTGATTTGTCAATCTCTCCAAAACTGGCAGCTGTCCTCGCTGACTGTTTCACCAGATATCAATGCACAAACGGCTCTTTTCACTGACCTGAAAGGTGCGCATATTTCGCTCGAGTTCGACAACTGGGAGTTTGCATGGCATATCGGCGCGCACGAGATCCACGCAAACGAAACCCAGGTTCACGAGTTCATGCAACAACTGATGTCGGCTGTTTCGCAGGTCGATGGCCTGACTCAAATCCAGTGGTATAATGGCGGCCCGACGTTTCATGCACAAATGTCGAACGCGGAAATCGAACTGGGGTCTGACTCTCCATTCGCGGTCGAAAGCACGGGCACATAACGGCTACGCAGCAAAGGGATTGACGGTCGAGGCGGTGAGAAAGCGGCGGACTTCCCGGAAGCGATGATCATCGACGAACCTCAGAGGAAGATTGTCCGATAGACCCTGTCATCAGCCTCCGCAATTCGCATTGAGTGCGTAGGTCAGGACCAGTCCTGACGATGATGGGCGCGCCAGGACGGGTCCCGGCCTACATAGCTGTTTCAGAACCGCCCGTCCCCGTCGCTTTCCACTGCGGGGGTTGACGATCAGCAACATACGTCTGTCCGTCATCGTGGGCTTTCGTCTTTGCAAATCAAACGATAGGCCCGTTCCGCACTCGTCCGACCGATGCCAAGGGCTTCCTTCAGCGCGAAATCCTGCTGGACGAAGTTGCCAATAGCCTGCAATCTGGCTGCTTCGAGCGTCCCGAGCGAGCCTGCGAAGGCGAGTGGTGCGGCGGGAAATGGAAAATCGCTGCCGTGCAACAGGCGATCTGTGGCCTCAGCATCGGCCAGCAGTCGTGACATATCCCGCACCCGGCCCGCGCTACCCAGGACGGCTGTGTCTCCCCACAGACTGTCGTACTGGCGGATCATCGCCAAGAAGCCAGGCAGCATGTCCATTTTGTCTGTCGCCCAACCCGTTCCACAGTGACACGCGACCACCGTGCAACCTGTTTCCAGTGCCAAGGTGAGCTTGCGTGGGTGAGCCAATGCGGCCGTAAAAATCGGCGCGCTGTGCTCGTGGCCTGTATGGACCATTACCAGGACATTCAACTCAGCGCAGCGCAGGAAAAACGGGATGTGTTTTTTCTCTGAAAGATCCACACTCTGAATCGGTGGATGGATTTTCAATACACGGGCCCCTTTCTCCACACAACGTTCCAATTCATTGATGGCATCCATCCGTTGTGGGTTGATCGAAATACAGGGGATCATTGTCCGGGGAAAGCGGGCGACCACCTGGAATAAATAGTCGTTGGGGATATAGAGGGGCGTCTTCTCCCAGTCGGGCTTGCCGTTTCGATCATAAACCGCATCCTGGGCAAGGATCACGCCTTTGCTGAGTCCGGAATTCTCAAGATGCTCAGCCAACGCAAGGACGTATCCCTCGTCGATTGTCTTCGCCCGCTCGCGGATCCGTAACACCCCGACCAGAAGCTGGAACAGCTGACCTTCCAGAATGTTCTTTGAAAGGCGACAACCTGAACCGCTATCACCGCTGCCGAACAGGTGAAGGTGTATGTCAAGCGTTCCTGCGGCCTTGGGAGAGTCCTGCCCCGACACGGCCGCAAACTGGGTCATTCCGCAGGATGCAGCAAACGTGCTGCCTAAGAAACACCGACGACTTGATGTCTGGTTCATACAAATCTCCCTGGCGATAGATTAAGTATACACTTACATAATCGACCCAATAACGTCACGTCTCTCCCCGGACCAAATACTTCGCTGTGGCCACGACAGACGTATTCCAGCCTGAGAAAATGGCCTGCCCACGAGCCGGAACGGTTCTTGAGAACAAGTAAGAGCTTTACAGAGCGTCAATGTACCAGAGCAGCGTAAGGGCTGTGCCGAACACGATAATAATGCCTGCTGCGGCGATGTAATTGCGTCGTGCGACGGCACCAATGGCGGTCACAAGAAAACCGAAGGCCGTGATGAAGTTGAATGTTTGGAGTTCGAAGCTCACAAGACGGTTCGTCACACCTGAGTGAACCAGGAACGCACACAGCAATACGCACAAGAGGCCAAACAGAATTCGCAGGAAAGTCAGCTTCGGGAGTGGCCGGCGTGGTCGCTCTGGAGTTTCCTTTGCCTCAGGAGCTCTGAATGGATTGTCGGGAATCGAATTCATTGTCAGGGTCGTGACCTGGTTCATGCTGATCACCCGTGCCGATCAAAACAGCCATCGCGGCAAGTCGGATGTCGATTTATCGATGATCCGATCCTTACCAGTGTCGGTCGATAATCGCCTGAATCTGCGGATACTGCGCATCGGTTTCGTTCAACCTTGTTCGCGTCTGGCGCAATTCGACCTTCAAGGCGTCGATGATCGTTTCGTATTGGGCGACTCCGTACAAGTTCTGCATCTCAAACGGGTCCGTCTGCAAATCGTAGAACTCCCATGCGACGGGAGTCTGCTCACTTCCGTCCGGCCGACAGCCATAGAAGAAGATCAACTTGTAGCGTTCGCTGCGAATCCCAAAGTGACCGGGTACCTGCAACCGATGGGCCAGGTGCATCCAGTAGCGATAATAAGTGGATGTCCGCCAGTCCTTCGGTTTTGGCTCGCCTTTCAATGCTGCGGCAAAGCTGCGTCCCTGCATCGCCGGAGGAATCTTTGCACCGGCCAGCGCTAACATCGTCGGGGCGAAGTCGGTGTTGTTGATCAGCCAGCCGTTGCTGGAACCGGGAGTGACGGTTTTCGGACAGCACACGATAAACGGCATCCGCATCGACTCGTCGTACATCCACCGTTTGTCTGTGAAGTCGTGCTCGCCCAGTAAGAATCCCTGGTCGCCGGTGTAGATGATGATCGTATTCTCCAACTTGCCTGACTGTTGCAGATATTCGACCAGTCGACCGACGTTATCATCAACGCCTTTGACACACCGCAGGTAACGTTTCAGAAACTTCTGATAAACCGTCTGACCGTACGTCGGTTCTGCCAACGACTGGTCGACACCCAAATGCTTTCCGAGGCCCCAGCTCGGATGGTTTTTGGTAACCCCCGCACCAAACGTACGAGTCGCTGCCGAACCGAAACCTGCGGCAGGCTGTCCGTGCAGGTTGTCGGGCTCGGGAATCGTCACGTCTTCCAGGTAAGCGTCATAACGGCGTGCATTGTGGAACAGGTCGTGCGGCGCTTTGAAATGGTGCATCAGGAAAAACGGTCGACTCTTGTCACGACCATTCCTGAGCCACTCCAGACTGATATTCGTGATGACGTCGCTCGAATGTCCCTTCGTCGTAATCTTATTCCGAGTCCACGGCAACTCGCCACGAACGCGAAATACGGGGTCGAAATAAGCGCCCTGGTTCGGCAGCACACAGTAGTAGTCAAAAGCTGCCGGCTCCTGCCTCAAGTGCCATTTCCCGATCATTGCCGTTTCGTATCCAGCGTCGCCCATGGCCGCCGGTAAGTACTGCTTATCGGCTGGCAGAGTGCCGGTCAAATCCAGCACGCCGTTCGTTTGCGAATACTGCCCGGTAAGAATGCTGGCGCGGCTGGGAGTGCAGATCGAGTTATTACAAAACACGCGATCGAATCGCATGCCCCGCGTCGCCAGTGCGTCGATGTTTGGAGTTGGATTGAGACCGGCCAGCCGACTGCCATAGGCACCAAGCGCCTGAGTCGTATGGTCATCCGACATGATGAACAGGATGTTGGGCCGCTCGACACCATCCGCGGCGGCGGACAGTGCGAGTCCTGTAAGCAGGGCAATAGACCAAAGGCATTTCATTGTGTGTTCTTCTTCCTTCCGAGTTCATACACCGGGCCTTCGGCACGGATTTCCGCGTGCAGAGCGACCATTTTCTTCTTCGTTGTTTCGAATCGACGCGGTTCAACATCAGCCAGATTGATCGTCTCCGATCCATCCTGCGCCACGTTAAACATTTCGAACCGACCAAGTTCAGCTCGTTTGATAAACTCCATGATCGTCCAATCCGCGGGCTGCCTGGCATCTGCCACGGCCCCGGGATCGACCTGAGGCATCATCGTGGCCACCATCTTATAGTCTCCATCGCGCATGGCGACTTCGTACCCACCGCGTGCGTGCCACAACCACCACATCATCGGACGTTCACGCGACACCGGCTTACCGTCAATCAGCGCTGGGAACACATTGGCGCCGTCGATGATCCTGCCACCGGTCGGTGATTTCACTCCGGCCGCCGCACTCAGCGTCGGCAGCCAATCCGTGCCATTGATGGGCTCGGAACTTTCCGCCCCCGCCTTGATCTTCCCTGGCCAGCGAACGATCCCGGGGACACGAATTCCTCCATCGTGAATATGCCCCTTGGCACCTCGCAGATCGCCTGGTGATCCGAAACAGGTTGGTGTGCGATGCTCGGGCCCGTTATCCGAAGTAAACACGACGATCGTGTTGTCGGACAAATCTCGATCGTCCAGAAACGTCAGCAGCCGGCCAATATGATGGTCCAACATCGTGACACAACCGTAGTACAGCGGCAACTTGTCCCATTTCGGATTTCGCTTCACCTGTTCGCCACCATAGTTGGTCGCCTGCGCTGCCTTCAAAGCCGCTTCATTTTTGTAGAGTGCCTGAAACTCTTCTGCGGCTACGACCGGCGTATGCGGTTCACTGAACCACAGGCAGGTGAAAAATGGTTTGGTCTGGTCTCGTTGGTCAAGCCATTGAATCGTCTCGTCCACGACGATCTCGCTCATCCATCCCTGTACTTTGCCAACGTCGCGCCCGTTCCGCTTGAAAGTCGTTGGGTCTTTGCCGAAGTTCGATTTATTGGCGAACCAATGGTCGAATCCCTGATCCCCCGGATAGGGTTGATTGCCCGAGTCAAAATCTCCCGAACAATGCCACTTGCCGGCAAACATCGTCTGGTAGCCCACAGATTTCAACTGTTCCGCGATGGTCACTTCCTGACGGGGAATGTGCAGAGGTTTGAAGCGCGCGAAGTCGTACATTCCCACACGGTAGGGGCTGCGACCTGTCAACATGCCCGTGCGAGCCGGCGAGCAATTCGGACTCGCTGCATAGCAGTGTGTCAGTCGAACTCCCTGTGCGGCGAGTCGATCCAGGTTTGGACTTTGAATTGCTCGCGACCCGAAACAGCCAAGGTCCGCATATCCCATGTCATCCGCTAAGAGAAAAACAATGTTCGGCGGCGGCTGTGCGACTGCAGCCTGCGCAATCGCAAGCGACAGGAAGAATCCTGACGCAATAGATGAGAAGATTCGAATAGTCATACGTTCGCGTGCCTCTTCGTTTGTGTTTTTCAGTCGCTCTGATGAAGAACGCCACCACGTTCCGGGGCGCTCAGGATTTTTCATTCCTTGTAGAACTGCGTCTTGCCCGACAGCACATCAGCCCAGCGGATGGGCTTTGTTTTGATGAATTCCTTCCGCTGTTGGGGAATATGGCGTCGCAGCGCTGCGACCTCTTTCGTGTATTGGCGATCGCCCGCCAGGTTCCGCCATTCCTCCGGGTCCTTAGCCAGATTGTATAGTTCCGCCGTGCCGTCGCCGTATTCAATGTAATGCCAGTCGTCCTTTCGGATGGAATAGTGTTCCCAGCCTTCCACGGTCACGATGGGATGGGACCAGTTGCTCGCGTTCGGATTCTTCAGCAGTGGAATCAAGCTACATCCGCTCAGCCCATGCTTTTCGGGTAGCCCGCACAGTTCCGTCTACGTCGGATAAACGTCCATCAATGACACGTTGCGGTTCGATACTGTTCCTCTGGCCTTCTCTGCAGACGTTCCCAGCATTCCCGTGGGTGTCCTGACCATGAGGACGGTTTTGATCACGTTTTCCCCAAGGGCAAATTTTTGCCAATGTTGCTTTTCGCCCAGCTGCATTCCGTGGTCAGAGTAGATGACCACGACAGTATTGTCCGCATATGCGCTTTTGGCCAAAGCGTCCAGGACCATTCCCGTGAGGTCGTCGGCGTAGTTGATGGCAGCCAAATAGCCCTGCACGGCCCGCCGCCACTGCCCGGCTTTGGTGACGTTGTCGTGATAGCGGCATCGGGCCAGTTTGCGTCCTGCGGCAGGCACGTCGTCCAGGTCTTCAATGAAGCAGTCGGGAAACTGAATTTCGTCCAGAGGAAATCGGTCGAAGTACTTCCGGGGAACATACATTGGCACGTGGGGCCGATAGATGCCGCACGCCAGGAAGAAGGGCTTGTCGTGTTTCCTGCCCAACTGCTCAACGATCCAGTTTGCAGATTCGTAATCGCCGGTTTCTTCCGTCGTGTAGGGCAGGGGCGCCCAATCGAAGGCGATGTACATGCCCTTGAAGTTGGGCATGGTCATGGTCAGCCCCTTTGGGTCGTCTTCGCGGATTTCGTTATCCTGTTTACGAAAAACCGTCTGGCCCGTTGCGGCATCGATGTCCGGTAAATAATAGTCGGGGAAGTGCTGCAGCAACGACGGATAATAGTCGTTCCAGGAACGCGGGTCAGGCATGTTGTCATGATAGATTTTCCCCGCACCGCCCGTCCAATAACCGGCTTTCTGAAAATGTTCGGGCAGGGTGATTTCGTTGGGAAGCAGATGCCGCCAGATCTGGGGATTGGTGTATATGCCGGTGACGTACGGGGCTTTTCCCGTCATCAACGCGGTTCGGGATGGATTGCACGAAGGCGATGCGCAATAGGCCCGGCCAAAAGTGACTGCCTCCCTGGCGAAAGCCGCCATGTTCGGCGTTTTCGTCTGCGGCAGTCATGCGGCGACGGAGCCCGGAAGAAGTCCCCGTCATACCAGCCTGACAATCGTTGAGCAAAGTGTCCGTGCGACCGCCAGCTTTCCACCCCGGTGAAAAACTGAGTTTTCTCAAATGAACGACTTCCAGAAGATTCCGACGTAGAAGTCCGGATGCTGCCGGTAGAATAGACGCGTATTCTGCAATACCGGAGGCACTGATTCGCGTTCCAGCAACCTCAGAGCAGACATGTTCCGCCATGACTTCGAACTCGCCGTTTGAGTTGTTGCTGGTCGAAGATAATCCCACGGATGCGGGATTGATTCAGGCCAACCTCAGGATGGGTCTGGGCAAGGTCAGCATTTCCCGGGTGGAACGGCTATCTGAAGCCGTTGCCGCAATTTCCTCCAGAGCGTTTTCTGTCGTCCTGCTTGATCTGAACCTGCCGGACTGCTCAGGGATCGAAACATTTCGCAGGTTCGCTGCACTTTCCAACGGAACGCCGATCGTCGTATTGAGCGGAATGGAAGACGCAGAAACGGCCATCAAGGCGATGGGAGCCGGAGCAGAGGACTACGTGCAGAAGGGGCAGTTTGATGCGCAAACGCTTGCCAGAAGCGTCCGCTTTGCCATCGAGCGAAATACCCGACTTTCAGCGGAACGCGAACTCTTCAACGTGCGCAGTGAATTGGCAACGGCTCAACATCTTCAGGACAGCCTGTATCCCCAGACGTCACCCGACATCGACGGTTTTGACATTGGCGCGGGAGTGCGGTCCGCCGGCATCGGCTGTGGCGACTACTATGACTTTATACAACTGCGTGACGGTCGGTACGTCATTGTTGTCGGTGATGTATCGGGCCACGGGATGGGGTCTGCGATTGTCATGGCCGAAACCCGCGCCTGCCTGCGGACCCTGGCAGACGTCGATACGACACCCAAGGTGATGCTGCCTGCCATGAATCGGCTGATTTGTGCCGGCACGTCAGCGGAAATGTTTGTGTCGCTGCTGCTGGTGATCCTGGATCCGCTGACAAAGTCTTTCGAGTATTTCAACGCCGGACATCCCGGCTGGATTCTTCGGGAATCCGGGCGGGAGCAACTGAACACTCACCAGATTCCTCTGGGACTGATCAGCGACGTCGATCATTCCCAGAGTGAGTATTTTACACTGAACAGTGGCGACCTGCTGGTGCTGCCAACGGACGGCGTCTTCGAGTCCTTTTCGGCGGAGGGCATGTTTGGCAGCGACAGAATGCTGCAGGTGGCAGAATCCTGCAGAGATCTTCCAGCCAGCTGGATTGTCGACCGCCTGTTTGACCACGCGATCAACTTCGCAAACGCCGAGACGCCGGAGGATGACATGACGACCGTCATTCTGAAAGCACTGTGAACACAGCAACGAGTGCAGTAACGGATTATGGCGTTCGGAATGGAGGATGGCCGGGGCTGGTCTGAACCTGCGCAGGAAGCCTCCGGGGTTTCGAGCAGCTTGGCAATAACGTAAAGCCGCTACTTCAGCCGCTTCAGCTGAATCGCGTTGAACATTGACAGATTGCTGCCATCACGTTTGCTGGTGATCACGACTGGCGATCCGGCTTCGACATCGATCGTGTACTTCACGTATTGGTTACCCTCTGTGAGTTCCTGATTGCGAAACGCCCAGCTACCGTCATTCAACGTTGACTTGCCGGCAAACAGGTGATCGCCCGACAGGATTTCGATCGCCGCGTTTTGATCCGGGGCATCGCCGTGAGCATAGACGTAGACGTCATAAGTTCCTCGCGGCAGATAGTTCAATGTGACCGACAGATCCACACACCGGCAGTTGTGATAGAGATACGCGTGGCACACGCCGAAATGCTCGGCAATTCCCCATGCGCCGTCGTTCTCGGAAAACTTCACTTCCACATCCGACCCGGTCCCATCCGCAAAAGGCAGGCCCACCTTGTGCTGCTCGCCGACATCAATCAGGGTCCACACATCGCGATTCGCACCAATGACTCCGTTGTGTCCGTCACCACGTGGATCGCGGCCAAAATTGATATTCAGCATGCGACCCGCGTCTTTGGAGATCCGCTGTTTTGGACGATTCACGGGTTCGGCCCGAATCGTCAGTTCATACTGCCCTCGATTCGGACTCTCCGTCCAGTAGTCCAGAAAAAAGGCCGACAAAAACAGGTCTTTGCCTTTTCGTTTTGGGGAAACAAACGAAATCCGGTCACCCGGCTTAAGCACTTTGGTATGAGTCGCGAATCCATCCTGCTCATTTGTGCAATAGAACACGGTCAGCCCAGGGAACGGATCAGCCTTCGAACTGGTCTGGCTGGACAGAAATGCCTCACCGAATACCGAGATTTGATAACGGTGATTCGGCTTCAGTGCGATCCTGGCAGCCTTGTCATCCGGTCGCTGCTGTTCGGTCATGAAAACACAATGCTGCTGTGCGTCAACAAGCAGTTTCTGGTGTCCGGCATACCGGCCAGTCGAATTCTCAGGTGGCGTGACAGCAGAGGACCGATGATCGGCGGGCTCGACGTTCTTCAGGTCTGCCCGGACGTCGATTGTTGCCCACAGGATCATCACGGAACTCAGTACGCCAAGTCGAAACAGATTCATCGTATTCCTCCGGAATTGCCAACTACAGACCTGAACTGTCCATGCATGCACGGGAGCGACGCACAGTCTGTCACATCAAGTGCTCTGAACACAAGTTTGGTTCAACGCACTTACAAATTTTTTACAGTGCGGGCCTCGGCCCCGAAAGTAACAGGCATTCTTCGGTCACTGGAACAGGTCGGAGCTTAAGGTGCAGACTCCCAATTCGTAGCCGCGTCCGGCGAATCGTCTCCCGAGATCAGGCGAATCGCCTGCGCGGCTCGGCGGCGGAGGTGTTCGTCGTCTGAGTCAAGTGCGTCCGTCAGATCGGGGACGGCAGCTCGAGCGGCGGGGCCAATGCGGCCGAGAGCGGTGGCCGCGTTGGAACCATGAAATCTGTTCCTCAGCTTAGCAATGAGAGCGGGCACGGCAGCCTCGGCGTTCGGACCGATCAGGCCGAGAGCCACTTCTGCATACGTGGCAACACCGCCATCTGCAGCGTCGAGCGCCTCGATCAGTGGTTGTACGGCAGCCTGCGCGGCGGGGCCGATCTTACCGAGCGCTTCGATGGCGAATTTTCTCACCTGGCGTTCGTCTTCGTTCATCGCTTTAATCAGATCCGGAACAGTTGCCGCCGCGATCGGGCCAAGGTTGCCGAGTGAAATCGCTGCATACGTTCTCACGCGCTCGTGCTCATCAGAAAGCAGCTTCGCAATGCGCGGGACAGGATCCGGTCGGACCGGACGGATGTTGCTGAGCGCGTAGGCACAACGATGCCGGATGTAGAGATCCGGGTGATCAATTCCGGCCATCAACGCAGGCACTGCTGCCGCCCCCATCGATTCCAGTGCGTCGCCCACAGCTCTGACAACATCTCCTTCTGCATCGTTCAGACTCAGGATCAGCCTGTCGACAGCAGGTATTGCCTGCGGGCCGAACGATTCCAGACGCCGCGCCGCCTGCTCACGCACGTCCTGATCTTCATTGCCCAGGTCGTTGATCAGCGTGGACGCTTCCGCCCCGGACAGCCGTGCGTTCACCTGCCGCTGCACGGCCCGATCATAGTTCTTCCAAAAGACGGCCGCTGAGACTCGCTTGCCGTTCGGCGGTCGAATGGCCCGCACCTTCATTGAACGCAGCATCTCAAAGTTTCTCACAGTCGACGGATCGGGAATCGCGATAAAAAACAGGGGCATGTTGCGAATGGCCGCAAAGTCGATGCCCGGTTCCGACAGATACAGATTCAACAGCTTCGAATCTCGCAGAGGTGTAAGGTCGACAGCCGGTGTGCCCCGCAGGCTGAGATCTCGTAGCGGCATCGATTTCAACGCTGACAAATCGCGCACGTCCGTCGAGTCCAGGTCCAGTGATTCGAGCTTCAGTCCGGACAACGCGGACACATCGTTGAAGCCGCGGCCAGTGAGCTTTAAACGGGTCAACGGAATGCCGTGCAGCCGGGTTAGATCGAGTCCGTCGTTCCACCTCAATCCAAGCATCTTGAGCGGTGTCTGTTGCAACGGACGCAGGTCGGTGACCTTCGTTCCTTCCAGCTGCAGGGATGCAAGGGGCATATCCGCCAATGGGGTCAGATCAATCACGTCCGTTTTGCGAACATCGAGATACGTCAGCGGCTGGCCGGCCAGTGGACTGAGGTCCGAGATGCGTGTCGACACGGCCGTGAGACTGGTGAGTTTCGCGTTGGCCAGTGGTGTGAGGTCAGCGACCCTTGTGATGAACAGTGACAGGTATTCCAGCGGCATGCCTTGCAACGGAGACAGATCCGTCACCTGACTGCCGGACAGATCCAGTCGGCTGAGTTTCATCCCGGCCAGCGGTTTAAGGTCAACAACCGGGGTATTGCTGAGGTCCAGGAATGCCAGCTGAGTTCCACGCAGAGGAGTCAGGTCGGTAGTTGGTGTCGCTGCCAGGCTCAGTCGGATGGCACCATTGACGTCAACGGAGACCATGCGGTATTCCATGCCGCTCGATTCCAGCCGGCTCTTGAGGTCAAGCCATGCCGGGCTGTTCAGCATGCTCTTGTGGATCCGTTGCTCTCCGCCTGGTGGCCGCTCCTCAATCTGCTGCTGCACCCGCACCTGGGCACGACGCTGCGGGTTGGGTTGAGTCATCGCGTACGCAAAAATATTCATCGCCATCGGATAGGCACGCTTTTCCGAGAACTCGTGGGCGTACCACTCGTCGTCGGTGTACCGCTCCCAGCCGTCGGCCAGATCAGTGTTGTGACAGAACACGGCCATCAATCGTTTGCTGCTGTCGACGAGGCCCCAGTAATTTGCCTGCTTGCCATCGGACCGCTCCCAGGTGATGCCCTGTTCGCGACCGTGCAGCGCCTGCGCGATGGAACATACCTGCGGTTTCTCTGAAAACCGAAACGGCCATCGAAAGAGACGGTGATTCAATGGTAGTTCAACGGGCGAAAGATCTGGAAAGACCCGTTTGATTTCCGCCTTGAGATTCGCCCACTCCCTGTCGCCCCAAAAGTCGTCGACCATCAGGAACCCGCCCGCCGCCAGGTAGGACCGCAGCGACGTGACTTCATCATCAGACAGCAGCAGTGACCCGGGCTCGCACATGTATAGAAACGGATACTCGCCAAGATCATCATCGCTAAGCGTCTTCACAACTTCGTCGGGATTCACCTTAAGCGATGTCCATTCGGCCAGTCGCTTTGAAAACGCAGTGTCGGCATCCGGGTAGTCCGTCGCCCACCGCCCGCTGAGTCGCCGATTCGACGAATACGATGAATACCGGATTCGAGCAAATGTAAACTCACGGAACGGAAACTGAATGCTGCGCAGTCGCCTGCGACCCACATTAAGAAACCGCAGGTCCTGTGCCTGGTCGTCGTTTTCACCAGGTTTCGTTTCCTGGGAATTGCCCTGTTTTGACCGTTCGGCAACAGACTGTTCTGCCTGCTGCGGATCGGCCGCGTCTACCGTGACGTGAGCGACCAACGACAACGATACCACGATCAGTGCGGCTGCAATCGCGGAAACGCCGATCGCGCGACGTGACAACCGGTCGCGACGTCGCAATTGGTCGACGATCGCTTCCAGTCGTCCGGTCAGCCGGTGCGGTCTGGCTAAAGCCAGTCCGGCGCATAGAGCCAGTACGTTCCGACGCCCTCCGGTGCTGATATCCAGCAGCTGTGCACCGTAGTCCGCAGCGGGAACGCCGGCCGCAATCACAACGTCATCACAGGCCTGCTCGCATTCGCTGCGAAGTCGCAATACGGCCAGCCAGACCAATGGGTTGAACCAGTGACAGGCCATGGCCACGACTGACACAACCTGCCACAGGCAATCGAATCTCTTCACATGGGCCAACTCGTGCAGGAAAATCATTCGCAATCGCTCCTCTGACCAACAGCGGGCTGACACCGGCAGCAACAGCACCGGTCGCACAATGCCCCACGTCATTGGCATCGAATCCGTTTCGCTCTCAAGCAGTGTCACCGATCGACGCAGCGCCAATTCTGCACGCACAGAATCAAACAACCAGAGCATTTGCAAATCCGTAACCTCACAGAATGAACTTCGCCGCCGCCACAGGAATAGACGACCGACAATTGCCAGCACAAGGACGACCGCAGCACCACCGGCCCAACACACGAATCCCAGGATCGACCATTGCTGCAGGTCGGCCAGCGTCCACAGGGATACAGTTTCGACAACGGCGATTGGCAACGCGGGGATTCCGTCCACCGAAGACTCCGGTGGCGTCTGCGGCACGACTTCCTTGACGACGACGATCCTGTGGTCCATCACCGGCCGCTGGAGAACTTCCGGACGGGTTGGAAATTCGCTGGCCCGATCTGCAAATCCGATGTGTGTCAGGTTGCCGGCATTTCCTGTGGGGGCCGCTGTCGCGATCATCGTCGACAGGTCAACCCGAAACGGACTCCAGCCGGAATCAGGGACGAACAGAGACATCGCCGGCGCGGCAACAGTCGCGATCACTGCCAGCAGCCAGACAAGATGCCGAGCGGAAGCGGCAGATTTTCGCAACAGCAGGCTGACACAGACAGCAAGCGGCACAACGACAAAAGCGTTCAACGCCAGCCCCAGCAGAATCTTCAGCCCGGCCCCCGCGGACACAACGCTGCGTAGCGAATCTGTTAGTAATGTCATGAGTCAACCCTTGGCTTCGTATATGTCCCCGTCAATGTACGGTCACTTTAATCGGATGATTCACGTAGGCCGAATCAGGTTCGCACAACGTGTTGCCGGAACAACACAAACGCAAATGTAACGACTCCCCATACTCTCGGGTACGTCGTCGTATGGACGCGAACGCAGTTCCGGCAGTCACGGAATTCGTTTGTTCCGACCTGAAATCATGCATGGTGTCCGCTAAGTCTCCTTCTTTCGAGCCTCGCGAATCAGTACCGCCAGCTTCTTCAGCTCGTCATCCGACAGATCCGCATTCGAGTCCGCCAGATGAGCTGCAAAGGCCTGCTCCAGTGAGCCATCGAAGAAAGTCTCCACGACCCGATTGAGTGCCGATTGACCGGCGCGCCGTCGCGGCTTCGTCGGCTTATAGAACATTTCACGCCCCACCGGCCGCTGAGTCAGATGCCCTTTGTCGACCAGTATTCGCAAAAATGTTCGTACGGCCGTGCGTGACGGTGGATCGGCAATCGAATCCAGCACCTGATTTGCTGATGCTTCTTCATGCGAAAACACGGCATCCATAATCTGCCGCTCGCGACGGCTAAGCTCGTGGTCCGTCATGACGTCATTCCAGGTTCGAGCATAAATTGATGTGCCAGTTATTTAGCACGTCGCAAATGCTAATATTTTGGCACATGCGGGTCAACGGCCGATGCCAATAATTTATCACTCGTGACAGAGATACCAGCGTGCCCATGAAATGCCCAATATCTAAACCTTTAGAGAATAGGCGTTGGCGGACAGCATTTCCGTCGATACTCTAACTATTTAGAGAACCACGGCGGTGCACTGCTTTGCCGAAATGTTGACGCATCAACGCCTGTGCCCCCAGGAGAGAGCGACATGAGCAGGAAGAGTCTCAAGACACCAACCGAATTGGAGCTGGAACTATTGAAGGTGCTCTGGGGCCGGTCGCCGATGACGGTTCGTGAGGTTCAGGAAGGACTGGCGGCGGACGGTGGGGGGCGTGAGCTGGCCCACACTTCTGTCATCACGATGCTTCACATCATGGTTCGCAAGCGGCTGTTGCGCAGCAGGAAGGATGGCAAGTCCTATCTGTTTTGGCCACAGGTGAGCGAGGAACAGATCGGACAGGGCGTCCTGGGCGACGTGCTGCAACGTGTCTTTGACGGTTCAGCGCAGAACGTCGTCATGAACCTGCTGGAAGTGGCCGACCTCGACGCCGAGGAGCTTGCGAATCTCAGGCGTCTGATCGAAAAGAAACGTAAGGAGCAGCAATGATGAACGCATTCCTGCTGAATCACGCCGTCTGGTGCGATCTGTTGTTGTTTGTCTTAACACAATTTGTGTGGCAGGCGCTACTTATTGTGCTGCTGGCCGGCGCGATCGCAAAGTGTCTGCATCGGGAACGGACCAGTGTCCGTTATGGCATCTACGTCTGTGCGCTGTTGGCAATTATTGTCTGCCCGGTCGTCACTGCCAGCTTCTTCAGCGACTCGGATTTGTCGACTGTGCAATCAACGCCGACCAGCTCAGTCGCTACGACCTCGGAGCCACAGACAGTTGCTGCGGACCGAAACGAATGGGCCTCAACCAGGGCCGTGGATGAATTGCCGGGCTTCGCTGAGGCTCCTTCGGCCGACGTGCGGTTCGATAATACAACAGACACGGTTGCCCCGGCTGTCGGACAGACAGTCGCCCCGACAGCCACCGCTGGCGATGTGCCAACATTTTTTCCGTCATCGCGGTTTCGGGTCGCTGGGGCGTACGTGCTGGGCGTCACGTTCATGTTGCTGCGGCTGCTGGTGTCACTTGCCAGTGCCAGGAATCTGCGATCGTCGACCTTTGCGATCGATGACGCCGATCTGCTGGACCAGGTGGCACGGCAAGTCAAACGTCTTCGTCTGCGTGCCGCACCGTTGACCCGACTTAGCCAATTGGTCGTTGTGCCAACCATTGTGGGAATTTTTCGGCCCATGATTCTATTGCCCGTGACTTTGATCACCGAATTGACTTCGGATCAGCTGGCAGCCATCGTGGCTCACGAGTTGGCTCACATTCGCCGCCTTGACCCGTTGATGAATCTGCTGCAACGCACGACGGAAGTTGTCTTTTTCTTTCATCCTGCCGTCTGGCTGTTGTCTCGCTGGCTGACCCATGAACGCGAACTTGCCTGTGATGAATTGGTCGTCTCATCGGGTGAACCGGCATTGTGCTATGCCGAGACCCTGCTGCGCGTCGCAGAGCTTGGCTATCAAGGAAAGTCTGCGCCACACGTCAACGAACTTTTGACTCTTAACGCCGTGCGGGGCAATTCCACACTCGAGCTGCGCGTGCGCAGGTTACTCGGCATCCCGGCGGCCGAACGGTTTCGGGTGAGGCGTGGCAGTATTGTGAGCGTTGTCATTTCTCTTGTGCTGGCAGTGACATGCAGTCTGCTGTGGGCCAATGCGCCGAACAGCAGGATATTGGAAAACTCCGGTTCCCAGGCGACAATAGAAACAGCGGCATCAACTTCTGAAGATGATGTGGCAGCGGCAAGCAAAAGTCGCGGCACCAATCCCGGCGAGCTGCACTCCAGACCACGTCATTTTGTCCGCCTCGTGATTGGCTCCGACAGGATGACGTTTCAGGGAAAGGACACTTCCTGGGACCAGTTGGAAACGCTGCTGTCGGAGCTGAACGGGCCCGAGCATACGGTGTTGGAGATCGGCGACCGCGACGAGGCCCCAGGCGGTCCCTTTGGCTTTGTATTTGCGAATGCGTTCAGGCACATGGGCAGTCGGGCACATCGATTGGCGGTCCGCAATGGCCTTGAGTCCATCAGCACTGTCGGGAAGAGCGAATTCGACGCCAAGGGATCTCCAACTCAAACGGTTAAAGTTGACGTCGAAAGTGAGCAGCGAATCGCCGCTGCAATTGAGATGGTACGACCGCTGCACAGTCGTAGTACAATTCAAGTCCGCGAAGTCGCCAGGACAGGCAAGGTTTTTGTTGCGGATATAGAAATAGAACCCCGCGGGCTGCTTCGCATTCTTCGTGCCATTCCAGGCCGCGAAGCAAAAACCCTTGAGGTCGTTTACGTAGGAAAGGCTGTACTAAGCGACAGCGACGTGGAACGATTAAAACTTATTTCCGGACTCGACCTTCTTGGGTTCAAAGCCTGTAAAGTACTGAGCGAAGCCGAACCCCAGGAGCCCCCGGTTGTCGGACCACCGGCCAGAGATAAGAAAACTCCGGGCTCCGCACCCAGCTCAAAATTGTCTGCCGCACTCAAGGGTGCAGGTTCAGAAGCAACGGATCCGTCCGACCGTGACTCTGGTCTTGCACCTCCGCCAGAGCTGACGCCGCAGGAATTGGTGAACGGATTTCTTGATCGTCTTGTCGAGGGGGAAAAACGATCAACGGGATCCACGGCAGCTGGGGCCATGCGTGGGCATACACGACTGGTGAGAACGGATGGGGACTCGAAATGCAGAAGCTCGCCGGTCGGCCAGCGTTCCGAGCGACAGTTCATTTGGCCAGCGAGACTCGCGCGATGGTGCTGACGCTGACTGAGCGAGCGAGTGTTTCGTCAGTTCAGAACCGAATCGGCGTCTTTGACTTGATTCGGCGTGACGGACGCTGGCTGATTCAAAACATGGAATTGCACAAGCCAGAGAATGCGTGGCTTGTCGCCGCTGGCTTTGCTCGTAATGACACGACGTGCGCTGGGGTATTCTTCCTGGCGACATCGTCGGAGCGTATCACTCCGGAATGTTTATACACTCAGAACATCGATTTAACGCCGATGGCACCTACACCTCAAAGACAGCTGAAGCACCACAAACGTCGGGAACCTGGAAACTCGAAGGCGATGTCCTGATCAGGTCGATCGACGGCAAGGAAACTTCCAACCGGATCAACCGTTTCTTTGACCAGGGATTTGTCATTGAATACGGAAAGCGAAACCGCGCCGGCTACTACCGCATTGACAAGAAAAACACTGATGACGATCCGAGTAAGGATGAGGCCGACGACGCTTTCGACAAGGACGTCAAATAGGACACGACGTCAGGATTCGACCTGCGTCTGAAGGCTGATAAAAAACATGGCAGATGGGCCAGGCAAGTCCCGTCTTCAGCCTTGAGATGCAATACGTCGGGGACGACGTGTGGGGACGACGGGGCGTTGATGTGATTCCGCAGCCTGTTCGCGCTTTCGACGTGATTTGTGCGTATCGCCAATATTGCACGAGAGTCGTATTCGAAATCCGACAACTTGATCCCTACACTAATCAAACAGCGGCACTTGTCTGGCTGGTCCAGAGATTTTCCGACTCGCAGCGTAAGCGAGGCGATCGACGTAACTTGCTTCCTCGCCAACGCTTCGCGCTAAAATGAAGAAGAATGAAGAAGAAAGTGGCGCTGTCCAACTAACATCCCATTCACGAGCCTGATCCGTTCGCCAGAAAAAGTAAACTGCTCCAGAGGAATTGATGATGAAACATAGGTCGCTTACGAAGATCTCGACGTCGGCAGCGTTACTGTGCGGGCTCTTGCTCATGGCGTTCACAATGAACAATATTTTCAGCCGGAAGGCTGGCGCAGATGAATTCTATACAGACCGAGAGCCCGGGCGTTTCATGTTTTTCAGCCCGACGGATGGCGCAGATGTCGCTGAAACAGACCAGATGCTGGGTCGTTTCAAGTATGTGGAAACTCAGATAGGCGGCCTGCCTTCTGATCGAATGTCGTCCGGAGTCACCCTCGCGAAACTCGAAGATCAACAGGACGGAGTTTATCGCTTTATTGTTTCGATGGCGTTTGAGAGGCAAGGCCCGGATATCCATCGCATTCGCATTGTCACCCTCGACTGGAAAGGCAACGCCCTGCCAGGTCTGCACTCTGCGATGGCGGCTGCCGTCGGAACTAAGCTCTGGGTGCTGACCTTTTCCTGTGCTTTCGATGGCGACCACGATGATATCGATATGCTCGTGGTCAAGGCATCGCGACAGCCCGCCGCCGGTTGACACCAGGGCGGTTCGGACAGTTGGAACACCGCGAAGCTGCGTCAGGTTCCCGGATATGTGTCGCAATGAAATCTCTTCATTTATCAGGCCGCCCCCGTTACCGTTCATCTATCCCTGCGATCGGGGTTAGGAACAAGTCGTCGCGAGAAATCTACTTGTTCTCGTGCACCGTTCTGGCTCGTGGGGAGGCCGCTTGCTCAGCCTGTAACGCGTCAGTGGCGGCCAGGAGTCAGCATGATCCGCTGTAGAATGTCGTGACAAACAGGATTGAGATTTGTTCCGATGGGGATATCACTTCCACGTCAAAGATCCAGGTAGAGTATGAACCGGCTCATTTGTTCCCAATATTGTTGTGCCCTGGCGGTCGGTATTCTTGTCTCCGCGCAGTCTGTCTGCAGCGGATTGGAAACCAGTCACGCTCAGGCCCCGCCCAACGTTCTGCTGATTACTGCGGACGATCTCAATTACGATTCCGTCGGTTGCTATGGTTGTGAAATACCCGGCATCACTCCGAATATTGACAAGCTTGCCACGGAAGGAATGCGATTTGCGAATGCTCACGTCAACATCGCGGTTTGCCAACCCAGCCGTCAATCAATCATGACCGGGCGGTATCCGCATCGCAATGGCGCGGAAGGATTTGAGCCGATCAACGGTGATGTGCCAACCCTGCAGGAAAGTCTCCATAAGGTCGGTTACCTGAACGGCATCCTGGGTAAAGAAGTGCACCTGCGTCCGAAGGATAAATACCACTGGGATTATTATGTCACCGAAGCGCAGTTAGCCTCCGGCGCCGGGATTGGCAGATCTCCGGATCGGTACTATACGTATGCAAAAGCGTTTTTTGATCGGGCAAAGAATCAGGGGAAACCATTCTTCCTGATGGCCAACTCGCATGACCCTCACCGTCCTTTTGCCGGCAGCAATCAGGAACGGCAGGCATGGGGACATGATCTGCCCACAGCCACGCGCAAATTCAAGAGCACAGAAATTCCCGCGGCGGACTTCCTGCCTGATGTGCCGGATGTTCGAAAGGAACTGGCTGAGTACTACACCTCCGTTTATCGCTGCGATCAAACCGTCGGCGCTGTGATGAAGGCATTGACAGACAGTGCGATGGCCGAAAATACAATCGTGATGTTTATCAGTGACAACGGAATGGCGGTGCCATTCGCCAAAGCCAATTGTTACCTCAACAGCACCAAAACGCCGTGGATTGTCAAATGGCCTGGGAACGTGAAACCAGGAGCGGTCAACACAGAGCAATGTGTTTCAGGGATCGATTACATGCCCACGATCCTGGAGGCTACTGGCCTGAATAGCGTTGACGATATGGATGGTTTTAGTTTTCTGCCGTTGCTCATGGGAAAGCCGCAGCAGGGGCGAGAATATGTGTTCACGGAATTTCATAAGACATTCGCGCGCAGGTGTTATCCGATGCGCTGCGTGCAGGACGCGAGATTCGGCTACATCGTCAATTTTTGGGCTGGCAGGACCGATGCGATGCGGATGGACTCAACCAGCGGCCTGACATTCAAGGCCATGCAGGAGGCAGGGGAATCCACTCCCGCAATCGCTGCCCGTGTAGAGCTGTTTGAACACCGGGTTCTGGAAGAGTTTTACGATTTCGAGAAGGACCCCGGCGCATTGAACAATTTGATTTCCGACGAGCGGTATCAGGAAGAAATCGAGCGGATGCGCAGCGTACTAAAGAAACAGATGAAACAAACGAATGATCTGGCAATGGAACCGTTCGTCAATCGCCATGATCCCGCAGCCATCGACGAGTTCATGAGGCAGCAGCAGATTCGCGCCCATCGAAAGAAGTGATATACCGTGAGTGCGACTGTGCTTCTTATAGAACATTCGCCGAGCCCGTAAGCTCGCAGTCGAATTGGCTGTAGCGGATCACGCTGCCTCGTTCTGCGATAGACGCGTTCCAGCCTTGGAATACGGCCTGCCCACGAGCCAGAACGGTTCACGAGAAGAAGCAAACTGCTCTACGCCATGATCTTTTCGATCAGGTTCCCGTGGACATCGGTCAGGCGTCGGTTAAGACCGTTGTGGTACCAGGTCAGCCGCTCGTGGTCGAAACCCAGCAGATGCAGGACCGTGGCATAGAAATCCCACACCGTCGTCACGTCCTCCACCGCACGACGACCGAATTCATCAGTCGCACCGTAGCTTATTCCGCCTCGAATTCCAGCTCCCATCATCCAGCAGGTGAATCCATCAGGGTTGTGATCTCGCCCCGATGTGCCTTCCTGGCGTGTTGGCATGCGACCAAATTCGGTCGTCCACAGCACGAGCGTGTCGTCCAGCAATCCGGTGCGCTTCAAGTCGGTGAGCAACGCAGCCGTTGGCTGATCGAAGATCGGACAGTGCCGTTCGTAATCGGACTTCAGCGTCTTGTGTGCGTCCCAGTTCAACAGACCGTCCACCCCCGATGCTCGTGACGCACAATACAGATTCACGTAACGCACGCCTCGCTCAAGCAGTCGCCGCGACAGCAGACAGTTTTTTGCGTACGCAGCTTTCAATTCGTTCGAATCGTTCGTGCCATACGCCTGATGGACGGTCGCGGATTCAGAAGCCAGGTCAGATACTTCCGGTGCCGAAAGTTGCATTCGAGCCGCCAGCTCGTATGCAGCAATACGAGCCTGCAGTTCCGACTGGCCGGGATTTGATTCCACATGTCGCTGGTTCAGAAACGCAAGCAGCTCGCGTGACGCCTGCTCTTCCTTTGCCGAGACCATCGCCGGCCGTTTCAAATTGCGAATGGGGTGCTGGCTACTCAGCATGATCCCCTGATGCTGCGCGGCAAGAAAGCCGTTGCTCCAGTTTGCCTTTCCGTTGGGCGGTTCGCCGCGACGATCGGTGATCGCGACATAAGCTGGCAGGTTTTCGTTGGCACTACCAAGTGCGTGACTCATCCACGCCCCGGCACTGGGAAACCCTTCCGTCGTATGGCCCGTGTTCATAAATACGCACGCGGGGCCGTGGGTGTTGGTCCTGGTCGTCATCGAGTGGATAAAAGCAATATCATCCGCATGCTGGCTCATGTGGGGTAACATGGTCGAAATCATCTTGCCGCTTTCGCCGGCAGGAGCAAACGGCCAGGGGCTCTTCATCAGAGCGCCGTTCCGGCCCTGAAAGCTGACCATGTTTTCCTCGCCAGGCATCGGTTGGTCGTGCAGCTTGTCCAGCGTCGGCTTATGTTCCCACAGATCCATATGTGAGGCTGCACCAGGACAAAAGATCTGCAGGACTCGTTGCGCTTTGGCGGGGAAGTGCGTCTGGTTGCGCCCCGACTGCGACGCCGCATCGGCTGCGCACAGGTCACGACCGATCAGATGTGCCAGTCCAATCCCGGCAAGTCCTGTCGACACGTCGCCGAAAAAACCGCGACGCATAAGCTGGCCATCGTTTCCCATCGCTGAACACCTTAATTCAGATAGATCAATTCGCTCGAATTCAGCAGTACGCGACAAAACGCCACGATCCCATGCTCTTCAATAAACTCGACACAGACGGTGGACTCGCCTTTGGTCGGCTCACGTGAATAAGCCAGTATGAACGCACGCTGAACCTGCTCGCCGCGGGACGATGCATCCGTCGATTCGCGTTCCAGTCGCTCGGCCAACGCACGGGCCATGTCGGTCGTGAAACTATGATTCATCAGTGTCAACGCCTGCAGCGGCGACGTCGTGCTGGCTCGCCGCGGGGTCGAAAACGCACAGTCCGGCGTATCGAATTCCGTCAACAAATCGATCTGCGTCGCTCGCGCTTTGTGATGATAGACGCAGCGGCGATATGTCTCAGCGCCATGTTCATCGAGCGGATGGTAAGTCGCGACGTTGTCGCGCACATAACGGAATAGCCGAAAGCCTGCGCCGCCCATTCGCTTGTCCAGTTGCCCAGCGATTTCCAGGGTTGTATCGCGAATCTCTTCGCCGGAAAGGCGGCGTGGTGGGTAGCGCCATAAGAGTCGCGAGTCCGCATCAATCGTGGCGGCGTCCGGGCGATGTGTGCTGGCCTGTCGATAGGCTTGGGACATGAGGATCAGCTTGTGGATGGGCTTTAGCCGCCAATCGAATTCCTTCAACTGCAGAGCCAGCCAATCCAGCAGTTGCGGATGTGAGGGCCGCCCCCCCATGTAGCCGAAATCGCTGGGTGTGTTCACGATTCCCGTGCCGAAATGATAATGCCACAACCGGTTCACCAGCACTCGAGCGGGTAGAGGGTTGTCGGAAGCGACGATCCAATTGGCGAGAGTCAATCGCCGTTCCGACTCCGGTGAATCTGACTTCAATTTGTAGACAGGTGTGGTGCGAATCAGCGTTTTCATACTGGTTGGCTGGACCTGCTCGCCAGGACGTTGCGGGCTGCCGCCGATAAACACATGAAACGGACCGTCGCTCTGAGTAAATGTCCCGGCCCACCACTTCGGTGATGTCGACGCATCGCGCAAACGCTGGGCTTCATGTTGCAGCTTTGTGGATTCTGAAGAAAGCGCTTGTGCCCGCGTTGCCAGTTCGCTGGGCAGCCGTTTCAGTATTTCACTCGAAGCAGCGACGTGTTCGTCGCCTGATTGTAAGTTGGGCAATGAGACCGCCACGACGTGCCACTGATCCGGTTCCAGCGCAACTTCGATTTTGTAGGCTGTGGCCAATCGATCCGTGCGTCTTCCGTCACGATCTCTCCCCCACACGATGCGGTCAATCAGCTGAGGTTTGGCAAGCTCAATCTGCACCCAGCCCGCACCCTCCTGATTCGAAACCCAACCTTTCGAATTTCCAACTTTGCCATCGTTAATGTATTCAAGCTTGTAATTCAGATTGCCCGAATGGGTGCCGGACGCAGTCGCCTTGCCGCCGGCTGACGCCAGGGCAATGTTCTGTGCAGCAGCGTCGGTGCTTTCCGCAGAATAGATTTCCAACTCATCGATGCACGGATTGCTTCTATTCGTCGCCAGGATCGTGAATCGGACGAATCTCGCCTGGACCGGATCGATCGGATTAGTATTTATCGTAGGCTCAGCCGAACCGCCAAGCTGAGGAACGACTGTCCGTAGCTTCACTTCCACCTCAGAGATTGCCTTCTCGACGGTCACTTGCTTAAGGCGATCAGGCTCGCTTTCCCTATTGGGAAGCTTCCGTTCGCCATGTCGCACACCGGCAAACGTACTGTACAGACTGTAATAATCCTGCTGCGATATCGGATCGAACTTGTGGTTGTGACAGCGGGCGCAGCCAACCGTCAGCCCCAGAAACGCCTCGCCCGTCGCGCGGATCATTTCGTCAATGGTGTTGGCCCGAATTTGCGCCGCGGCCACGGCGTCCTGATTGCCAACATTGTCATACGGCCCGCAAACGAGAAATGATGTTCCGACCGCAACCTGAGGATCAGTCGGTCCCAGCAAGTCACCAGCCAGATGTTCTGCAAAAAATCGATTGAACGGTTTATCCTCGTTGATCGAACGGATGACATAATCGCGGAATGGCCAAACGCTGTTGTAAATGACATTTTGCTCGAAGCCATTGCTTTCACCAAATCGGATGACGTCCAGCCAATGGCGGCCCCATTGCTCGCCATAGTGATTTGACTTCAACAATCGGTCGATCAGACTTTCGTACGCCCGATCGCCAACGCGGCTCTCCTCGCCGGTCTCATCTCGGCAGGCGGCCAGGAACGCATTGAGCTCCGGGGGTGTTGGCGGCAGGCCGATCATGTCGTACGTCACGCGGCGGATCAACTGGCGTGGCGTGGCAGGCGTGGAAGCCTGGAGCCCATTCGCGGCTAATCCTGCGTAGATGAACCGATCAATCGCATTCTCTTTCCACGCCTCAGGCAGTTGATCAGGCTGTGGCGGCGATGCTTCTGAAAGGGGCATCAATGACCACCAGTCGTAGCCAGCTCGTTCGTCGGTTGTCGCCGCGAACAGATCAAGCGGCTGGTCGGGGAAATACGCACCTTGTGCGATCCATTGTTTGAACACCGCGATCTCGTCTGCCGAGAGCGGATGTTTCGGTGGCATCTCTTCGCCCAGGACGTACTGGTAAAGCAGACTCTCGTCCGGCTGACCTGGTTCCATCGCTGCCCCACTCTCGCCTCCTGCTAATGCGGCTGCTCTTGTGCGCAGATCCAGTTGCCCCTTCCGGTCCGGGCCATGACATTTGAGGCAGCGTCCGACCAATAGTGGCTCGACCTGTTTGCGAAAGAAGTCGGCCTGATGTTCGTCGGCGCAAATGCCATTCGTGGCGATTACGGTCAGAATGAAGGTCTGCATCGCCAGCAGGAATCGTCTGTTGACGAGCCTTGCAGAGTCACCATCGGAAGTCTTTTGCATCATGCCGTTGCGAACTGATTTCATTGGAGTAACGAGACACCCAGGCTGCCCATGATACATCGGCCGATGCCTCATCACAAACAGGATGCGCCGTGCTGGCGACGTGATGAGGGGAATTACCAATGCGCTCGCCGGTATCGAAGTCAGTAATGGCTTGACGCCCGAATTTTTCTCGGCCAACGGAAAGACAGTCATCAGTGAAATTGAACTCATCCGTCAGCAGCGGCACGGAATCACGAGAATCAGCAATCCTCGGTCGGTAGCGTCTCATGTCGTCTCCACTCAGACTTTTCGGCCCGCATCAATTCTGCGCAGGGATGGGACGCTCTTGAAGAACTCGTTCCGGCGTTCCAAAAGTGGGACACTGCTAATCAACATGACGCCAGGCTTCTGCTGGGCGGCGAACTCGCTGAACTGCGACGCCTGCCACTTCAACGCCCTCGTCGAAGGACCGTCTACAGTGTATTACGCTGACTCGTGGCCGCGACAGACGTCTTCCAGCGTGAGAAAACGGCATGCCTCCGAGACAGTATGGTTCACGAAGAAAAAGCAAACGGCCCTCCTGGCCGACTGAGATGACGGCGAATCCGAAGCCTTTGTCTTTGTTGGCCGTCCGACCCGGACCGTCACGCTGTGCCATCCGGTGGCCAGATCGCGCGACCTAAAAGAATCGCTCCCGGGCAAAAGAAGATACATCCCATCAATATTGCGACCGGGGCGTTGTCATTGCGATCCATCGAATAGATCCAGGAAAACAACGCATATCCGATAAGCATGCCTGTCAGGCCGATTCCGAACGATGTGGCTCTCTGCATGAATTCCTCCTTGTGTGTTTGGAACGATCTGCCGCTCCCAATTATGGAACCGCAAACCAAAACGCAGCTGCAGATTCGCGACCTGAAAACCATTGGTGCAACCCGGCGATATCGGCTCTTGAATCGAGTTTGTGCTACTGGCCTGGTTCCTGACGAAACACGTGGATATTGGTGCCGACTGTCGACTGGCTGATGGAAATCAAGACGTCCGACTCTCTTCCAGGGCTCGGTTGATAGAACATTGTGACGTGTGCATGAGTCCTGGTAATCGTCCCGAGAACTGACAGGTGATCCTGCTTTTCATCAGTGTCGTGTCCTGTATTCGTGCGAATATCCAGACGTACATTGAGCCCTGAAAATCCTTGTTTGGCGTTAGTCACTAACGTGTGGTCAGCAGGCAGTCCGACGCGACTGGCATACCACAGAACTACTTTTTCAACCGAATCTGTTGTGCGCCTCGTTGATCGCGAAAACGAGACCGGGCCTGTCGATTTGCCGACGCCACCAGCGCTGTCATGCGGATAGTCCCACGTCCGCACAAAGTCGCCCTCCGATTCATGTGCGGCACACAGGGAAAGTGCGTTCCCAAACTGGAGTTTGGGAACGAGAAAACCGGTGAAAACGTGGTGTTGTCGCATCACGTTGAGCGACCCACGGAATCGGGTTTTCATTTCCGTGCGCTACTCGCATGGTCTGAGACCCTGTCCCGGTTAAGATACAGTATTGAGTAGCGCATTTACGGCAGCGCGTGACCGAATCGCCGTGCCCCTTGAAGGTTCAGAAAATGTCAGGCAGTCCAGCGAAAGCAATTGCAGCGTCTGGAAGTTTCGATTTCGTTTCCCGTTTACGCGGCCCCTTGCTGCTGGCCGTCATGGCGAGTGCTGCCACCGGTGCCGATGTTCCGGATTTTAATCGTGATGTACGGCCGATTCTGTCCGACCGGTGCTTTGCGTGCCATGGACCGGATGCGACCCACCGCGAAGCCGATTTGCGGATCGATGACTTTCAAAGTCTGACTCGAGATCGCGACGGTTACAGAGTGGTCACGCCTGAAGACCTTGGTGCCAGTGAACTGATCAGCCGAATCACGTCGGACGATCCCGATCTAAAAATGCCTCCGCCTGAGCTGGGGAAAGACCTGACCGAAAAGGAAATTGAGATTCTTCGTCAGTGGGTTGCCGGGGGTGCGGAAGTCAAGGCTCACTGGGCCTACGTTCCGCCGGAGAATCTTCCGGCACCGAATCCGAAACAGATTTCGTGGCCGTCCAACTGGATTGATCAGTTTATTCTGGCACGGCTGGAACGCGAGAATTTGGCGCCATCGGCAGACGCCGATGCGGTCACTCTGCTGCGTCGATTGTATTTTGATCTGACGGGACTGCCGCCGAATCCGGACGACGTGGCAGAGTTTATCACTGAACCAACAGATGCGAACTACGAGCAGATCGTCAACCGTCTGCTGGCCTCCGATGCCCATGCCGAACGGCTTGCCATGTACTGGCTGGACCTTGTGCGCTATGCGGACACCGTCGGCTATCACGGTGATCAGGATCATCGCATTTCTCCTTATCGTGACTGGGTGATCGACGCCTTCGCCACAAACATGCCGTTCGATCAGTTTGCCCGTGAACAGCTTGCGGGCGACCTGTTGCCTGATTCATCGGTCGATCAAAAGGTTGCATCGGGCTACAACCGGTTGCTGCAAACGTCGCACGAAGGCGGAGTTCAGCCGAAGGAATACCTGGCAATCTACGCGGCAGACCGCGTCCGCAACGTTTCCGCGGTGTGGATGGGAGCCACCGTCGGATGTGCTCAGTGCCACGACCACAAATTTGATCCGTACACCGCGAAGGACTTTTATTCGCTGGCTGCGTTTTTTGCGGACCTTGACGAAGCCCAGCACTTCAAGGACGGCACCAACGGGCTGCCCACAAAACGTGCGCCGGAACTGAGAGTACACACACGCCGCGAACGCGAGCAATTAGCCGTGCTCAGGCAGCAGATGGCACTTGTGGAACACCAGTTGACGGCAACTCCGCAGGACAAAGCTCTGACGGAACAGAAAAGACAATTGTCCTTCGCCATCGACGATCTGGAAGCGGCCGCTCGACTGACCATGATCAGCGCCACAAAGGAACCGCGAGTCATGCGCATCCTGCCACGTGGCAACTGGCTGGACGACAGCGGTCCGATCGTGCAGCCGGCGGTTCCGGAATTCATGGGCGACACGCCGATGGCTTCCGGCAGTCGAGCAACACGACTTGATCTGGCCAACTGGTTTTGCGACGTCGAAAATGGAGCTGGACTGCTGACCGCTCGGGTATTTGTCAACCGCTTCTGGTACCTGCTCTTTGGCAACGGAATTGCTCCGGTGCTGGATGACTTCGGTGGTCAGGGCTTTTCGCCCGAACACCCCGAACTGCTGGATCAGCTGGCGTTGGAGTTCGTGCAGCACAAGTGGAATACTCGCCATATGCTCAAGCTGATTGTGATGAGCCGCACTTACCGGCAGTCGTCGGCGTGGAACCAGGAGTTACGGGAAAAGGATCCGAACAACGTATTGTACGCCCGTCAGTCGACGTTTCGGCTGCCTGCGGAGATGGTCCGCGACAACGCACTGGAGATTTCCGGACTCCTGGTTCACAGAGTCGGCGGTCCCAGCGTCAAGCCTTATCAGCCGGCAGGCTACTATCGTCACCTGAACTTTCCCGTCCGTAAATACTCACACGACGAGGACGATCGCCAATGGCGGCGAGGACTCTACGTTCACTGGCAACGACAGTTTCTGCATCCGATGCTGAAAGCCTTTGACGCTCCCAGCCGCGAAGAATGTACCGCTCAACGCCCTCAAAGTAACACTCCGCTGGCAGCGTTGACGTTACTGAATGATCCGACCTTCGTTGAGGCGGCCCGCGAGTTTGCCGCCAGAATCATCACCGAGGCTCCGGGCAAGTCAGACAAGATTCGCCTGGACTACGCCATGCAACTTGCTGTGTCGCGCCTTCCAGACGGCCAGGAAGTCATCGCCCTGCAACAACTGCTGCAGAGTTCGATCGGATATTACCAGAAGAATCCGGCGGAGGCAGAGAAAGCTGTTGCCGTTGGACTTGCCGCGCAGTCCAGCGATGTCTCATCTGTGGAACTTGCTTCATGGATGGCGGTGGCCCGGGCGATCCTGAATCTGGATGAAGCCATTACGCGCAACTGAGCGTCTTGATTGCGAGTTCATTCCGTCAGTTGAGTGGGGAAGAACAGAGCGCGCTCGTGGGCGCAGTCATGAAGGGTTGTGACGTTG
>JBDONA010000982.1:0-7121 GCA_039831575.1 Fuerstiella sp. | reverse complement strand
GGCTGGTGAACAGACTGGTTGGAATAGAAGACGGAATATGGCGTATCTTTACAGTGCGAATGTGGCACAAACCCGAGATCACTCAGGGCGGTTTCCTGAGCATCAGAGATAGCGACTTCGACACTGCTCCGCATGGCCACGCCATTTTCATCCGTGCGGAAGCTGTGTGTTGGAAGGCCGGTTACCAGACCACCACCTTCTACTCCCCGTTCGACACCGCGGATCTCTGCAAACCATCCGCAGCTGTCAAACGCCCGGAGAATGACGGCCCCCATCGCCCACGCTGAACTGCCCCACAAATACGCTTCGCGGTCTGCTCCCTGGACGTCTTCCACAAAACGAAATCCATGCCGGTGGTCTCCATCGTCCCGATACGGCTCTCGCATCAGTATTCGAGGTAACGTCAGACCAAGAAACTGAGTGTCTGACCGTTCGCGCAGACTGTGCCACTTTCGATGACGGGCCTGCTGAAAAATGTTCTCCAGATTCAAAGGTTTTTCGAGGTCGGCAAACGTTTCAAGACCGATGAGTTCGGGACTGGCTGACGTAATGACCGGAGCAAACGCTGCAGCGGCGACACCACTGAGTTGTGAAAGCAGGTCGAGATCATTCGGATGGTTCGTGAATTCGTAGTTTGCGAGCAACACGCCATATGGCGTTCCTCCCGGCATGCCAAACTCTTCTTCGTAGACTTTCCAGAACAACGCATTCTGATCGAATTCCGGGGCCTTTTCGAAATCTCGCGTCAGTTCTCGTTTGGACACATCCAGAACGCGGATTTCCACTTGTGCCTGCTGATCATCGAAACCTCGCTCACTTGAAAGTTGACTGCGGACGGACCAGATATGATGCAGTCCACGCCATGCGGCCTCCAAAGCCTGGAATTCCGGAGCGTGCAGGATTTCATTGACCTGACTTGCCAGCAGTTGGTCGACTCTGGCAACGTCCCGTGCAAGTACCAGGCGAGCGGACTCCATCTGGGACTGTTCCCGTGGGATGGAGCCGAGCCACAGTCTCAGAAGTTCGCCTAACGAATCCTCCGCCAGAAACACTCGCAACGGATTCGTATCCGTTTGGTGCTCTCCGAACGCAACCATATTAGTCTCAGCCATCCGATCCAGCAGACTTGGGGGAACTGCCGCGGCCGGACGCTCAGCGGACACAGTCGAGGCGACCGCCGGTTCTGATTGAGCTTGCTTACTTTGCACCGAAACACCCTTTGCCGTTTTTCCAGGTGCCCACCCAATTGCCGTTCGCCGTTCCGCTGCCGTCGGCACCGAAGTTCAAAATGGTGCCGCACGGCACGGTCCACACAGCCCTGCCAAAGACGAAATGGCAGGGCTTGGCGCAGATCTATCAGGCCTTCTGAGGAAGTTTGGCGACCATCCGGAGGGAGGTCGTTAGTTCTTCCAGTTGCAGCCACGGCTTCAACAGAGCAACGGCGTTGTAGGAGCCAGGCGACCCGGGAATTTCTTCGACGGTGATTTTGGCTTCGGCCAACGGGTATTTGGCTTTCATCTCAGCACTCGCCTTGGGATCGTCCAGAACGTAGTTGGAGATCCAACGTCTCAGGAAATCCTCCATGTCCTGACGCTCCATGAAGGAGCCGATTTTGTCACGCGCAATGCATTTCAGAAAGTGCGCAATTCGAGACGCTGCCATGATATAGGGCAAGCGAGCCGAAATTGCAGCGTTCGCCGTGGCGTCGTCGTCGTCGTAGGCCTTCGGACGCTGACACGTCTGAGCTCCAAAGAACACTGAGTAGTCAGTGTTCTTGAAGTGACAAAGTGGCAGGAAACCTTCCTTGCTCAATTCCGCTTCGCGACGGTCAGTAATGCCGATTTCTGTCGGACACTTGTTGTCAATGTCGCCATCGTCACTCATGAAGTTGTGAACAGGAAGTCCTTCCACGGTGCCGCCGTTTTCGACACCGCGTATGGCTGTGCACCAATTGGTCTCCGCCGAAGCCTTTGTCATATTCGTCCCCATGACGTAAGCAGCGTTCATCCAACAGTAGTCGCCGTGAGACGCCGGCGTGGCTTCGCCACTTTCATCCAGTTCGAATTCTTCGTAGGTGAATTCGTCAATCGGCTTTGTACTGACACCGTAAGGAAGACGAGCCAGAACGCGCGGCATCACGAGTGTTACATACCGTGAATCTTCCGAATCCCGGAACGAATTCCATTTCGTGTACTTCTTCCCCATGAAGATCTTTTCGATATCACGGGGTTTCGAAAGTTCCTGGTACGATTCCATCCCAAACAGTGCCGGATCTGCCGCGGAAATAAACGGACAGTGGGCTGATGCGCAAACGCCTGACATCTTCTCAAGCAGATCGATGTCTTCCGGATGATTTGTGAATTCGTAATCGCCGACCAGAGCGCCGAAAGGCTCCCCACCCGGCATTCCGAATTCGTCCTCATAAAGTTTCTTGAATAGTACACTCTGGTCGAACTCAACGGCCTTATCCAGATCCTTGAAAACTTCTCGTTTCGAAATATTAAGCATTCGCAACTTAAGTTGCTTGCTGGTTTCACTGTTCATGACCAAATGGTGCAGACCTCGCCACGATCCTTCCAGCTTCTGAAACTGCTCGTCATGCATGATCTCAGCAAGCTGCCCGGAAAGATTCTGGTCCAGTGCGGTGATCGCGTTTCGGAGCGTTTTGGTACAGCTCTTGTCCCACGTTAACGTTCCTTCCATTGCCACACCGATCAGGTTCTTCACCATATCGGCACCCTCGTCGTGTTCGACCAGCTTCGGCATCGCATCAAGCATGCTGTCCAGAATACTGCCGGATTCGACCTGACCTTCCGCTGCCTGTGCTTCCTGTTCGCCCGTACTCATCATTCGCCCCCTTCGTTGTTATCGCCACCTTCGGCGGGAGATTCCACGCCCATCTGGCCAGCCGCTTCCTGGACCTTTGCCGTATCACTCAAAACCTGCTCCATCAGAGCCTCAAGGTCTTCTGACTGGTCCATTGTTGTCAACAGGTCCCGTAGCTTATTTCGGGACTCCAAAAGAGTCTTGAGCGCCGGAACCTGATCAACAACCTGCCCTGGTTCGAAGTCTTCCATAGATTTGAAATTGAGCTGAACGCCCATTTCGCTGTCACCGCCCTGTAGTGTGTTCTTGACCCGAATATTGAGTTCCGGATTTATCTTTGCCATAACGTCGTCGAAGTTGTCACGGTCAATATTGACAAACTTCCGTTTGGTCAGCGATTCCGGTTTCTTGGTCGGGTTGCCCGAAAAATCCCCCATGACTCCCATGACGAAGGGGAGTTCCTTCTTGACCATGGCGTCGCCTATCTCGACGTCGTAGGTAATGTGGACACGAGGCTTTCGCACTCGATCCAACTTGTGTTGCTGTGAAGACTTCGCCATATGTTTGACCTTTCTTTCGAGTCACCAGACACACAGGTCACGACCTGCGGTTCACACTTCGTTTCTATCCATCGTAGGAGTCGTCCGACGAGCGTTGATCGATTCCAACGTCCTTGAACAGGCTGTCGCGCGCACTCTCGTCTGAAATCAAATCAATGTACAACTGTTCAGGCGTCATCGTTGCACGCCGCTTCGCTTTGCGAATCTCAGATGGCAGAATACTCTGCGGCTCCTGCCGCTCAAACCAAGCGGCCACCTTTTCAAGAATGTTAAGTGCTTCTTCACGTGACGAGATGTCGCCACGAACACCGCCGCCTCCACTCTTCCCCGGCTCGGCCCCTTCACTCGCTGTTGAATCTTCCTCTTCATCCGGTCGAGCCAGGCGATCCCCGGCGACAATTCGTAGCGTCGCGTCAGCTTCTTTCAACGCATTGGTGAACTTGGAGAGATTGGGGGCCAGTTCCTCGCCCACTTTCTCTTCAAATATGTCGTTCAGTTCGTCGACAGCCGTCCTGGCCCCTTCGATTTCCGCTGCAAGAATTCGGTAGAAGTCATCAGATGATTCTGCAACTGCTCGGCTGAACAATTCTACGGTGACAGCTCCACGCGAGACTCGCGTTTCGCGTTCCTCCGCCTCAAGGCTTTCAAGTTGCCTGGCCTGCGTATACTGCCAAATGACGAATTGGCCCACAGACGTGTCTTCAGTCATTGGCACGCGAAGAAGGGGGTAACTAATGACGTCGCCATTGAGTCTGGAAATCGGCAAGAGCGTAGTTTCGATGCCGTCCTCGTCCGGAGTTGGCAGCAACTGTCCCCAAAAATCCCTGACAAGTTCTCTTGTCAGATTCAGGGCCATGGCGAGCCCCCCGATTCCACCCAAACGAATTGATGCTTCTATCATGTAGGCAACAATTTCGAGATCCTTACCGTAACCTTGAAGATACTCCTGCCCGTCGTTCCAGACGTCTCGCCATTGACGTATCGCGTCTGCCGGGCTTTCGTTTTCTTTAAGATCGGCCTGGCGTTCGACTTCACGAGCGTCATTTCGTGAATCGCGAATTCTTCGGTACAGGTTGCTGGGGTCATCGTCGTCGCGCAAATCCTTTCCACCTGGGAGTTCACCCTCAAAAGGGTTCAGCATCGTGGGGATGTCGAGTTCCAGATTCATGCGTCAGGCCATTTTCTATGTGTTCAAATGTTCAAATGCAAATCAAAATTACGACCTGTGTCGCCATGCGAAATTGAAAGTCGATGATTCACCCACAGTAGCACCTTGCCGAAACACAACAACAGTTAGCTGCCCAACTAAGACGTCGCATTTTCATCAATGGCTAATCATGCTCGTCTACCAAACGAAATGCAAGGGACTCGAGCGTACGTGCGTGAAGTCGGCTCGCCCATGCTTTGCTGATTCCAATTTTTTCTCCAGCCTCCTTGATAGAAAGGCCATCGAAGTAGATGCCACGAATCAGTTTCTGTTCCTGCCCGGGCAGGCCGTCGACAAGTTGCCGGATGGCTCCCTGCAGATCGGTCGCTTCGGCAGCCTCTGACGGTGAACGCGTGTCGGACGGCTCCAGATCGGCATTTTCACCACTCCACTGAGTCATCAGGTACGTCATTGACAATGAACGCGCAGTTCGCCCGAACCAATTTGTGTCATCGTCCGCCGTGTCCTTGTCTGGCGCGGTTTCAAGGACGTCATTTGCGGCCCTCTCGTAACGCCCGCGTTGATAGTCTGCTTTGGTAAACCACGCCATGGTCGACAGGCCGTCCAGGATCGCCCCGCGGACGCGGTAGTAAGCGTATGTGGTAAACTGCACTCCACGAGTCTGATCAAAATCTCTGGCTGCTTCTGCCAACCCTATCTGACCACAGCCGACCAGGTCATCCAGATCAATATTTCCTGGAAGCTTCTGATGAATCTTCCACGCAATTGAACGGACGAGTCCCTGGCAGCTGTGTATCAGTTCAGACGTCGAACTGTGGCCTTTCGTCTTCATTGTGAAGTACGTCTCCTCAATGAATGCCAGAGTCTTTCGAGACGAACCCTTGACTCGGAGTCGTCGTACAATGTCTTTGCGACCGTCTGATTCATCGCCAGCTTTTCCTGTGGCGTGAGAAAACGAAAGCGATCGTTGACGGCGTCGAGCAATGACACCAGCACGGGATCCACTGTCAGTTCCTGATCACCCAGCCGAGCGGCGACGTCTTCCAGACGTCGTCGCAGCGTCACGTCCTGTGAAGATGAGTCATTGCCTGTGTTCGTTGCGGAAACAACCTGTTCAAGAACGTCAGCCAGCGCAGGAGCCAAATCCACTGACGCGTCGCTGGTGTCCGAATCGACTGAGTGCCCAACTTTTTCTGGTGTTTTTCTGTTGTGGTTGTCCAACTCACTAACCCTCCCGCCAGTGAACTCTTCACACACGCGTGCCCGCCACCCGGTTGGCCGTGATTTGACCAACGTCTTTCGCCCGTTGAATATATCTTTTATCTTTGTTGTATGTCTCTTATTGGCAGTTAACCACGTGTATCCAGTGTTACCCCCCCAGGAAAAACAATGCAATGCTTTTCAACAACACAATTTCAGGAAAACATAAATTTGGGACTGGGAGCAACAATCATTAAAACAGTCCTTCAGAATTAAGATGCCGTCATCAGCAGAAATGCTGTTCACATGCTCAGTCGCACGGTCAACCCTTCCAGGCATGCGGTGTGTATGACGACCGAATCCTGCAACTCAGAAAAATACTCTTAGACGCTGCCGCAGTAATTTGTCCTTGTTCGTTGTGGTAAACTGCATTCTTCTTCAGAATGTTCGGTGTCCTTACCTGTGAGGCGAAGACAATTGTGCAGTTTGAGCAAAAGAAGGCTGATTTATGGGCTCTGATTCCTTGTTCTGGGGTGAAGGGCTCTTTCTTCGTCCACACCACTTTCAAACCGTCGAACGGCACTTCCATGACAAGTCAGCAGTGTCTGAACGTTGGGCCTCACCTTATTCTTATGGACTGCACCGGCTGGAAATAGATCAGGATGCGCTGTCGAACTGGCGTATTTCGTTGTCTGAGTGCCATCTGCGTTTCAAGGAGGGCACCCAACTGCGTTTCCCGCAGGATGCGCACATTTCGCCTGTTGAAATCCCGAAAGACGTGTTCAAGACGGCGGAGTCGCGTTTGCGCGTCTACGTTGGAATCTCACAGCTTCGCCGCGGAATGCCCAATACTGCTGCGCAGGATAACCCGTCTGCCCGTTACCTTCAGCATGCTGAAGAAGTGGAAGACGAGAACGTTGCCGGAAACCAGCAGGAATTGGAGTTCCGCAAACTGAACCCTCAGATCCTGATTGGGGATGAGGCCTCCCGCGGCTATGATGCAATTCCGATCATGCAATTGCAATTGGGCACAACGGCGGAGGCTCCGCCACAAATCGATCCGGATTACTTCCCCCCCCTGCTTGTCAAGGAAGCATGGCCCGCTCTGGAAACCTTTGTCAGGTCCGTCTATGACCGTCTTGGAGCAACTGCCGAACAGCTCGCAAGGCAGATGATCGATCGTGGAGTTGCTTTTGCGAGCGGCCGCAAGGAAGACTTTGAGCGAATCCTGCACCTGCACGCAGTGAATACAGCACTGGGAGGCCTGGCCCATTTTCCGTTTACGCCAGGAGTTCACCCTTTCGTGATTTATCTGGAACTGTGCCGGGCCGTGGGTAGCCTTGCCATTTTTCGAAAGGCACGACGTC
>JBDONA010000645.1:0-7128 GCA_039831575.1 Fuerstiella sp. | reverse complement strand
CACGCTCACAGGATCTGGGTATTGCGACGTTCGATTCCATTTTCGAACGGCTGGAGTCTCAGTTGAGGCAGCTGGAGTCTGAGAATCCAGGTGTCGACGTGAAACTTGTCAGTGATGTGGTTGTTGAGGGCAGGGTAGTCAGTCAGATGATTGATGAACTGATCAGCAGTTTGATGATGGCAGCAGTTGTGATCTTCGGAGTGCTGGCGATTGCTTTTCGTTCGCTGAGAATTGGCCTGATATCGACAATACCCAATTTGATGCCTCTGGCAGTTTCAGGTGCAGTGCACTGGTTGTTTAGCGATTCGCTGGGGATTGCAGGCGCCTGTTCTTTTGCAATCTGTCTGGGAATTGCCGTTGACGACACCATTCACTATTTGGTTCATTTCAGCAAGGAGCGTCGTCGTGGTCACAGCGCACTTGTCGCAAACGAAAAGACGTTCATTACCGTTGGCAGTGCATTGATGCTGACGACGGTTGTCATGACTGCCGGATTGGGCACTGTTATGACCAGTCAATTGCCGCCTCATGTTAGCTTTGCCGTTATGGCGTGTACGACGCTCGCCGTGGCTCTGCCTGCGGACTTGCTGTTTCTTCCTGCCTTGTTGACTCTGTTTCCCGGGAAATGTCCGCAGGCCGAACTGCCTGTCTCGGAAGCCGAAGTGTCCGTCGACGCCTGAACTCTTCGGTCGGTTGAAGCCGGCGCACACCTGTGGATTCCAGGAGCGTTCTCTCCGCAATGCGCCTGGTGTGTCATTGGCGACGGCGTGGCACAGGTCATGGTGTCCGGCTGTCGATGGATGTTTCTTATTCCACGTCGCTGTCTTTGCCAGGTGAAACGATTTTCAGCTGCCTGAAGACAGGGCCTGTCCTGACTGGCGTTTTCTTACGCTTCGAATCGTCTTTCTTCTTTTTCGCTTCTGCCATTTCGGCTCGAAAGCCACGCCATGCGGGAATGCTTTGCGACGCGGATTTGAAATACGACTTTTTCGATTTCTGTGCGGATTCAACAATCGTCTCAAGCGATGCCTGCACCCGGTTCCTTAGTCCGCCTTCCCAGATGACAGGCAGCAGTGATGTCAGAACTTCCTCGGGCGTCCGGTCACGCTGACTGCGTATCAGGACGAGCAGTGGTCGGACGTTGATCGGCTGGTCGTCCTGATTCTTCAAGTAAGGTGCGGCAACTCGAACGATTCGCTCGACATCTTCGTCTGACGTCTGCTGCAGCCAAGTCACCAACGAACACGTGAGTTCTCGAAAGAAACATGGCTCACCGATGAGCGGCGCCATATCGCGTTGAAATCCGACCGTCGACAGCCTTTCGAGTCCTGCTTTCGCGACGCGTCCGGACGCGTCGCTTGTGCCAAGCGTCCGGGCCACAAGCAGACAATGGACGGCTCCCTGTTGATTGGACTGCAGGAGATCTGACAGGAGTCGTTGCAGCAGTTGAGACTCTCCGGTAACCCTTGCCAGGTTTGCAAGACGAACGAATCGACCAGGGAATGAACGTGGAGGAGTAGCGGCACCGATGAACCCCAGCCGGGAATAGAGTCCGAAACCGCTGTTCGTCTTAGCAGGTCGATCTGGAGGAATGATCATGCTCCGGCGTTCTTTCAACGTCTCCAGTCCTTTGTCGAATCTTGCCACGGCCGCTTCGTTACTGAGCAAGTCGAGACACACATACAGCGCATCTCCGTTATTCGGCTGAGCGAGGCTGATATCCTCGAGGAGCATGGATGCCAGTCCCGTCCAGGTACGTCCGGGCTGATTTTGATTTGGCCAGTCCTTCATTTCATCCTGAAGTCGTGCCAGTTCTTTGGCCAGCAGACCTGTGCCGGAACGCAGTTCCATGCGTGCCTGATCAGTTTTCAAATTCAACTCCTGCGGCGCTCCATTATCGCTGTTCAGCAGCAGGTCCCCGGATTCCATGACAAGACGCTGTACGCCATTCTGAACGGAAACGCTTTTTATCCTGCCGTGAAATAGGTCCATCACAGCCGCGGCTGTCACTGCGATGTCTGTCTTCAGGCCTTTGGAGTGTTCTGTGTGTTTTTTGAACCCATACTTATACTTGAATCTGCCGCGACGTTCCGATTCGTCTTGCCAAATTCCGTGGATACTCACCGTTGCCTGCAGCGATGCAAGATCAGCATGCAGCCATTTCTTTTGGCTTTGCCACGCCAGGAGTCCCTGCATCGATTTTGTCAGCAGAACCGTCCTCCGCATCGTGACTTCCCCCGTGGAATCGGTGACGGAGAAAGTAAACAGACTGCCCTCCGTGGAAGAAGTAACAAAGTCCAGACAGTATTGTCCCGGGACACCCGTCCCCATTGCGCTGTTGCAAAATGAATGCAGCGCCGGCGAAACGGTGGCCTGCACAACTTCAGTGGCCTGTTCCGCCGACCCGGTGAATTTGAAGTGCACGTCCTGATCACTGGTCGCCCAGCCCGACAGCCAATTGCTGAGTTTCAGCAGTGCCTGCTGAGATTCTGACATGTCCTGCGGAAGCGCCACAATGCGATCGTATTCGCGCACACGGATCTGCAATTTCAACGGAACTTCGGGGTCCAGGAAATACGTGCTGTGTTTCACTTCCGCGACCAGGAAACGACCGGAATCCAGTAATTCGCGGACGATTCGCTCACGCAGTTCCAGGGTCAGAGGCATACCCGAACGGAGTTTAAGAAACTCGATCAGGTGTTCGGGCGAATGTTGCTCAAGTCCTGTAAATGTGATGTTGCCCACCCTCAAAGGTGGTCCGGCATTTGTCACCGTGATTCGCAGCTCAACTGTCAGTTTGTCGTCAACAGTGGTCTCGGGACAAACGATGGCGAAATGAGCTTCCGGGTAGCCAGCGGCAGTCAGAGCTTCCCGGATGGTTTGTCGATATTTTTGTTCGGCCGACTTCACAAACGACATGGCGGACGCATGCTTCCAGTATTCCAAAGCGGGCTGCGATTTCCGCAGCGGATTCTTCTGCTGCAGCGGATTTGTCTGGTCAGAAGCACTGTTGATGAGTGAAGCAACGAATTGACATTCTCTGGCGGTGAGACCGGAAACGTGAATATCACCGCAGCAGCGTTGTTCCCCTTCGTCAATCCTGACTGTAATCATGCCGGTAGATGGGGCGGTACTGATTGCAACTTTGACGTCCGGAAATCCGCGGTGCAGGTAGCCTCGCATGATGCGAGCGCTAAGCACGTCGTTGTACTGTTCCGACGTCACATATGGTGACGTCGCCTCCTGCGCCGGGATGTCGAGCGACAAGGCGGTCCGGATTGCATCAGCGTCAAAGTACGAATTGCCTTCGCATTGAATTTGCCACGTGTTGCGAGGTGTTGGCTCTTCAGCGGGCACTGTGTTGATCCCGATGAGAACCAGCACGGACAGTATGACCCAACGAATAACAGGCATGACACAACCTCCATGTTGTTGGTTCTGGAAGATCAGAATAGAGCAATTGTCCCAATTGCTCCTCCGCATATCACTGCTGTGGCAACAAGCAGCCTTCTCTTAAGGCCCCGGCTCCGTCTGCTGAGTAGCGTAGCGAGGAATCAAATCCTGCGTAAAGGCCATCATTGGGGCGATGACTGCCTGTTTCCCGGCCTGATCCTTGCCGCGTTTGCAGGAACACAAAAGTGTCGCGCGTGGCGGCAACTCCCGGGGACCGTTCCCATTCCCGGAGAGAATCCTGAAAACCGTTGTGATTTACCTGTCAGGAATCGACAGAAATGCACGTCGAAAGACCGCTTCTGAGACGATGTTCTGAATTCGTAAAACCGACAGCTGAGCGACTTGCTGTTTGTTGATTTGTCGCAAACATTCATGAATGAACGCGGCAATCACCCATCGCGACGGATCACCGCACGTAGAAACCTGACAAACAGAAACTGAGTCCGATGAATCACATGCGCATTACCGTCACTGCCACAGGGCTCGTGCTGACGTGCCTGATGCTGACCGACCCCGGTATTTCACCGGTACTGGCGCAACAGGAGTCTCAGAAAACCGGCTTTCTGCAACGGGCGCATGCCGATGAAGACGGAGACCATAAGTACCAGCTTTTCGTACCAACGGATTATTCGGCGGACACTCAGTGGCCGATCATCGTCTTCCTGCACGGAGCAGGTGAACGTGGAAACGACGGCGACACACCCACTCAGGTTGGTCTGGGACAATTTCTGCGAACTCGCCAGGACGCATTCCCCTGTCTGGTGTTATTCACCCAGTGCGAAGATCTGGATTCTCGGCTGTTGCAGGGATGGCGGGCTGACGGAGCAGACGCCAAACGCATGCTGCGGATTCTGAAAGAAGTGGAACAGGAATACTCCGTTGATCCACAGCGTCGAATTCTGACGGGCTGGTCCATGGGCGGATATGGCGCATGGAGCATCGGGGCGGCCACGCCGGACTTGTGGTCCGCTGTCGTCCCGGTTTCTTCCGGCGGTGATACGGCCCTCGCACTGCAGTGGCCGGATGTTCCCGTGTGGACGATTCACGGCCAAAGAGACAACGTTGTACGGCCATCCGCCGTCACCGGATTGATTGATGAACTCCGAAACCAGGGACGTGCCCCGTGGCTGAGCATTATCTCGGATGCAGGACACGATGTCTGGAAAATAGCGTATGGCAGTGAAACGTTGTTGAACTGGATGCTGGCACCGACGAACGAAGGAACTCCACCACAATTGGCGGCTTCTGCAGAATCGATAAACGCACTGACGGCAGGGCAGGATTTCAAGCCGGTTCTTGATATCCCCAACGCCGTGGCAATACGTCTGGGAAACCGGATGTTGAGCGCGGTGTCGTATGCAATCCCCGGACAAGTTCCGGACAATGCGGTGTCGGGTGACATTCCCACCATTCGTGATTCGACATCGGCGGAAGGGATCACGTTTGCCGTCACATTTTCGCGGATCAGATACGACGGCACGGTATCGCAGGCTAAAGTCAAAGCGGTCGGCAAAGACCAACTGAGGCTGCAACTTGGCCTGACTGATGTGTCGTTGACGATCGGTTCAACTTACCTTCGTGGCAGAGGTCGTTCAGCAACTGCCGGGCCGATCACGATTAGGATCGGCACGCGCAGGCCGGTCTGGCTGAATATTGATGTCGAACCCTACGTGCAGGATCGACGGCTAAGGCTGCGGACGCTGAATTCCAGTTTCAGGATTGAATCAGACAACTGGCACATCACAAGACCGCGTGGTGTTTCGCCACGTGGCCTGGGAATGACTCAGCGTCGTGTGTCCGACGCGTTGGTGCGGGGTTTGTATGCCAGAAGAAGTCGCATCGAGCGGGAAGTGGTGGCAGCAGTGCCATCAATTCTGAATCGGATTGAAGACATGCTGGATCTGAGCGGCGCAGGTCAGGCCACCGACGCTGTCTGGCCACTGCCCGTCTATCACCCCATTGCCAAAGCATGGCCGCAGACAGTTTCCACGGACAGCAACGGGGTCTCCATTACAATGGGACTGAGTGTCGCCGCACCCACCCGCCAGGACCTGGCATTCCGTGTAGCGGACTCCAGCGATGACTTGTTACTGGCGGCCGGCTCTGAAAAAACTCTTCAGGTGGCAATATCGTCACGCATGCTCGGCCCGCTCACGCAGTTACTGGTCGAAAGCGATGTCGCTCGGATCAATGTCCTGGATATCCCGGGAGATGCGTTTGTGAACCTGACGCGTCGAGACCGACTGATCGAAGTAATCCCGAAACTCGCTGACCATCCGGAAGATGTTGAGATTCAGACTGAGCTGGTCCTGACGAAACCGATGAGCCTGCAACAGGAATCATCGCAGACGGATTCCGGCGCAGCAGCGAATGCCTCGACACCGTCCGGAATCCTGCACCTGAATGCGCCGGAGGCGGTGCTTCGGATTGCGGTACGTGAGTCCGGCAACAGCAAGTGGGCACCGGCTGCCGAGTTCGAACTGAGTGTCAGCCAACGAATCACTGTTCAGGTCAACAGAATGGAAGAAGCCAGCGACGTGAGATTGTTGCCCGCCACCGACGTGCAGGTGATCGTACCGCGGGGACGCACGCTGATTGGCAAACAGAGCGCTGCCGACGAAGCCGCTCGAACCATCGTGGCGACGATGTTCTCTGATGCGTGGAACACATGGATTGCTGGCGAAACTTTCACGGAAACTCAAGTCGCAGCTCTCGACTTCCAGCAGACTCGGTTGCAGTTGCAGGACATACGGCTTGCAGACGACGCGATTGTTGCCTCGTTCGACATCGCACCGGTTCGCATCGCAAATCTCAGTGACGAAGTTCACATATACGAGCTGAAGGGCCCGGCATCGGACTGGGACGGACCGTACACACTTGAGCCCGGAGAGAGCCATCGCTATGACCTTGACTACAGCTTCAGCTATCGCTGGAAATCGGACGGCAAGACCACAGTTTACACGCTGAAGCCAGGCTCGGAATCCGAGTTTCGAATTCCCTTTGGCGGTGGACCACCGACTCTGTTTCGCAAGCGGACCGATTGACGGAAGAGAATTGACCGGCCACCGACCACACCCCGTCCATGCGGAAGAGAATCTGATTTCGTCAGCGTTCCGTGGGCGACGGAGTCCCGGACTCGGCTTTAAGAAAAAGGGCAGGGCTCACACGTTCCGCGATGCGTGAATTCTGACTTCACTGATATTTTCGAGTCGATCCGGTTTTCCAAATCCTGCGAGCCACTCACACGTAGACGCCTTTCCTGGCGGAACGCAAACTACACGGCCGCGGCAGCAAGCGCAGACTGCTTCGAGGTGTCGCCATCCTGCCCGATCAATGCCAGCAGCTCATCGGCCAGAGAGTCTATGTCGCTGGCCGTTCTCAGCGTTTCGCCGGAATCCGTTGTCGTTGAACCGGCTCGATCGGCGACAAGCAGGATGCCTTGAGCAATCTCATTGCTGCCGGTGGCAACTTCAGCGATATTTCGCGAGATCTCGCTGGTCATCGCGGACTGTTCTTCCACCGCACCGGCGATCGAATTCTGACTTTCGTTGATCAGGCCAATGACGTCGCTGACGCAGTCGATGGCTTCAATCGCTTCGGTCGTATCGTGCTGAATGCCCTCAATGCGTGCAATGATGTCTTCGGTGGCTTTGCGGGTTTCCTTGGAAAGTTCCT
>JBDONA010000301.1:0-1720 GCA_039831575.1 Fuerstiella sp. | reverse complement strand
AACTCCGAGACAGCGAAGTAGTCTCGCGAGTTGTGCGACCGCGAGGGACCGGCAGAATTTCGGTCCTGCGATGGTCTAAGATTGATGGCCTTCAAGGTTATCTCATTTTTGTTTTCTAATAGCCTGGTGACCCAAAAAGTCATCAGAAATCAGAACGCAGTCGGAATGACTGCCGAAACGTTCAGGAATCATCTCAGATGTTTGAAATGCTCACAGGAGTCTTGACGCTGGCGGTCCAGGACGGCGAAGCTGCCGCACCTGCCGTCGAAACTGCCAACATCGGTGGGGCAACAGCCTTCGGAATCTTCGTTGCCGGACTCATTGGTGCGTTCATATTGGGCGCCTTTCTTGCCAAGGCCATGAAGGTCACTGACTGGGGGATGCGTTTCGGTGTCTGCCTGGCCGCGCTGGCAATGGGCGTGATGCCATTCATGGTCCGATACATCAACGGTGAAGATTTCGGGGAAGGAATTCGCCTGGGCATCGACCTTGCCGGGGGCACCAACATGGTGTTTCAGGTGATGGAAGAAGAAGGCAAACCACTCACCGACGAACTGATGGACAAAATGATCACTGCCGTCGGGACGCGAATCGATCCTTCCGGGACCTCAGAAATCACTGTTCGTCAAGTCGGCAAGGATCGCATTGAAGTCATCGTCCCAGGTGAAGACAAACAGACCGTCGATGACATCAAACGCCGCATTACAAAGCTGGGAAGCCTGGAATTCTACATTACGGCCAGTCCGGCATTTGACAATGAAATCATCGTTCAGGCACAGGCCCTCGGCGAGGCCGAAAAGCAGCTGGTCAAAACTCTGGGCGATGGTTCCAAAGAAGTTATCGCGATGTGGCTGCCGGTCTTTGAGAAAGACAATGATCCGCAGGTCACGATTACGGACCCAGGTGATACAGGATTCAAAGAAGACTTACGAACAGGGCTGTCGGATGTTAAGAAGGCCAACGCCAAAGACACCGTAAAGAACAAAGCACAATATACTTTTCTGCAGCACAGCGACGCAGTCAGTCGGGACATTGAACTGTTGCGGACCCGTAACGGCAAACGGGAAAAATACAGCTCTCGCGAATACCTCGTGCTGGTGGACCCTCCTAAACAACAGGTGAGCGGTAAATACCTGAAACAGGCCGGCTCTGGCGTCGACCCGCAAAGTGGTGGACAGATTGTCACGTTTCGCTTCAACACTCGCGGAGCATTCCTGTTCAGTCGGCTGACCAGTCGCCACATCCCACAACCGGGCAAGCCAAAACGTGGCCTGGGCATCGTGCTGGACCGTCACATTTACAGTGCACCCGTGATCAATTCCACGATCAGTGAGAGCGGGCAGATCGAGGGTAACTTTACGAACGATGAAGCTAAAGAACTGACCGGCGTATTAAATGCAGGTGCGTTGGAAGTCCCCATCAATCCAAAGCCGCTTAGTGAAGCCACTGTCGACCCAACGCTGGGCGAAGATGTTCGCAAGAAAGGCGTGTTTGCCATCAAGGTGGCGGCAGCGGTCGTCGTGCTGTTCATGCTGGTGTACTACCGCTTCGCCGGAATTGTGGCTGTCATCAGTCTGTTTTTGAACCTGGTGTTGGTCCTGACAGTGATGATGGCGGTGGATGCGACGTTCACTTTGCCTGGTCTGGCCGGGCTGGTTCTGACCATCGGTATGGCCGTCGATGCCAACGTTCTGATCTTTGAACGCATGAGGGAAGAAAC
>JBDONA010000973.1:0-1720 GCA_039831575.1 Fuerstiella sp. | reverse complement strand
TCTTTGATGTCATGTCCCCGTCGAATTGGTACTCGAAAAGGTAAACCGGGCGGCAGTTTTGGTAGCCGTTTGCATCTTCAGCCCCCGCTATCTCGAACGGAAAGATCCGGAAGAACTTGTCTTTGGGGGGGCGAGGTCCAGCCCGCATGGTGAGAACCTGTGTTCGAGTCTGAACCAAGGGTATAGGGGCCCACAACGAATCAAGATCGTTAGGATCGAGAGATGGAGAAGCTGGCACTGGATCGCTGTCGGTTTTCACTGCGTCTGAGTGTTCAGCACGTTTTAAGGCCTCTGGGAAATTAGAAGTGGCATCATCGTGAATGTGTTTTTTTGTCATTTTTTGGATCCAAAAATGAATGGGTAATGGAATAGATATGAGTTGACGTGTTTCGTTTGGATTCACCGGACACACCGCAGCCAGCGATGCGGCATCAAGAAACGATGTTCTTAGCCAAATACGTTCCCCCCGGGGTGCTTGAGAGTGCTGGGTATTTGAGTATGCCGGGTGTCGCCAAATAAGGTTCGGATGAGAGAAGAGATTCCGTGCTTGGGGATGCGGAATGGCGGACTGGTCACGTTTTGACCATCTTGATTCCAGTCAGCAGCGATGATCTTCGCAACCGCCGCTGTGTGCTCGTTGGCGGAAATCTTCAGGTGATGTTCTGACCTTTCCGAAATCTGTAACTGTTCAGAACGGAATAATGTACGTATCATTCGTGTGCCCTTTTCGAGTGGGGTTGTGCTCAAATTTGTCGTTGCAATTCAAGTTTGTGCAGTAGGAATCAAGAGCCGGCGCGACAGGCGGTACTGTCGCGCCGGTATTCTCCGTGATCAGCATTCGATAAATTCAGCCGGTCGATACTGCTGAGCCTCATCCAGCAACAGGCCAATTTGGTCCATGAGCCCGATGAGGGACCAGTCTGAGCGATCCAATACTGCGATCACTGCATCCTCCCATGACGGTGCCGCTGATGATTTCGTGGAATCAGCTTCTACCAGTCCCGACTGAACACGCCCCGTCCAGCTTGCGAGCCAACTGGAGGAATGCTTGTACCCCCTTTCCTTCGACTCGCTCCTTCAGCAGTTCGTGAGCCTGATCTTTGTTAGACAGCGTTTCCGTACTCATCCGTTTAACCTCCATTTTGCACCGTGTGATTAATTCCCAGTCGCGACCGATGCGAGTCGCTGGTGGGGCGTTTAACATATCGCTTAACTGGTTTCAGAATCGCCTTGCGCCGCTTCACCACGGTCGTGCTCGGTTCTGCAACTGGGCTTCACTTACAGCGTCAGTCCTCTGCCTGGTCGTTCAGGGCTTTGAAGAACTTCTGTTTCAGTTCAATCAGTCGGGGCGCATCGGCCGCACGAATGTCGCGGACATCGACGGAGACGGCAGCCTTGGCCACCTCGGCCGTAAACTCAGCGGTGATCGGATTGGTGAAGCCTTCAGTTATGTCCATGTCGCGAATGAAGTTCGTCAGCCTGGACCACAGATCGTCATCGTGCGGCAGCGTCTCTGCCTGTGGTGTCGACGATGTCACAACCTGCGGATTCATCTCTTTCGCGAGAGCCAGCAATGCGTCGGATTTCTCACCCGCGTCACCATCAATTGCACGAACAGCCTCCAGGAGTTCGGTAAGTGTCGCACCATTAAGGACTTCTTCCTTTGTCAACCGCGACAGCTGGGCCTCGTCAGAACGTGGCGATGCAGAAGCCTTTGGTG
>JBDONA010000221.1:0-7132 GCA_039831575.1 Fuerstiella sp. | reverse complement strand
CAGAAGCCATGCTATTGAGCCTCGAAAGAGGATTTCACGTTGGAGCTTTCGTTTTCTTTTTAGCGGGAGCCGTGCAACAGCCGCGTTTTGGTGAGCGGTCTGTTGTCCGACCGGGGTCGAAGACCATGTGCAGATGGATATTGGGGTTCTCCGGAAACCTGGGAGGCCCTGTTGTTTCCGCGTGAAGAATCCGGCTGAGAGACCGGAATACCAACTCTCGGCCCGTTGCCTGGCCTGCGGTGGCGACGGGAGGCACGAAACGTACCGCAGGCAACACGTGGAACCGCCAAGCGACGCGAACCGAAGCGAGGTGGGATGGACAACAGGGAATCGGAGCGTCCTGATAGTACCGGCGATGTCGGGGAACTTGCTGCTCAGCGAGGACCCGGCGGAGGGAAGCGGGGCGTCACATGAAACAACCGATGTTGGGAACTACGGCGGGTGCTCAGAAACCTGAACAACGTATCAACGAAACAGCATCGGATAGCCGAGTTGGCGAAGCGTTCGCCGGAGTTGGTTTTCACGAGCCTGGCTTACCTGATTGATCTCGAGTGGCTGCTTGAAGCGTATCGCCGCACCCGTAAAGACGGTGCGGTGGGAGTCGATGGCCAGACGGCCGCCGACTATGAAGCTGATCTGACTGCCAATCTGCAATCGCTGCTTGGCCGCCTCCATTCGGGGATCAGCCCACGTTCAGCGGCGGTCGTCAGCCACAGGACGAAGGTCCTCAATCGTTAGGCGACGAGCATACATTTTCCGGTGGTGTGCAAAACGCCCCAAAGTCACTGGGCGACGAGGCGACGTTTGGGGACGCCGCTGGCGGTGGCGAAGCTGCGTTCGACGACGGGCTGGAAGTTGTCGACCTGTCCGCCCGCTACACGGTCGAAGGCACACTCGGCAAAGGCGGCATGGGGGAAGTCCTGCTGGCCACGGACACCCGCCTGAACCGTACCGGCTCCCTTTTTGCCAACGTCATCGACCGACATGATCTCTCACGCTGTTTGATCTGGCGGTGCCGTCAAGTCACGGTTTATGGGCCCGACAGTTCTGCCTATCATATCGCTGTCAACGGGCAAGGGTATTTATGCTGAAGTAGAATCTGCTCGGACGACGCGACTGCGATGGTTGAGAAGCAATGCATCACCTTAGACGAACATTTGCCGTTCTGGCGATCACAAATGTATGTATTCCTGGTCTGGCAGACTTACCGGCCGAATACGGTGATTCCCTCACCGGTACTGCGGAAAAGCCCGCGATCCGTCTGCCAAAACCTCGAACACTGAAGAGCAAGCGGTACGCCGAAAATGTACTTGAGAACTTCATCGCGAAGGCGAAGGAGAACCCGAAGTTCGATTACGAATTTCATCTGCTCAGGATGAAGGACGGGGCTCAACTCGCGACCCATGTCACCTTGCCTGCCCAGGGAAAGGGACCGTGGCCCGTCATTTTCATGCGCGGACCCTATGGCGCATTGAATTACTCGGCGATGTTCGGGCCTGGCTCGGCTAAAAATGGCTGGGTGTACGTGTCGCAGGACATGCGCGGTCGCTGGCATTCGCCCGGCAGTGACGCTGTCGTTTTCATGAACGACGGTTGGGGAAAGAACCGCGATGCGCACGAGACGCTCGATTGGATTGCGGCACAGGAGTGGTGCAACGGCAAAGTGGTAACCTGGGGTGGTTCGGCGCTGGCCGTCACTCAAGTGTTGATGGCGCCGGGAGCTCCCGATGTTTTGAAGGCGCAGTTCATTTCCCAAGGCTTCTCAGATTATTACCACCATTGCGTTTATCAGGGAGGATGTTTCCGAGAAGTACTCATAAAGGGCTGGCTTGGCGACAACCTGTTCGAACCGGAGAGCCTGAATGCGTTCGTTAAGCACAGTACCTATGACGAATTCTGGAATCCCGGCAATGCGCTGGTACAGTCCCATCGCGTGAATGCTCCTGCCGTTTTTGCGGGGGCATGGTACGACATTTTCTCTCAGTCGACTCTGGATTCATTCACCCGAGTTCACAATTCGGGTGGTCGCGGAGCTCGCGGAAAATGCCGGCTGGTCATGTCGCCTGGCGGTCACGCTACGTTGGCAAGAAACCTGTTTCCGAAGGTCAGGTCGAAAGAACTTAAGAGCGCACAATTCCCGGTGTTTCTTGACCATTACGGCATGGATAAGGACAACGGTGTGGCTGAGGAAAAAGCCGTGCATTACTTTGTGATGGGCGACAGCAGCGATCCCAAAGCTCCTGGAAGTTTCTGGAGGCATCAGGACAACTGGCCGCCGCCCGCCCGAAATAAGAAACTGTACCTGCACACGGACGGTCTGCTCAAAGATAGTAAGCCACCCCTCAAGTCCGGCAGCCGCACTTTCAAATACGATCCACACAAGCCTGTCCCGACCATTGGCGGCAATAATATGCGCATTGCCGCCGGTCCTCTCGACCAGCGTCCTGTGGAGAATCGGCCCGACATCCTGTTGTTTACGACCGACGTCCTGGACAAGCCCATGGAGATTACCGGCCATCTATACGCACGCCTGTTCGTCTCCTCTGACTGCCCGGATACGGACTTCGCGGTCAAGATCTGCGACGTTTATCCGGACGGAGCGTCCATCCTGGTCACCGACGGAATCCTCAAGGCTCGTTTTCGAGAGGGATTCAGCCGTGAAGTATTCATGGAGGAGGAAGAAACGTATGAACTTTCAGTCGACTTATGGAGCACATCCTGTATTTTCAATCGTGGTCACCGCCTTCGGGTTTCGATAACGTCGTCCAACTGGCCTCGATTTACGCCTAATCCGAACAACGGAAAGGGATTCCGACTCGACGATCCGGACAAACGGGTCGCCAATAACACGGTACACTTCTCGGCAAGATATCCTTCTCACGTGATCCTCCCCGTCTACGCAGGCGCCACGGACGAAGATCCCAAAGAACCGTGGGGCGAGCGTCTGGTGCCCTCGAAGGAATCGAAAGAGTAGACGCCACCGGCTTGTTCTGAACGGCGCTGGACGACACTTTTTTATCCGGGCTGCTACGCAAGTATCGCCTTGATGACATTTCCCGCCGTGTCAGTCAGTCGGAAGTCGCGTCCCTGAAACTTGTAGGTCAACCGTTTGTGGTCGATTCCGAAAAGGTGCAGCAGCGTCGCGTGCACATCATGCACATGGACGGGATTATCGACGGCATAATAACCGAGTTCGTCTGTACGCGCCCCCGCTTCCCAGAGTCTTCCAAATGCACTTAGCGACGTGCTGAGATCACGTCGAGCGAGGCGGATATGCCAGTAGCAGAAATCGTTCGTTTTCTGGGACATCTCGTCTTACAGAGGAGTCCTTCGTGTTTTGCCGGCCCATCGAGTTCCAAATTCCCGTGAAACATTTCAAAACACCAAAAAGCCGTCTGACGAGTTGATGACATAAGCTCGGACGGAAAGCAATTCAACGGATGGGATGAGCCACAACAATCGATTCATCTCAGTGGGTCTCCTTTGCGGTGTGACGAATGCTTACGCGGGACAGCCCATCGTCTCTCATGATGTACCCTTTATTGCTTGTTGGATGATTCGTCAATTGGCTCCGAAGCTTCAACGGGGGGATCAAGACGAATGTTTTCCGACCTCTTTTGAACGATGTTTGTTTTTGCGTCAACCGGCGAGAAGAGGTTACCGAAAATCCGCCCATGTTCGACACCATTGAGCAGGATTCCATTACCGCTGACCCGTATGAGATTTCCAGCGATCACCACATCGCGGCTTGGGTCGGGATTGTAACGTGAGCTTCCCCAGACGTAGATTCCGCCCGCTGCTTCGTGAGCGCCGATGACGATATTGTCCTTCAGGATTAGACCATTGGAATACCCAAATTGTACAACAAACGTTTTCAGGTCGTCTCGCCCGTGGATAACGTTGCCAGCAACAATGGCGTTCGAATTGCCGTTGCCCACTAAGCGACCCTGAATAATATTGTCGCGAATAATGATACCATCGACTCCTCCCGCCAGAATCGAGCGACGACATCGGTTGTTCGTAATCTGTACGCCCTTGAGTCCATTCGCATGTTCGACGTGAATCGTCGAACCGCCCGACTCCACATCACCCTCCAAATCCTGACATCCCGTCACCAGATAGTCACGGGCACCGTTGCCTCCCGCCATCTGAATTCCCTGACGAACAAAGTTTCTCAACGAGACGTCGCGAATCGTGATGTTTCGGCAACCGATGGCGATCCCGATGCAGTCCCCGCTGAAGTTTTCAACCAGGCAATCTCGGATCGTCACATTTTCGATCACTGCTTCCTTGTTATAGAAAAAGACACCCTGGTTATGTTCGGGCGTCTTTCCCGGTTCGTACGACAAAAACGTATTACTGCCGTCGAGATGCAAGTTGCGAATGGTCACATTTCGGCAACCTGTCGGACCGGCTCCCAGCATCCGCCAAAAGTTGGACTTGTTCACGCCCGGATCGAACTTCAGAATCGACGCCCCGCCTTCCCCAAACAAAGTTGTGTTTGACGGAATTTCAAGGATCGGGCTTTCCGAGCCTTGCCGGGCGACACGATAGATCCCCGCAGGCACGAACACTTCCCCGCCGCCTGCCTCTTCGCAGGCACTCAACGCTTTACGGATCGCTAAAGTGTCGTCAACCTCATCGTTGGCGGTTGCACCATAATCTTCGATATTATACCGCGCAGCAAGCACATTCGATGTCCAGGCGAAGATCGACAGAAGAAGCAGGACTCGTGATAGATTTAACAATTGATTCTCCAAACTTTAATTTCTTATCGGGATCGAGTCTGAAACCAATCCGGGATCGCAGCGTTGCGATCATAACGCGTTGCGTCCCATCTAGCGCGTAAGCAAATTCTGCCATGTGATGACTAAACCCATGGCCTGCTGCATGCAACCGTCTGGCATCATGGTTTCAGGTTTTGAATTGCAGCTTCAGCAGCCCGGCGGTGACGTTTTTCGACGTCGTCGTCGGCCAGCACGGATTGATACGCGACGTGCGATTCCGCTTTCTTGCCGGCTGCCAACAGGGCATCGTCGAGGGCCAGCAACTTGGTATTGCGCCAGGTCCCGCGTAGTTTTTCGATGTCGATCCGTATTGCGTGGCGAGTGCATCGTCGGACGAACCCAATTTTCGCTGAACTCAAAAGATTCGCCGTCAACATGATCGTTGCTCATTCGTTACTTTCTGCAGCTTCGAAAACCGCCATTGGGTCAGTAACCGTTGAAATGATCGCTCCGCCATTCGGCCATTTCTGCCCGGTCGGATGTCGATGGGTCAAATGCAGTCCGATTCCGACAAGACGTATGGGATCGATCGCTTGGAATTCGTGCGTCATCAAGGGTGCGGTATTCCTGGAATACGGTCGGTTTTCGGCAGCGTCAATATAGGGTTGAGATACTGACATATGAATGTACCAGAGATTGATTTTCCACTGGCCACTTGTATCGTGACTTCCGCCCTGCGTCCTGAACAAAGCCATTGAGCCTGGGATAGGCCTCGCAGCGCCGACATGGTTCGCCGGTGTCCGAAATAAGTCGCCCGCGCTTGTTCGTCACGAGATTTTAATGCCGGCAGCACTTAGCAGATCAAGAAGGCGTTGCTTGTGCGTGACAGTTCCGCTCGGATCTGTCGTCCCAGAACTCCTCGCCTTCGATTTTGCACTGAAAAAAAAACCTTCCCACATAATCTGTTTTGGGCCTCGTGACTTTCCCTGTTCCTGTTCAGGATGAACATCCGTGTCGTACCGTATATGGGTCTTTCCAAGCAGATCCAGACTTGCCGTGTTGATGCTGTTCACAGCAGCTACGCCTTCCTGTTGACTGGAAAACGTGTCCCCTTTAAGCAGCATGCAGTCAACAAAAAAATCACGGCAGATGATCGATGTAATCTCGTAGTGACCCTGTTCGTGACTGAGCAGGTCACTCTGAAATGTCGAAGATTCCAGAAACACTTTTTTCAGCACGAAGCTGGGAGATGAATTGAATTTGATAGTCAGAGAAAGGTCGTCTTTCATCACAAATTCGGTTGGCGAACTTCCCGCAACCTTTTCGAAAGACGGCAGACTACGATTGTAGGACGTGTCCGTGAACGCCCATGCATGAGCATGCGCTGGGGGCGCTTTAGTGATTGGCGTGCCAAAGTCTGTCCATCTTAGCAGCGATCTTCTGAACCCCGTGAGTGTCGACGCCATGAGAATATTCCTTTCTGCAAGAACGTCTTCGTGTCGCCCGATCTTCTGCCATTCCGGCAGAAATGATTCCTGAATCGCAGACGTCAGCGGTTCTGCATGACATGCTCTCCAGCTTCACATTTCGGTGCAGTATTCTTTACATCGTCCCCAACTTTTTCCACTCATCGGACGAATGCCTATCTGGTATCTGTCGACTCCGCGCGGCGGCAGGATCGCGATCCTGAAATACGGTGGTTTCTCGGGACATGTCACGCCCCACGGGTTTTTGAGACGATCCGTATCGTTGCCAACCGGGTACGCACGCCTCAGAAGACCTCCTTGTCCCGTTTCACTCCGCGGCGTCGACTGTCCGCTTCTTCGGGCGGACGTCGGGAGCCAACTACACGTTCGCCGAGCATCATCACGGCTGATAATAGTGACAAAAGTAGAATGTCCCTTTACTCTCCGCGCTCTTGTGAATCGCTAGTTGGACCGAAGCCGAATTAAGTCGAGCTGGTCTTTTTTTCCTGTTTTAGTTTTCGCTTCTCCTTTGGACTGAGCTTTGCTTTTTTCTGTTGTTCCCTTCTGCCTTTGTCTTTGCTTCCCTTGTCGCCCATGTTTGTGTCTCCCTGATTTAGAAAACGTTGTAGTAAATTCCCGTGGGGTCAAGATATTCATCGGAACTTCAACGCGCACGCGTCGCGGCAGTTCCGGCGGGTTCAATTCTCGCAACTCCACCCTTTGTTTTCACGCCGAATGTCCAGAATGCTTGAATAAACATCGCACCTCAGCATTCAGTGTCTGGTGACACATGAACTTCCTTCAGAAGTGTGTCAATAAATCGTCGTTTGCGATACGTACTGAATAAGACAGCGACGCCGGTCGAAGATGTGCGTCTGCGCTGAAGCAATCCGAGACCCGGACCGCCGCCTGTAAATCTTAGGTTACGGCAAGTCCTGG
>JBDONA010000246.1:0-7133 GCA_039831575.1 Fuerstiella sp. | reverse complement strand
GGCGCAGACGAACATATGTTGCCGCGAGTTGTTGCGCTGAGCGGCCCGTCGTTCTGTTTTGTCGGACGGCCACGTATTCATTGTTTGCTCGTTCCGCAAGTCATTCACCATCGTCCGAGAACAACTGCGTATCCAGAAACTCCAGAATCGCTGCTTCTGCGAGTTCGTGCGCGAACTCGTTGGGATGGGCGTCGTATGGGCTGACAACAACTGTGTCTGACGAATACGGTTCAAAAACCGGCAGCAGGTCCAGGTGAGGTACGTTTAACTCCTGCCAAAGCAAATCGATCTGATCGTGCTGATTCCGATACGCGTATTCTTTGTTCGATGCATGCAGGAACGGAAACGTCACGACCAGAAATTTTCCGCCCATTGACTCGACGATGTCGCGCATGGCCAGCATTCGTTCGCGGTGATATTGCCAAAGCGTTCCCGTGTAGCCCTGGCGAACGAAGCTGTAATAATTGCCGATATCAGGTTCACGAAGTGACCTCAGCCGATAGTACAACGTATTCAACAGAAAGCTGTGCTGTACGAAGAATCCGGGCTTCGGCGCTGCGTAGATTCGGTCTGCGACCGCCTGCCATTCCGGAATGATGTCCGCCACGTCGTTCAGGCAGTAAACAAGCACGACGGCGTCGACTTCATAGCCGCTTTCCGCAGCCCTGAAAAGGAAATCCAGCTGAGCACCTGTATCCCAGCCACACCGTGCCGCCACATGTATGTCCAATTCAGGCCTGGTGGCGCGAATGCGATTTGCGAAACGGTCATCAACATTCTTCACTCCGTGTCCTGCCGTGAATGAATCACCCACGAACGTAACCCGTCTGCGATCTTTCAAACGAGTGGCGTCGTATTGAATATTGTCACGGAATATGGAAGCGTTGAATTGAAAGTGGCGGTCGAACCATCTGATGGTCACCTTCGTCAGGCCAAACGAATCTGTCTCGTCATAAAAGAAACGATAGTACAGTTCTCCGCCAAAAACGGTGACGGACAACATGAACAGACCGATTAGTGTGTTCCCGACAATCAAGCGAAGCACTCGCCGTGCCTCCGGCTTCCGCCGATTCCGACGAAGAAACTGGCGCACCGCGAACAGCAGGGCCAGCGGCATCGCTGAGAAAATGACTAGTACGAGATTCTCTTGCATGGTCCGCGTTGGCCCCATCCGCCCTGAGAAAGCAACACAAATTACTCTGCACCGATACAGTACAGATACTGATTGGTGCGGAACAGCAGTTGATTGCCTGCCACGGCCGGAGTCGCGTTGAACGTACTGTCGTCGCCTTCGATGACGTTGTGCGCCAGTTCCTGGTACTCCGGTCCCAGGGCAACCGCAAACACGCCGGCGTTTCGAGTCGTCAGGTACATCCGATTTCCGGCCAGCAACGTAGACGCGTAAACTCGATCCTGTGTCCTGACGCGTTCGCGATAAATACTCTCGCCGGTCGTGGCGTCTGAACAATAGGCGATGCCGCGATCGCTGATCCAGTACAGGTGGCCTTCGTGGTAAACGGGTGATGTCACATTGGCACCAATGTTGGTTTCCCAGATTCTGTGTGATTCGGTGACATTGCCGTTGCCACCCAGGCGAATTGCCATCGACTGATTCTTGCGGCCGCCAATCACGTAAGCGATCCCGTCGTTCACGACCACGCACGGCACAACGTAGTCCTGCACGCCGACGCAATGCCACAACTCATTGCCGGTGTCAGGATCGAACCCTCGAACGTGTTCTTTGTAGCTGACAATCAGTTCCTCGCGCCCGTCTGCTGATGCGGCGACAATCGGAGTCGTCCAGCTGCGGTCGACGTTTTCGATCCGCCAGACTTCTTTGCCAGAGGTTTTGTCGAAGGCGAATACTGTCTTCGCTTCGATGCTGGCATTCATAATAACCAGATTGTGGTACAGAATTGGAGAGGCGGCAGATCCGAATCCCACGGTGTTGTCGCCCGTCTTCGCCTGCCACAACAGGTTGCCTTCGTGGTCATACGCGACCAGACCGGACACACCGAAGTAGGCGTAGACACCCAGTTCATCACAGACAGGAGTCCCCGTTGCGAAACCGTGATCGGCAACTCGCCGTGTGGCCTCCTGTTCAGATTCGGAAGCCCTGGTCGACCTGTTCCACAGCAGCTTTCCGTTGACCAGGTCGAAACACAGGACGTGCTGTTCCAGGTCTTCTCGATTTCCTGGATCATCCGGATCCAGGCCGTATCCCGTGAAGGACGTCAAGTAGACACGCCCCGAAAAAACAGTGGCGCTGGAAGCACCGTTACCCGGGATCTCAGTCTTCCATGCCATGTTTTCAGTGGCACTCCACGTCAGCGGCACGTTGGCGGACGGCGCAGAAGCATTGCCGTCCGCGCCTCGGAAACGTGGCCAGTCCGCCGCTGCCAATGCGGCGGATGTGAGGATGAGCAAAAGGCAAAAACTGGTGGCAGGTCTCAACATGAAGGGAACTCCGGAGGGAACGGTCTGGCGGTGGGGTCAGTTATACAAATCCTGTTTGTTCCCAGCCACTGTTGAATACTCAAATGCCCGCAGGGTCACTAAAGTGGCAGAGCTACAGCGCATTACGCTGCCTGGTGGCTGCGGCGAACGTCTTTCGATTTGCGAGAGTCGCTTTCCCACGAGCTCCACGACCACATCTTCTTAAGACTGGTCTATTTTGATTTACAACTGCTGTTTCCCGGAGCCACGACCATGCCACACCTGTCTTTAACGAATGATGTCCGGGAACAGCGTTTCCCCGCACGTCGACTGTTCCTGAGTTGCCTGTGGCTGATCGCCTGTTCGGCCTGCGACCAGAACTCGTCAGAAACATCCGACAGCATCACCTCGACGTCGGAAAAACCTGTGGCATCCAGCAGTCAGGAAAGTGACACACCATCGACTGAGCCAGATAAGGAAGAATCCGTGAGCGACGAAAACACAGAAGGAAAAGTCCTGCGGCATGCAGTATTCTTTTCGTTCACGGAAGAATCCAGCGAAGCAGACGTTACCGGAGTTGTCGATGCGTTTCGTGAGTTACCGTCGAAGATCACCGAAATCATTGATTTTGAATGGGGCACAAACAACAGCCCGGAAGGTTATAACGACGGATTCACACACTGTTTTGTGCTGACATTTGCCGATGAATCCGGGCGAGCGGCGTACCTGCCGCATGCCGCACACAAAGCCTTTGGCGATGTTCTGCGCCCTCACATGGATAAAGTCTTTGTTATCGACTACTGGGGCACTCCGTCAGAAACTTCACTCGAAACGCCGCTGAGGCACGCCGTGTTTTTCCGTTTCAAGGAAGACGCCGCGGCGGAAGATATTGCAGCGGTGGAGGAAGCCTTTGCAGCGTTGCCAGGAAAAATCGACACGATCAAGTCGTTCGAGTGGGGCAGAAACAACAGCCCGGAGAAAAATGACGCCGGGTTTACTCATTGTTTCATGGTGACCTTCGATTCCGAAGAAGGTCGAGCCGCCTACTTGCTGCACGCTGAACATCTGGCGTTTGTTAAAGTGCTGAAACCGATCCTCGATGCGCCGCGAGTGCTGGATTTTGTGGCACAGAAATAGGGTTCTGGTCGTTGTGTCCGGACTGTTCGTCGCGTCATGGATGTTCGTTCCGCTGGTGGGGTCTCACCGATCGGGATCGCGCGATAACGCGAGGCGCCGACGCATCGTTGCTGTTGTGTCCGCAAGGCCATAGACTGTTGTTTACCCAGTGTTCTCCTTCGCTTTGACGCGGCAACATCTTCAAAGGATTCTGCCAGTGAAATCTGCAAAATATTTACTTGTGTGCGTTGTGTTCCTGATGTTGTGCGAAGCCGTTTCAGCAGCTGCCCGTCCCAATATCCTGTTGATCTACACGGACGACCATTCGTATCGAACTGTGGGGTGCTATCCGCAGGCGTATTCGTGGGTCAATACGCCAAATATCGATGCCCTTGCTGCGAAGGGCGTACGCTTCGAATACGCCTACATCGGAACATGGTGCATGCCGTCCCGAGCTACCATGCTGACCGGCCATCACCAGTATGGTGTCGATTCCATGCGAATGGAGGGGCAGTATCCTGGCAGTGAATATGATCCGGCGAAGTGCCCGTTCTGGCCGAGTGTGTTTCGTAAGAATGGCTATTCGACCTGTCAGGTTGGCAAGTGGCATACCGGAACTGACACCGGAGCCAATCGCGACTGGGACCATCAGATCGTCTGGAACCGGCCGCGCTATCCGGACAACGCAGGTAATTACTTTTACGACCAGCTGATTGAAACGAACGGTGGGCCACCCAAACTGACCAAAGGCTACAGCACAGACAACTACACGAACTGGGCGGAAGACTTTATTCGTGGCGAAAATCGCGATGAGGACAAGCCGTGGTATTGTTGGGTCTGTTACGGAGCGGTGCATGGTCCGTTCACCCCGGCGGAACGGCATCGAAACGACTATCCGGGTCTCAGCGTCCCTGTGCCGAAAGACATCTACCCGCCTCGACCAGGCAAGCCGGCATACATGCAGACAATCAACAAATGGATCGCTAATGCCGACGGCGTTCCGTCCATGAACGGAGGTTTTGGAGGCCAGACGGTCGAAGCGACAACGTCGATTCACGGTAACACGCTGGACGGCTGGGTGCGGCAGTACCATCAGGGAGTCAGGGCACTGGACGAAAGCGTGGGACGACTGGTGGCTGCACTGAAGGAATCCGGCCAGTACGAGAACACTCTGATTGTGTTTACGTCCGATCAGGGGTTTGCCTGGGGACAGCACGGGTTTCACACAAAACTGGCTCCCTACGACGCCAACATTCGGTCACCACTGATCGTCAGCATGCCGTCGCAATTGCCAACAGGAAAAGTGGTCCCGCATCCGGTTTCCGGAGTGGATTTGATTCCCACATTCTTCAACTTCGCCGGAATCAATTTGCCGTGGAAAATGCACGGGCACGACCTGACGTCGTTATTGAAGGATCCGGCTTCCGACTGGAAACACCCATCGCTAACAGCGTTTACCGCGCGGAGTTACGGAGCGGACACCAGGCAGTTGCCGGCAGACACGACGGAAACAAACATCAACGGAATTCCGTGGTACTTCATGTTGCGGCAGGGTCGCTACAAATACATTCGCAATCTTGTTGACGGCGAAATCGAGGAACTGTACGACCTGCACAACGATCCCGATGAGCTCAACAATGTGGCGCAGAAACCGGAATTTAAGGATCAGCTGATCACACTGCGCAAAGCCACGATCGCGGAACTGAAGCGCACGGACGCGGATATCGTGATGAATCTGCCAAAGGTTGCGGGGGAATGACCGAGCGGTCAGCGTACCACGCTGACTTGTGGCCGCGGTGAACGTCTTTCCCCTTTCGAGAGTCGATTTCCCACGAGCCCCACGACGACATCTTTTTGAAAACTGTTCTACGCGCCCATCGCCTGCTTCATCGCATCGCCCATGTCAGCCGGGCTTTCAGACACGACAACACCTGCGGTTCGCAGTGCATCCATTTTCTCAGCAGCGGTTCCACCGCCGCCTGAAATGATGGCTCCTGCGTGGCCCATGCGTTTTCCGGGAGGAGCCGTTTGTCCGGCAATGAAGCCGGCGACTGGTATCTTAACGTTGGACTTGATGTATTCGGCAGCCTGTTGTTCCGCATTGCCGCCGATTTCACCGATCATCAGAATGCCATCGGTGCCTGGATCGTTTTCAAACAGTTCCAGCAGGTCGATAAAGCTGGTTCCGTTGATCGGATCACCACCGATACCGACAGCCGTGCTTTGTCCCAAACCAACGCGTCCAAGTTGCCACGCCGCTTCGTAGGTCAGCGTGCCGCTCTTGCTGATAATGCCAATGGTCCCGGGAGTATGAATGTAGCCGGGCATGATGCCGATCTTGGCAACGCCAGGCGTGATCACACCCGGGCAGTTGGGGCCCACCAGCCGTGAGGATGAATTCTTCAGGCCGCGTGTCACCCGAATCATATCCATCACAGGAATTCCTTCTGTGATGGCCACAATCAGCTCGATACCGGCGTCTGCTGCTTCCAGAATCGCGTCCGCACAGAACGGTGGTGGTACAAAGACCATCGAAGTGTTGGCCCCGGTTTTTTCCTTCGCTTCACCGACGGAATTGAAGACGGGGAATCCATCAACTTCTGAGTCGCCCTTCCCCGGCGTCACACCGCCGACGAACACGTCAACACCGGGCTGACACTCGGCGGCATATTCACGACACTTCTGACTGTGAAACAGACCGGTTTTTCCGGTGATTCCCTGGCAGATGATTCTGGTTTTGTCTGTGACAAGAATACTCATGAATTGATTCTCGCTGATTTCAAATCTGACATTTCAGATTCGGGAAGTTTGCGATTCGGTGTGATACCAACGGACATCGCTGTCTGGCACGTGCCCGTGTTACGCGGACAGCGACGCCACGACTTTCTGTGCTGCGTCGGTCAGGTCTTCGGCGGTGATTATGTCCCGCCCGCTGGATCCCAGCATTTCGCGAGCTTTCTCGACGTTCGTTCCTTCCAGTCGCACCACCAATGGAATGGTGAAGCCTACCTTTTCGTAAGCTTCCAGTAGCGCTTCGACGATTACGTCACAACGCATGATGCCGCCAAAGATGTTGACCAGGACGGCCTTTACCGCGTCATCGGAAAGGATAATCCGAAACGCTTCCGTCACCTGATCAACGTTCGCTCCACCCCCCACGTCCAGGAAGTTGGCCGGTTCGGCGCCGTGCAGCTTGATCAGGTCCATGGTGCTCATGGCGAGTCCTGCACCGTTAACAAGACAGCCGATGTTGCCATCCAGGTTGACGTAACTGAGACCTGCCTCGCTGGCCTGGACTTCAGAGGCGTCCTCTTCTGTCAGGTCTCGCAGTTCCAACAGGTTCTTATGGCGGAACATGGCGTTGTCGTCGAACGAAACCTTGGCATCCAAAGCCAGCATCTGACCGTCTTCCGTCAGGACCAGCGGATTGACTTCGGTCATGCTGCAGTCGTTGTCGACAAAGAACCGGCACAGTTTCGGCAGAAACTTTTCTGCACTGCGAACGGCCGTCTTATCGAAGCCCAGAGCATAGGCCATCTTTCTGGCCTGATAAGGAAACAGGCCTTCGGCGGCATCGAACG
>JBDONA010000471.1:0-7158 GCA_039831575.1 Fuerstiella sp. | reverse complement strand
GATCCTGCGCACCCTGGCCGCGATCGTACGCATTGCCTCTGGCCGGAAAGAGTTCCCGGACCCGCCGGAAATGGCAGCCGCCTGCGGTCTGCTGGACACGTCAAAACGGAAGCCAGCCGCTCGCGGGGTGGCATAAGACGTTACGAATCAGCCCTCGGGTATACACCCAGAGGGCTCGCGATCTGTAACGGTGGACGCGGCAACAAAGTCTTCAGCGGTGCGACACCGTGCGCCCCGCACCGTATTCCCGCGACGTTAAGACTTGCTGTTGCCGTCTCCGAAGACAGTCGCCGTCGACGGATCACCAAACTCGGCCATTACGGTTTCGACAACTTCGTGCAGCTCGGCTGGTATTTCGGACGTGGGCACAACCGACTGCGATTGTTCGTCGCCTTCGGTTACTGGTTGCACCACCTCACGAGCATCGGACCACAGATTTTCCGGACGTTCAGCAGTCTTGAGTTCTTCATTCTGCGGCTGCGACGTCAACTGCAGAGATGTCAGAGCGATCTCAAGACCCTGGTCCTGTTCTCTGGTGTCAAGGCTGGCAAAGTTAGCGTCGACGGTAAACGCCTGAGAGTTACTCCAGCCGCTGGCAGTCCCTTCTAAATTGAACGCACGAACCCAGAATCGATAGGTTCCATCCTGCAGCGTATGCGTTGAAACGGCAACACTGTTGACGATATCAAGCTCGCTGACGGTCACTTGAATCGCTATGGACTCCTGTCGCAGCAGGTCGCGGACAAGGATCTGATAACTAACACTGCCCGGCGAATGCTGCCATTCAAACGTCACCCGGTTATCCTTTTCGGTGACGGTACCGACCGGCCCATAGGCGACAGGAGTTGTGGCATTCGGGACATCGATTGTGACATCATACCAGTCACTCCATTCTCCCAGTTCCCCAACCGAGTTTTCTCCGCGAACCCGAGTCCGATAGCGTGTTTCGGGCAGTAACTGGGAAATCGCAAATCGTTGTTCCAGAATCCCGGTCGTGTCAATCAACAGCTCCCCGGTATTTACAACCTCAAACTGCAGGTGATAGCTTTCGGCGGGGTCGAGCGTCGTCCAGACGATGGTCGGACTCGGGTTTTCCACGCTCCCCACACCGTTGCGTAATGGCTCCACGATGGTGGGCTTACCCGGTGTTGGTACATCAAGGAAGAATGTGTAAAGGCTACTCCATTCTCCAACCTCTCCGGCATAATTGAACGCACGAACCCAGGCCCTGTACGTTCCCTGAGGCAGGTTTTCCGTTGGCGTAAAGCTGTTTGTTGTCAATCCTCTTTCGTGCACGATTCGAGTGGTGCCACTGTCGAGATGATTCACCCACAGTTCATAAGTATCGCCGTTATTAACGGCGGTCCAGGTGAAGACAGGTTTTGCGGTCGACGCCAAGGTTAGAGGAATGCTGCCGGCATCCAGCGTGAACGGCCCTGTAACGGTTGGCCGACCAGCAGGCAGAAGATCAACGTCGAATGTCAACGGTGGACTCCACGCTCCCTTTTCTCCCACGGCGTTGGTCGCCTGGACCCACGCTCGGTAGCGTCCCTGCGTCAGGTTATTCGCAGTGGTAAACGAATTGACTCCCACCAGATCCAGCTCGTGAATAGCACGCGCCTGGCCGGTGCTGAGATTATTCACCCACAGCTGATAACTGTGACCAAACGTCTGCTCATCCCAGGTAATCGTCGGTGTCAAATCTTCAGTAATCCCAATCGAAGCCAACACGGGCGGTTGTGGAATGGGGACATCCAGGACAAAGATCTCCGGATCACTCCACGGGCTGCGTTCGCCGATCGAGTTGAAAGTCCGAACCCATGCGGCGTAAGTGCCCTCACCCGGCAACTGACTGAACCATGTGTATGAGCCGCTAAAGTGCTCAGTGACATAGATGATTCTATCGTAAACGGCCGGCACCTGTGGGGTACCCGTGCCAGCACGAACCTTGCCCACCCACAGAGTACTTGTGGTGGCGTTAACCGTGGTCCACCGGAATTCAGGTTGAGCGTCTGCCGTCGTGTCTACCGACGGACTGATGATCACCGGTTTCGGAGGATCAGGAAAGTCAATCAGGAAAAAAACGGGAACGCTGAAGGCGGACGTTTCGCCCACCTCGTTCACACCCTGTACCTGAATCAGATAGGTTGCCTGAAGCAACGGCGGCAATTGAAAACTTGTCTGAACGATCCCGGTCTCCTGGACAACAATGTTGCCGCTCAGAGTCGCAACCTGCAGGTTGTAACTGACCGCTGTCGTGCCACTGACTAAGGACCACTGTGCCAGCGGGGACAGGTTCTGAATAGTGCCGGTCGGTGAGATAATTACTGGCTGCAATGGTTCCGGTACATCGACCGTGAAGGCCGCCGGCTGACTGAATGCTCCTGCTTCGTTTTCTATATTGACCGCCTGCACCTTAACCTGGTAATCGCCCTGCACCAGTGTCGGTGCGATGAACACTGTTCCGGTCAAACCCTGCTTAGAAAGGATCACCGTACCAGTGGAATCGGTCACTTCCAGGTTGTGGGTCGCAGCGTAGGGTACGTTGGTCCACTGAATCGTCGGCGTTGTATCGGTAGTCGGGCCGAGGGGAGCGACGATCTGTGGTGCTGCCGGCGGCGGAATGTCGATGGCCGTTCCGTAGAAATTGAGCTGATAGGAGTCAAGCGTGCCGACGTTGTTCGCAGTAAGATCCGTGACGGTCAACGTCCAGTCGCCTGCCGATGACTCGTCCCAGTGACGTGTCGACGAAAACACCCAGTTGCTGTATGACGTCCCGTTATCGGTTCGCACGTCCGCAAGGACAGACTGCGTTCCGGATGGTGATGTCAGGACGACTTGAAGATCACCGATGAACCCGTGAGTCGCATTAAAGACGACCTCAACGTACTCAAGTGCCACCGCATCCGTATCTTGTACCGTGACAGTCTGGCTGATTGAGCCATTTCCAGAGTCCGGGATCGCCTGATTCACGACTTGAACACCCGTGGAATCCGTAAGTTCCGGACCAAGTCTGGGATGAGTGACAGCAGCAGTGACGGCCGCGGCCGCATCTACTCCACCGAACCCGTACTCGTGGTTAACCCACAGGCCGGCACCATTCTGCACCCAGTCAGCATTCGTCTGGTCAACGCGTTCCGATGTGTGCACAAGAATGTCGGTGACATCGCGATACGTCAAATTCGGATTTGCCTCCAACATGAGGGCAATGATTCCGGAAACCAACGGTGCCGCTGAAGAAGTGCCGCCAAAAGTGTTTGTGTAGTTGGTGGGGTCGTAGCCTGTTGCTCCCGTCAGATCAGTCGTCGTGATACCGAGAGTCCCTCCGTTCGAAGGCGCGACGACGACCAATGAAGCCCCAGGACTGCTATAAGAGGCACGAACTCCCGTGTTCGCAAGCGATCCAACAGCGATCGTGAATCGCGAATTCTGGGAACGAAGGTAGTTGACGTTATCACCAACATTCCCTGTATTACCCGACGCGAACACAGAAATGTTGCCCAGGCCATTACGTCCTGTCGTGGCGGCCAGTTCAAGAGCTGCCAATGCCTGCGGCCCACTCGGCGTAAGGCCAGGTATTCCATTCGTGGGAAGGTGCCGCCAACTGTTGTTGTAAATGTCGATAATGTTCATCGAACTGGTAAATGCTTCTGCTGTGTCCTGATCAGTGAGCGGCCCCGCGATCAGTCGAAGCCCAACTAATTCGGCGTCCCACGCTGCACCTGTCACACCGACACCATTGTTGCCTTTGCCCGCCGCTACGCCGGCAACGGCCGTGCCATGAAAATTGCCGGTGTTGGGAGTTACGTCTGGATTGGGATCTGCGTCGTTGCCATTCCAATCGAAGTCGATGTCTGTTCTGACATTCCCGACAAAGTCCTCATGAGCGGTTTGAAGCCCATCGTCGATAATTGCAATCGTGACGCCGTTTCCCGTATAATTGTCCCATACGGATTCAATATTTGCATCAACACCAACAGTCCCATTGCCCTGACCAGTGTTTTGCAGGTGCCATTGATTTGGAAACAGCGGATCATTCGGAATAGCCAGAGTTTCTGCCTGCAATGCAATATTTGGATGTAAGTACTTGAAGTCCGGCAGCACACTAAATGCGTCCGCCGCATTCTGAACTGACACGTCCTGATCAAATTCCAGGGTATAGCCGTTCGCCACGAACTGAGACGTCGAAACAGAAGACGCGCCCGTGATTTGCTGGAGGGCCGCGTGACTCTGCGGTTCGTCGAAAGCGACGAAGTAAGAGTCAAGACCCTGACCTTCACCAATATACCCAAGCACCAATGGGTCAAACAGGGCTTCTCCAAGATCTGCCGCCAGCAATAGCCTGGCTTCCATGACCTCAGGACCGGAAACACGATTCGCCGAACGAACGCCGTAGCGTCGGCTTCGTGTGTCGGTCGAGAAGCAGCGGTTCAGAAACCTAATCATTTCGCTGACTGACTTCATTGATCACAGCCTCTTTGAACAACTTGGACACCAACCATTTCCCCTACAGCGCGCATGTTCAACGTAGGGCTAAACAAGCGGAATGGTCTCTCAGAACTATCGGACGAGGAACTGACGGGAAAACCAACAGAATAAAGTAGATCGCACCGAATTTGTAACAAATCTGATATGTCGTTCGATCCTTCGGATCAGATAGAACTGAAGGCACGGGTACTTTGGAGATTGCCGATTATTCCGATTACAGATGGTGGCGAATTCTGCCGCTGTTACTAGCAGCGCAGCGAGCAAAATGGCTGCCGCAGCACGACTTGCGTGGCTCAGGTTACCTGGCAGCGACAATTAAAAGCGACGAAAAAAGTCAATTTACTGCGAACCTCGACATTGCTGTCGTTTCGACAAAAATGAAAACTCCCCGATTTAAACAGCCGATCATGTGGACCTGGACGGTTCGTGAAGTCGACGTGGACAGACAAATTTCCGTCTGGCCAGATTCCCCTGAATATTGTGTCTCAACGGTGAGGCCGCCAATACACCCTGAAAGCGTTTCAATCATGTCCGGAACAGACCCCGAATCCTCAGACCACCGTGATTTCGTGCGGCAAATCGTTGAAGATGACCTCCGCACAGGCAAATGGGAGGGGATCGTCAAGACCCGTTTTCCACCGGAACCCAACGGTTATCTGCACATCGGGCACGCCAAGTCTATCTGTCTGAACTTCGGCATAGCTCAGGAATACGGCGGTACGTGCAATCTGCGATTCGATGACACCAATCCGGAAAAGGAAGACGTCGAATACGTCGAATCGATCAAGGCAGATATTCGCTGGCTCGGCTTTGACTGGGAAGACCGACTGTTCTTCGCATCTGACTACTTTGAGCAGCTGTATCAGTGGGCCGAGCAGCTCATCAACGACGACAAGGCGTACGTGTGCAGCCTGTCCCTTGAAGAAATCCGAGCAGGTCGCGGGACCCCGTCACAACCTGGCACTGACAGTCCGCACCGAAGTCGCAGCCGGGACGAAAACCTTGATTTGCTGCGTCGCATGAAAGCGGGTGAATTTGAGGAAGGTGAACACGTGCTGCGCGCGAAAATCGACATGGCTCACCAGGTCCTGCTGCTGCGTGACCCGATCATGTACCGTATTCGAAACGTGACGCATCATCGTACCGGAGATACGTGGCGCATCTATCCGACCTATGACTACACGCATGGACAGTCCGATTCCATTGAAGGAATCACCCACAGTATCTGCACACTGGAATTCGAAAACCGCCGACCACTGTACGACTGGTTCTGCGAAAATCTCGGCATTCATCACCCTCAGCAGATCGAATTCAACCGCCTGAATCTGACGCATACGATGATGAGCAAGCGACGACTGTTGCTGCTGGTCAACGAAGGCCACGTGACCGGCTGGGATGATCCTCGCCTGCCCACAATCTGCGGACTGCGGCGTCGGGGTTACACGGCGGCGGCCATCCGCAAACTGTGTGCTCAGGTGGGTGTCACCAAACATAATGCGACCACCGACATGGTCGTTCTGGAAAATCAGATCCGCGAAGAACTCAATAAGAAGGCCGACCGTCGCATGGCCGTGCTGGATCCGCTGAAAGTCGTCATCACGAATTATCCGGCAGGTCAGTCGGAAACACTGAAGGCAGTGAACAACCCGGAGGACGAAACGGCAGGTTCACGCGACGTTCCCTTCGGGCCGGAAATCTATATCGAACGAGAAGACTTTATGGAGGACCCGCCAAAGAAGTTCTTCCGTCTTGGACCGGGCCGGGAAGTTCGGTTGCGCTGGGCGTACTTCGTCAAATGCCACGACATGGTGAAAGATGCGGATGGCAACATCACAGAGATCCATTGCACTTATGATCCGGAGACCAAGGGTGGCAACGCGCCGGATGGCAGAAAAGTGAAAGCCACGATGCACTGGGTCAGTGCCACAGACGCCATTGATGCCGAAGTGCGTCTTTACGACAACCTGTTCGTCACAGAAAACCCGGATGACGTGGCCGACGAGTCGCAGGACTGGCAGAGTAATCTCAATCCCGATTCGCTGAAGGTGATGGCCGCCAAACTCGAACCATCTCTGTCAGCATCGCCTCAGGGATACGGCTGTCAGTTCGAACGGAAGGGATACTTCTGCGTGGATCAGGACAGCACACCAGAGAAGCTGGTGTTCAACCGCACGGTCACTCTGAAGGCCGCATGGGTCAAAAAGAAGAAAAACGGTTAAGGGCAACGTCTGCTGGACAATCGGCAGGACCTCATGTCCGCAGTGTGAAAGAGCGGTGGCTTTGCTGCTCGGCGGTCGGCCGCTCTTCGTGACGGCGTTGCATCGAGCAGTCTACCTGTTCTCGTGAATCGTTCCGGCTCGTGGGCAGGCCGTTTGCTTAGGTCGGGACACGTCTGTCGCGGCCACGAGTCAGCGTAATACGCTGTAGAAATCGGTCAGCCAAGTTCCTGCGAGCGTCTGGTGGCCGCTGCGACAGCGTTCATCAACGCTGCTCGCACACCCGCCTTTTCCATTTCGTGAATCCCTGCGATGGTCGTGCCGCCGGGGCTGGTCACCGCATCCTTCAACATGGCCGGGTGTTCCCCGGTCTGCAGTACCATCCCGGCGGCCCCCGCAACCGTCTGCGCCGCCAGTCGAGTCGCCACGTCACGTGGCAGCCCCGCCTTCACAC
>JBDONA010000986.1:0-7158 GCA_039831575.1 Fuerstiella sp. | reverse complement strand
CGAACCGCCAGAACAGCTCGTTGATCGGGTCGACGTCGTAACTTTGTTTGTTGGGGCGGGAAGACATCTGGTACGCGGCAGACGACATGATCAGCCGATGAAGACTCTTTACCGACCATCCACTCTCGACGAATTTCGCCGCCAGCCAGTCGAGCAGTTGGGGATGAGTGGGCCGGCTGCCCTGGAATCCAAAGTCGCTGGATGTTCGGACGATGCCGCGACCAAAGTGGTACTGCCAGATGCGGTTCACCATGATTCGAGCCGTCAGGGGATTCGTCGGGCTGGCGATCCATTCGGCCAACACTTTGCGGCGTCCGGACGTTGTTGCTCCTTCGGGAAGGTCGGGAATAACGGCTTCGGGCGGAGACAGCACCGATGGAAAACCGGGTGTCACTTCTTCGGCTTCCGCATGTGGATTGCCTCGCGTCAGAATATGGGTGGGACGAATGTTGCGAACGTCTTCTTTCACACACAACGCGTCAGCGAGCCCTGACGGTTTGTTAGCCGTTAGCTGTTGAAGTCTGCTGAACTGCTTGCGATAAGTTTTGACCTGCTGTGCTTTCAGAATCGTCCCTTCGCGTTTGGCGACAATCGGAACGCGATTCATATCGAACTGAAAGTCTTCCTTTTCAACATCCTGCAGATCGTCCCAGATCAGCTCTTCAATTTTCTTCAGATGCCGTTCCGCGTCCTTTGTGTCGTTTTCGTACCTGGTCAATGCTTTCCGATAAATAGCGGGATCTGCCGGCCGGTCAATCGCCATCACGGACGCATTCAGCACCGATTCATTGCCGCGAATTCCGTAACGACGCACATTCCTGAAGAACGCCACCATCCGATAGTAATCCCGCTGTGGAATGGGATCGATTTTGTGATCGTGGCAACGTGCGCAATTCACCGTCAGGCCCAAAAACGTCTGACTGGTGGTCGTGATGATGTCGTCAATGTCGTCGTAGAACGCGAGTTTTGGATCCGCCGGTTCGTCATCCCACCGGCCAAGTCGATAGTACGCCGTGGCGATGATTGAGTCCGGTGTGGGTTCCCTGATTTCGTCGCCAGCCAGCTGCTCGGTGATGAACAGATCGTACGGTTTGTCGTCGTTGAACGACTGAATCACGTAGTCGCGATAACGCCAGACATGCGGCTTCGCACCATCGCGCTCGTAGCTGTTTGTTTCGGCGTAGCGAACAAGGTCCAGCCAGTGCCGACCCCACTGCTCACCGTAGTGTGGCGATGCCAGCAGATGGTCAACAAGCTCGGCGACGCCAGACTGATTCAACGTGCCATCGGCGGCAGAGATCTTTTTCGCCCAACTTTCCACGCCCGCCGGTTCCGGTGGCAGGCCCAGCAGATCGTAGTGCATGCGGCGCACAAGTTCACGAGGTTTGGCAGACGGCGCAGGATTCAATCCGGCGTCTGTTAGTCTGTGACGAATGAAGGCGTCGATCGCGTTGTGGCCCGGGTGAGCAACCTGAGGGACCGTGGGCAGCTGTACGCGCTGGAAGGACCAGAATTTTTTCGTCTCGTCATTAACAGGAGGTGGGCCGGCCTCCAGTTCGAATTCAATTTCATGCAGATCCTTCGGCCATGGCAACCCCATTTTCACCCACGACGTCAGCGTCCTGATTTGCTCCGGAGACATCTGTCCCGTGGGAGGCATTTCGAAGCTTTCATAGTTGATCGCTGTGATGAGATTGCTGTCAGCGTGATTCTTCAGATCGACGGCTGACCCGGATTCACCACCCTTCAGAATTCCAGCGCGAGTCGTCAGGTCAAGTTCGCCCTTGGGAGATTCTCCAGCGTGGCACTTCAGACAATTGTTGGTCAGCAGTTCAACAACGTCGGTCTTGAAGAACGCGATCTGATCATCACTGAAGGTCACAGCGTCATCAGCGCACGTGAAAACAGACGTCGCAATCACGAAAAACAAGCACAGGATGGCTCGTGGCATCATGGAGGGGAACTTTGAGGAAGGTGGAAGAAAAGGTGCTCCGGCCGGAGTTTATTACCTTTGTAAACAAATTAACCAAAGCTCGGCCTGAAGTCAATCGTTTTATTGTCTGACGAAGATCAGAAAGGTAATTGGCGGCCGGGGTCTTGATGCTGGTACGCAATCATTATTCGCGATCGCAGAAACATTGCAATCACTGGCTGACTTCTGCTGTGACCGGACGGAATATCGGCTGGCGTGACGGTCAAGGACGCTGTGTCGTTGGCGACTGTGGGTGTCGTCAGGCCCTGGCGTGTTCCCGGAAGACTGGCAGGCAAGGTTGTCACAATGGAGGTTGGCGCATGAAAACGCACGGCAGAAAAGCCTGCAAGAATTTCTGCCGTGAGAGGCCAACATCAAGAGATGACGGCCAAGACACTGTCGCACGAACAGTGAGAACCACGCAGGAAAACCTGGAATCAATTGTTTGGATTCTGCCCGGCGGGAAGAGCTCAACTTGCGATTGGACAACGTTGCTGCTGTTCACCACGACGAACGCAGATCCGCGTTTCGAAACTTTCCGTGGACTGGCGTGAACATCGAGACTTACGCAGAATAGGTAATCGTGTCGCACAACGGGGGAGCGTCTCCGAATGAGCGACAACTTGTCAGTCATTACTTATCGTTGGCGGACACAAGCGATCGTGACCACACTCGTTGATGCTTCACAGCGCGAAAAAGAGCTCTGCGCTGTGGGTGTCCCCGCTGCGTTCCTTGCGGCCTTGGGTGATCCGGATCAGCTTGGTGACCTGCAGTTTCTCATCACCTCCGCTGAAAAGACCTACGGTTACTATCGTGTCTCGCCACAACTCTACCAGCGAGACATCGCTGATCTTGTTGTTCCTGTATTCGCGGACGGGAATGGCGATTATTTTGTCGATTTAGTATTCGCCGACGATCGACACACGTATTGCAAGACCTACCTCGAATCTGGTACTCGTGAAGAACTGGGCTCTTCTTTCAATGCCGTCTTCTTTCACTTGACTATCGCTCTTTGGGAATTCGCCGACGAATCTGACGCCAGGATCGCGCAACGGATGCATTCGCTTGGATACCCTCACGCAACTGAGCTGGTCTCTGTTCTCCCACGTGCTGATCGTGATTCGTTTGACACCGATCGTGATTGGCGCAAACAGAACATCAGCGTGTTTGTGTAACGATTGTCTGCCAACAAAGCACGTAGCCGCATGGTCCGTCATCCATGCCTGAACACCTTCGCCTTTCAATCGACGCCTGTTCCTGGCTGCTGGACGTGCTCTCGCTCTGATCAGGGGTGGTGCTGGCCGTCGCCGCTGGTGGGGCGTTAGGGACGTCGTTTCCGGGCTGGTTCATTGGCGTTGGAGATTCAAGTTCACCAGCCTGTTCGGCCAGGTTTATCATCAACTTCGCCGTCTACTCCTCTTGCCCGACAGTGACCGTGCGATTGTCTTTGCGCCACGGCATGTCCTGGATGTGCTGGAAGTAGACATCGAATTCAATCTCGCTGGGGCGTGGGTTCTCTCGGGGTGTTACCTGACGAGAATGGCCAAATCGAAACTCGTCGATGAATGTGCGATCGTCGAGATCATCGACGAGCGACGCTTGAAAGCTGGGTGCTCCAAATCCGGGTGACTCCTCCAATACGGCTGTCAGATCATACGCTCGACGAACCACATCTTTCAGAGGCGTTTTTTCTTTCGGTAGAGGCACTTCGAGCGTGACATCGCTGATGCTCTTCATCTCTTTCCACAGTTGTGCATGAGCGAACAAGATGAACTCTGGCCGCGCGACATCGGACGGCGGAAGCCTTCGATCGGTGTAGCCCAGCACCGCCATAACTCTTACTCGTTCTCCCGTTCCGTGCATCAACCAGCGGACGTGTTCGACCGTATTAAATGGAGGACCATCATCATGGTGCTCGGAACGCATCGAGGGATGAAGATTGCCGGGACTTTCTTCCGGATGCAGCTTCAACTTCGCATTTGCTTTCGGCGTGGGGCGGCAAGTCAGCAGCAGAAAATACTCATGGTCTCCGATTCGTTTTACTTCATGGACTGCAATCTCGTAGTACGTAAACGACTGGCGATAGACCGCCTCGTCAAGCGGGAACATACCTTCCATCAGCTTACCAAGATCGACGATTCGAGTGACGCCAAAGTCTGGCTGCAAGTCCGCGGCCTTGACGCGGAGATCGTATTCAACATTGCCGCGAAGCACTTCCCGCCATTGGCCTTCAATATGAAATGCAGTCTCCGCTCGCCGTAGCCGCCTCGCCTTATCGACCCAAACACGCGATCGGCGCTGGCCCTCCGGCATCGAGTCACTGAAAACGTAGCACTGCCAGTTTCGTCCATCGGAATGATCATCGAGTGCCGCAGCGCGTTTGAGTTCCGCCCTGTCGGCGAGCGGACTGAGCAGCTTCTTCAAAGTTCGCTCTGGTGCGAGGCCTGGCTTCCGCACGAATTCGTTTGCAGCACGCCGATAGTTCCAGTTCTGTTCTCCGTCACCGACTTCAACCATCAGCAATCCGGCATCGTCATAACGTCGATGGAGATACCCATGTTCACGGCTATAAAGAAACTCCGATTCCCGACGCCACCCGTCGTCCTTCATTCCCTTGAAATCAAGTACAAAGCGAATCGAGTTCGACTCCATCATGCTGTCGATGACTTGAGCCATCACATCCCGCTCGGACATGATCGAAAGCAGCCCAAGTGTGAGCAGCACAGTCGCAGCCGTCACGACGACCACGCCCCAACGTCGAATCAGCGGGAAGTAGCGTGGCGATCCTGGGCGAGAATCTTCCAACGGTGCCTCAACGACGCGTCCATCGTTTGACGATACTTCCTCGGCAGCCTCGACGACCGCCAGACGCACACGCTCGATCGCAGCGACGGTTTGCTCCGGTGTTGGATCAAGCATCGCAAATCCGTCAAACAGATCATGATGTTCGTTCATGACTGACCCTCCCGAGAAAGTTGTGTCGCAGAGTTGGATTCAAGTACCTTTCGCAACCTTGCGACGGCCTTCGCGCATCGTGACCGAAAGCGATGGGCCGATGTTTCGTACAGTTCGGCGATCGACTCGTACGTCGACTCATCCAAATAGCGCACGCAGAGCAGCTCACGATCTCGCTCCGAAAGCGCATCCATCGCCGCGAGAACATGCTGCACGCGTTCCGTTTCAATCAGAGCGTCGATCGGTTTCCCGGCCTGGCCAGCAACGTCTGCGTTTAACGCCATCAGTCCGTTTGTTTTCGCCGCCGACTTTCGCCAATCGAACGCGATGTTGATGGCGGACCGCACCAGATAGGCTTCCGGATTCGGCGCATTTTCAAACGCTTTCGAGCAAAGCAGTCGCAAAAACAATTCCTGCAGCAGGTCTTCGGCGGCGTCGTGCCGCGCCGTCGCTCTGGCCAACAAGGCATGCAGCCTCGGACCGTGCGCATCGAGAAGTTCAACGATTTTCTGAGCAGGTTCGTTCAAAGCATTTTCCTCATTCCATCAAGCTAAACCTGCTTTACACCGGAAGTGCACCCTGAGAAGCCCGAATTTTCAAGAATAATTGTCAGTCGCCTCAAATGTCCATGGAACCGTCTCCGTCAGCACCGTTCGCGATCGTCCAACAAAGTTTTCCGCTGAGCCCGGCATCCCTGCCGGATCACCCTGGCCCTTGAACGACCGGCCCCAATGGCCGAAACTCGCTATCAGCTGTCCCACGTCACCCTGCACATTCAGCGGCGGTGCCGCAAAAACTAACCGTTAGCCAACTTAGATCATGATAGAACCCTGGCCGTTTGCCGATCCGCCGAATGCCATCTCATTCACGCTTCAGCAGATCATGAGTGGCGACGCGCCCATTCTGCTCGTCTGCCGGGATGCCGAGGATGGGACGTGGCAGTTTCTCGACGGCAACCCTGTTTCCATGGCCGATGCATTGCTCGTGGGGCTCAAGAATGTCCATTCCCTTGATCCATCAATCGCAGAGTTAGCTGACTCACAGCGAATGGCAAAGTGTTATTTCGCGTGCTCAGCAGGTGCTTAATGATCTGGCACAGTAATCGTCGTCGTTTCCCGTCGCACAACAAAGCGCCAATCGTGAAGGCCTCTCGCACACTGCCGATTTCCCTCTGGCTTCGCTGTGCAGAAACTTCGGGCGGCGGACTATCGCGATGGATTATTTCCCAACGACGTTGAGCTCGATATGTTCTGCGCTGCCAGACGGCACAGGCGTCTTGGTTTCGACCAACGACGACGTGATGCCGGCTGTCCAGCGAATCTCGCCGCGGAAACATGGTGCGGAAGCAATGTCTCATTCAAAGCACTAACATTCGGATTAGTCGTGTCCAGGCCATGCGAACCTTCTGGTGGTCTGCGTGTCGGCTGAATAACACAACCAGGTCAAGGAGAATCCCTGTGCCGGATCAACACCCCGTCGCTGTCGGAAGTGATACGACAGATCGACGGCTGCTTTCCGAACGTTTTCCGCGATCATCCAGGTATCATCCTGATTGGGTCATTGCCAATGCGATGGGTTCCAACACGCTTTGGCTGACAGAATGGCTGTGTTCGGCGATGAACCTGAAACCTGGCCTGAGGGTTCTGGATCCTGGCTGTGGGCGAGCCGTTTCTTCCATCTTTCTGGCGCGAGTTTGACGTGCAGGTCTGTGCCACCGATCTCTGGATCAGCGCGTCAGAAAACAGTCAGCGGATCGCGGATGCCCAACTTGGTGAACGGGTATTTCCGATTCATTCGGACGCTCGCGCGCTGCCGTTTGCCGCTGGCTTCTTTGACGCGATTCTGAGCGTCGATTCATTTTCGTACTACGGCACCGACAACCTGTACCTCAACTACCTGACGAACTTCGTGAAACCTGGAGGACTGATCGGCATCGCTGGTGCAGGACTGGTGAACGAATTCGAAATCGTACCGGATCATCTGCAGGCAATGTGGTCAGAGGATTTCTGGTGTCTGCATTCTGCAGACTGGTGGCTGCGTCATTGGGGACGAACAGGGATCATCGACGTTCAGACGGCGGATCAGATGAAGGACGGCTGGAAGGTGTGGCTGGAATGGCAGCAGACCGCTCATCCGGATAACTCACTTGAGATCGAAACCGTCGCAGCAGATAAGGGCGACAACCTCGGCTACGTCCGCACAGTCGGGCGTCGTCGAGACGACGCGGCCTT
>JBDONA010000928.1:0-7171 GCA_039831575.1 Fuerstiella sp. | reverse complement strand
ATGCCAGAGGAAAGGGAATGTTCTGAACTCCTTAATTCTTGCATCGAAGCCGTGTTTTTTGCACACTCCATCTCTCACGCTGCCCAACCGAACAGTCTTCCTCCGGCGGCATCCCGGTCACACCCCTTGCTGATCCCGAGGAGTTGCCCGACTGGTAGTTCAATGCGGCTCCCGTTTCACACATGTACGTACATGTGTTGAGGGGCACAAAGTGCCATAAACAGGCAATTGCCAGCAATGAGGCAGCGTCGCTGTGCAAGCATTTTTGCAGTGTTTTAGAATACGCCCGGCAGGATTCGAACCTGCGACCTACGGTTTAGAAGGCCAACTCACTGTGAACTGCAAGTCGGTCGCTAAGTCTTTGCCGGGCACGCATTAATGTCAGTGGAACGTCGCTCTCGACCTTTCAATCTTTCCACAGATTTTACAGACAATTCCTTTTTTTGCCACCGGTTCTGTGACAGGTTTTGTGACATGACGCGACTCCAGGTGAAATACGAATGTTGATTCGGTCAGGATTTTGACTCTGTGGGTTGGGCCGTGGTACCCTTGTCGCAGAGGCACCCAAACAGGAGACTTTCGCCATGGCAACGACCGCAGACGACCTCAAGAGCTTCAGCCAGTTTGTTCAAGAGCAACTTGGCGGACATGATGACGCTGATTCACGATTGCCAGAGCTCTTTGACCTCTGGATGTTGCAGAATCCATCGAACGTAGCACACGCAGAAGACGTCGCCGCGGTTAACGCCTCAATCAATGATTTCATGAACGGCGAGCGAGGCACACCAGCTGGCGAGCACTCGCAGCAGCTTCGAGCAGAGTTCGGTATTGGCAACGAATGAACCAATTTCGTGTTCACGAACTCCCAAAGGCAAAAGCTGATAAGCGATTCATCTTCGAGTGGCTCTTTGAACGCTCGCCCCGTGGGGCCGGAGCATGGCTGGATGCCTACGATGACATTCTTGGCAGGCTCGAGAGACATGCCGGCAGCTTTGGCGAGGCCCTCGAAAACAAAGACTGTCAGCTTGACGTCAGGCAAGCGTTCTTCAAAACAAGACGCGGTCGCGTCTATCGAGTCCTCTTCTTCATTGAAGAGGCCGACGTTTACGTGTTGCGAGTTCGTGGACCGGGTCAGGCTCCTGTTGAAGCAAATGAGCTTAAGCCATGACGAATCCAAAGCAATCTCGTCGACCGAAAGCCGCTCCCGTTGAGGTCGCCGGCAAATGGGTGGCATGGAGCCGAGACCGACTGTGACCCGTGCGACTACTTGCTCGGCCAATCTGCCTGTACCCGTTCCTTTAGGGGTGAATTTGCAGCGACTGATTTCGGTTACCGATCAATTCCAGCGGCGGGCCGTAATCCGATGTGTTGATTCGTAGTCGACAAAAGAGATTATCGATGCCATCCTGGGAATGTGCCTCGGAATGATTGTCGAGTTGCCGGGTGTGTGAAATATCCGGCTGCGGTGTCGATGACCAGCAGCCCTCATCGAACACGGGACGGAATGGACGAAGAATCGTGCAGCTCACGACTCTGACGGCGTTTGCAAAGAATCCCGAAGCCGGCAAGACGGAACATCACTTCGGCCCGGAAGTTCAACTGTGGGCAGACGACCATCCGAAAGAAGGCCACCGCTGGGGAATGACGATCGATCTGAACGCCTGCACCGGGTGTTCGGCGTGTCTGGTTGCCTGCCAGTCGGAAAACAACGTCCCGGTTGTCGGCAAAGACGAAGTATTGCGGCAGCGCGAAATGCACTGGCTGCGGATCGACCGCTACTACGCCGGCGAAGATGACGACGTGCACGTGTCACACCAGCCAATGATGTGCCAGCATTGCGATAACGCTCCCTGCGAAACCGTTTGTCCCGTGCTGGCTACCGTTCACAGCGACGAAGGGCTGAACGAGCAGGTTTACAATCGTTGCGTCGGTACTCGGTATTGTGCCAACAACTGCCCGTACAAAGTTCGACGGTTCAACTGGTTCGAGTATCCACGCGAAGACTCGCTGCTGAACCTGGCACTCAACCCCGACGTGGCGGTGCGTTCGCGAGGCGTGATGGAAAAATGTTCGATGTGCGTGCAGCGCATCGAAGAAGGCAAAATCGATGCGAAACGCCGAGGCGAACCGGTCGCCGATGGTGACATCAAAACCGCCTGCCAGCAGTCATGCCCTGCTCAGGCGATCACGTTTGGCGATCTGAGCAACATGACCAGCGCAATTCACACCGATCAGGAAAACCCGCGGCGCTACGGAGTTTTGGAAGAGTTCAATTTCCAGCAAAGCGTCTCCTACATGCGCGTGGTGAGAAACCGAGAGGACATCGAAGAGGATCAGGGAGATGAGCATGTCTGATTCGACTTCAGAACTCAGACCGCCGCTCATCACCGGTGACAAAACGCTCGGAGATGTCACGAATGACATCTGCGCGCCGATGGATCGCACACCGACCGGACTGTGGTACGCGGCGTTCTTTGTTTCACTGACAGCCCTGATCGTTGGTGTAGCGGCCGTGTGGTATCAGATCGCGACCGGGATTGGCACGTGGGGCGTGAACAAGACGGTCGGCTGGGCGTTCGACATTACCAACTTCGTGTTCTGGGTGGGTATCGGACATGCCGGCACACTGATCTCGGCCGTGCTGTTTCTGTTCCGGCAGAAATGGCGAACGGCGGTCAATCGCTCGGCAGAGGCCATGACGTTGTTCGCGGTCATGTGCGCGGGAATCTTTCCGTTGATTCATATGGGGCGCCCGTGGCTGGCCTATTGGATGATTCCCTACCCGAACACTCGCGGATCACTGTGGGTCAATTTCAAGTCGCCGCTGCTATGGGATGTGTTTGCGATTTCGACGTACTTGCTGATCTCGGCTGTGTTCTGGTACGTCGGCCTGATTCCGGACATGGCCACGATTCGCGATCGTTCGAAACCCGGTTTACGAAAACGAATCACGTCGATCCTGGCACTTGGCTGGGACGGTTCCGCCCGCACATGGCATCGTTACGAGACCGTGTACATGCTGCTGGCCGGTTTGGCAACGCCACTCGTGTTTTCTGTCCACACGATCGTCAGTATGGACTTCGCCACGGCCGTCATTCCCGGCTGGCACACGACGATCTTCCCGCCTTACTTCGTCGCCGGAGCGATCTTCAGCGGATTGGCGATGGTCACAACGCTGATGCTTATCGCGCGCAAAACGATGCGACTGGAAGACTACATCACCACGAAGCACATCGAACGCATGTGTCTGTTGATGCTGTCGATGGGCTGCATCGTGGGAATGGCGTACGGCACTGAATTCTTTATGGCCTTGTACAGCGGCAACGGCTACGAACAATTCGTGTTTATGAATCGGGCACTCGGCCCCATGAGCTGGGCCTACTGGATCATGGTGACGTGCAACGTGGTTGTGCCGCAGTTGTTGTGGTTTCCGACAATCCGCAAGTCGCTGCCGATGGTGTTCGTGATCGTGATCCTGGTGAATGTCGGAATGTGGTTCGAACGCTTTGTGATCATTGTCACGAGCCTGCATCGTGACTTCCTGCCGTCGAGTTGGGCGCATTACGTGCCGACCACCATTGAGATCGCCACCCTCGTCGGCAGCTTCGGACTGTTCTTCACGTGCTTCCTGCTGTTCTGCCGAATTGCTCCGGCGATCGCCATTGCCGAAATCAAGGGTGCAGCGCAGTTGACGAAACGTGACGTGCCGGTGCAGGAAAACCTCGTTGAGTCGCAACCAGCGACGAAACGCGAGGAACGAGTAGAGGTGACCTCATGAGTAACCGTGTCCTTCTTGCCACATTTGCTCATGAAGGTGATCTGCTGGGCGCCACGTCGGCTGTACGCGAACACGGCATGCGCATCGTCGATGCATTCACGCCGTACGCCGTCCATGGACTCGATAAAGCCATGGGCCTGAAGCCATCGCGTTTGACGTGGGTTTGTTTCATCTGCGGCATGACCGGCGCACTTGGGATGTTGTGGTTTGAACACTGGACGGCATCGGTCTGGTGGCCGATCGATGTCGGCGGCAAACCATGGAATTCTTTGCCGTCTGATATACCGGTCGCATTTGAAGCGGCTGTCTTGCTGGCAGGTTTTGGTTCGGTATTCGCCCTGTTCGGCGTCAGTCGGTTGTTTCCGGGAAAGAAAGCGACGCCCATTCACCCTCGCGTCGCTGATGACCGTTTCGTTCTCGTCATTGACGAATCGGACGCGTCATTCGACCTCGCCGCGGTGCAGCTGATCCTGATGCAATTCAACGTCCTGGAGACGGAAGAGCGGATCCGGGAAGGCGGCAAACCATGATGAACCTCACTCGCATCAACATCGTGTTGGGAGTTCTTCTGGCGATTGCGGCAGCGTTCGCGATTGCGATGGGTGTCGACCATACGCAACCGAACGTTGAGTTCCTGCCGGAAATGAAACGGTCGCCCGCGTCTGCCGCGTTCTCATCAAACGCCGAGCTTCCCGACGGCCGTACACTGCAGCCGCCTGTGGCCGGTAGCATTCCGCGAGGCGACCTGCCCCTGTATTTCGCCGCAACCAAAGAAGACGCCATTCGTGCCGGTGAGGAAATTGAGAATCCGTTTTGTGCGGAAGCTGCCGAAACGACTGGTCGGGATGAGCCGGATCCGCATGCGGAGCTGAACGCCTCCATCCAGCGTGGAGCTCAGATCTACACCATCTTCTGCGTGTCGTGCCACGGTCCAACAGGTGCGGGAGACGGTCCAGTGGCCAAACGTGGATTTCCGCCACCGCCACCGTTGCCCACGGGGAAGTCGGTCAAAATGAAGGACGGTCAGTTGTTCCACATTCTGACATACGGACAGGGCAGCATGTCGTCCATGGCCGCTCAACTGAATCGAAGCCAACGGTGGGACGTCATCAACTACGTCCGCAGCATGCAACAGGGTGCGGACGCCATAACAGCTGCGGCAGCGCCGGATCAGCCTGCACCGGCTCTGAAGACCGACGCACCGCCCCCGGCGACTGAGACAGCCGACGAGGCCAGGCAATGAAACTCGAACAACTCAACGTCTCCCCCGCCTTCAATCGCAGGCTGGTCGCTGCCACGGGCATTGGCGCTGCGATTCTGGCCGTCACCGCCGTGATCTCCCCGGATCGCGCGTGGGCGAATCTGTTCGTCACGGCGTATTATCTGATCACACTGGGCCTCGGTGGAGCACTCTTCATTGCGCTGACCACCGTCTGTGGAGCCGGTTGGAGTGCCGCGTTCCGCCGTGTTCCGGAAGCGCTGACCGGGCTGCTGCCGATGGCGGGTCTGTTGATGCTGGGGACTGTGGCCATGCGGCTGTCGCAGTACGGCTGGCATCATCACGGAGACGGCGACGCCGGTACGTTTTGGTTCAAGGAATACTGGCTGCAACCATCGTTTCTCGCCGTACGAGCTGTTGTTTACGTCGCGCTGTGGATTGCCTTCGCCAAACGACTCGTCGGCAACTCGCGACGCCAGGACGAACAACAAAACGCACCTCCCGCGCCCAGCGTTCGCACTTCGATTCTGTTTCTGTTCGTCTTCGCGTTCACGATCTCTCTCGCCGGAGTCGACTGGATCATGGCTCTGGAACCGTTGTGGTTCAGCACCATGTGGGGCGTCTATCAGTTCTCCGGTCTGATCATGGGGACGTTGGCCGCCATCATCATCGCCTGCATCCTGCTGAGGCGACAGGGGCCGCTGAATGGATTTTTCCGCGACGACCACCTGCACGATCTCGGCAAACTGCTGATTGGCTTCAGTTGTTTCTGGATGTACATCTGGTTCAGTCAGTACATGCTGATCTGGTATACGAACATCCCGGAAGAAACGTCGTATTTCATTCCTCGAACACAGGGACCGTGGGGTCCGGTGTTGATCGGCAGCATCGTATTGAACTGGGTCATCCCGTTTTTCGTCCTACTGCCACGTCCGTGTAAACGCAGCGAAAGCGTGATGCTGAAGATCGCCGTCGTGGTCCTCATCGGCCGCTGGTTTGATCTGTATGTGATGGTCTTTCCGTCGGTCACCGGCAACGTCCCCGTATTCGGCCTGCCGGAAATCGCCAGCATGCTTTGTGCCTGCGGACTGTCCGGCCTGCTGTTTGTCAAAGCATTCGCGCTCGCGATTCCAGTCCCGAAAAACGAACCATTCCTGCAGGAAAGCCTGCACTACCACTGCTGATTTCAGGGACACCTCTGTGCGCAATCTGTGCCTCACTCTTTCACGATTCACCATCGCCGCATGGGTCGGCGCGGCCGCTTTGTTTGTCGTGACGACGCTCAGCGAAGTTCATTCACCAAACCTGGATTCGGTCGCCAAGGCGGAATTGGCCGTTCTCAGGTTCCCGGCGTACTACATGTTCGCATTCGGGCTGGTAGCGGCTGCGCTGATTCTCTCCGCCTGTTGGCCAACGACGGTTTCGAAACTCAAACGCTGGACAGCATCGTCACTTCTTATGCTGATTCTGATTCTGACAGGTATTGACTACGTGTGGATCTACACACCTCTCGTGCAAATGACTGCGGCTGTTGATGAAGCGCGCCCCGCTGCCTTCGTCAGTCTTCACGAAACATCCAAGTGGATCAATACATCTCAGATCTGTGTCTCGATCGTCGCCGCCCTCACCGTTTGCTGGCCAGGGGCAATACCAGCGGAAGCATCGCGGCACAAATGAATTTAACCCGACTGCGGGAAAACGTTGTCTCAGTCTTATGTCCGTTTCCGTCAAGAGTGAAGGAGTAAGCCATGCAACGTTACGTCGTGCTGTTGAAGTTCACTGATACTGGCATTCGTGAAGTGAATGACTCGCCCGCCCGAGCAAAACGATTCGCTGCCAAGGCCGAAAAATCGGGTGTCGAGATCGAGTTCGTGCTGTGGACCCTGGGCGAATTCGACGGAGTGCTGCAATTCAAAGCGCCCGACGAGCAATCCGCCGTCGCACTCGTGCTGAGCCTTCACAAAGCAGACAACGTACACACCCGTATGTTGAGAGCGTTCGACAAAGACGAGTTCACAGACATTCTGGAGAGAATTCCTGCGTAGTGAGCAAACACAGGTTCGCTCGAGCCTGAGTTCGGAAGCATCACATCGGCGGACGTCAATGTGATACAACCTGGTCTGTTAACGCGGCTGCTGGCCGGTGTTCGTGCTTCCGGACAGCCACAGCTCATC
>JBDONA010000344.1:0-1734 GCA_039831575.1 Fuerstiella sp. | reverse complement strand
ATGCCGCCAGAATCGCCAGGGAGTGTGAGAAGCTGGAAAAAATGGGCGTGTATTCTGTAGAAGATCGACGTGCCACGCCCAAGTACATCCACAAAGTTGCCACCACCCGCTGGTTCCACGAACGAGTCTTTGACTTTTATCTATGGAACAAAAGCAACGACTGAAATTCGACAACAGCAGAGGGACGTATGACAGGTTACGACATCATCGGCGACATTCACGGCCACGCTGAGGAGCTACGGCAACGGAGAAGGGGTCGAGGATCATACGCACTCTCCGTTCGCGACATTTACCAGACATCCTCGCCGAAGGTGTTTCAGATTCACGCGGCAAAAAGCAGGAGATTTCGGCTCGTTCTGGGTTTAACCGAGAACCGAGTGGACAGGGCGTCTTGCGTCGCCAAAATCGTTCCCGTTCGAGAGTTGATCACCTAGTTCGACATCGTTCGCAAACGGAAGGGTCGCTCGACGGAGCGAACTCGGTTTTCCTGAACCGTTGCCGCCTTGCTTTCTTTCAGGATGTTCGGACTTCAGGAGCCAGGCCGATGATGGTTGAGACAGTGGCCGCGCGAGTTACAGGTGGCGTCGGCTACCCGTTAGTGGGCGTGCAAAGAGCGGCATTTAGCAACGGATCCCGTCCAGAATCACTTCCGACAGATGAAGCGGAGTTACTTGACGAGGCGAGTGAGCTATTGAGTGCTGCCGAAGTGCTTCAAAGTCAGGCATTCAAGCTGCCAACTAGGCTGTTCGGTTCGGAACCTTATGATGCCGCTATCAAGTCTCTTGTCGCCCAGCGACTGCGGTTGTTGCCAGTTTTGGAGATTGATCTGTTTGAGCCGATTTACCAGCAGCTTCATATGGCCATTCAAGCAGCTGGGACGATCAGCGGACTAAAGCAGCACGGGCAGCATGACGTTACTGAGGCGTGGAAACGGGTTGTCCCACAGACAGATTTTTGGGCTGCATTGGTATGGGTGAGTCGCGAGTGGAAGCGACGGACGAAGTCTGCAATAGACGAGAAGAATACTCAGAAGAAGCTCGTCTCTTCCCACGCCGTTGCCAAATTCCTTGGCATAAACGCAACAAGTCTACGTACGAAAACGTGGCCACCGGCAAAAGTGAAAGGTGATCGTAGAGGGCCATCTCAATTCATTTGGCTGCAACTGAAACCAGCGCTTAAGAAGCAATATCCGAAAGAACCCTGGGACGACTTCGAGCGGTCCTTATGACTTACTTATGACTTACTTATGACTTGCTTATGTTGCTTATGAAAGCCGTGAACCGGAGTGGTTCACGGCTTTTTCGCTTTGTTTAATCCCGGTGCGAACGCTGCTGTTCGCTTTCAACGCACTTCGCATCGGAAAAGCACATGCCAACAACACAAATCGACGTGGCGGACCTGAAGCCGCTCAACACCAAAAGGGAAACGGCAGCCTGGGCGGGATGCTCAACTCGGCAGATTGAACTGCTGGTAAAAGCGGGGGCATTCCCGAAACCGATCCGGCTTGGGACACATCCCAGGTGGATCCGGCAATCTTTGGAAGAATGGTTGGAATCGCAGGCGGCCGAATCATGAACGGTCCATCCGCAGCCCTGATCGAGAGCATTCAACTGCTGCACTCGATCTGCACGCCAACCGCCACCATTAGTCGCAGGCTGCACATTTCAGAATCCACGGTGCAATTTGTAATCGCTCACGGCACATTGCCAGCGACACAACTTCCACTTGTCTGGG
>JBDONA010000383.1:0-1734 GCA_039831575.1 Fuerstiella sp. | reverse complement strand
ACGCGACGGAAAGCCCGGTGAACACACACAGTACTGCAAAGACTGCCAGGTAGTTGACGTGATGGGCACTGTCATCATCGTGTGCCATGTTTTCGATCCTGAATGCGCCAAGAGGCGAAAGAACGCGAGTTGTATGAATTAAGCAATGTACAGCAGCGGGAACAGAAAGATCCAGACCAGGTCAACGAAGTGCCAGTACAGGCCGCTGTTCTCTACCCAGTCCGTCCAGTTTTCATCAAGATTACTGCCCTGCAACAACGGTCTGGCAAACAGCAGCATGCCGACAATCACGTGAATGGCGTGAAAACCCGTCATCAGGAAGTAGATTGAGGCAAACAGATTGCCATAAAGAACCGGGTGAGGATCCAGGACACCGGCCTGAACAGAGCTACCATAGCCAGGATCGCTCTTCAGCCGTTCCAGTTCGGCGGTCATCTCGTCGTATTCAAGAACCGGCAGTGTGCCACCTTCCGGCAGTGCTTCGCGAGCGGCAAGGTACTTGGGACCGGTGGCAACGGGAATCTCATCCAGAGAGACGTTGGCTACGATGTGCTGGTGAAGATTCTGCCATTTACCGTACAGAGCGACGTCAATGTCGACCACTGGCTGCATCTCTGCAAGGAGTTCAGCTACATGAATTGAGGATTCATTGAGTCTTGTAAGAACACGACCGACGGCGGCGGCGTCCGCCCCGGAAGGTTGCTTTGCGGCCTCCACAGCTGCATCGGCAGCAGTGACCGTATCCGCGGCACCCTTTGCGGCATCAGCGACCAGCTGGGAATCGATCCCACCTAGATACGGTTCCAGAGCTTCCGTCTTCGCGACCAAAGCCGCCTGCCGTTTCGCTTCAGCCAGTACTTCACCCAGTGCTTTAGTGGCAGCTGCCGAATCGCGTACTTCGGGGACCTCGAATACCTCGACGTTCGCTTTGGCATAGGCGTCAATCTGAGCGCCTAAGGTCGCGAGGTCCCGGGGTTCAGCGATATCGATGGCACCAGAGTTCGTGTACACGGCCAAACGCTCCCTCACGACCTGCTCCAGCTCGCGATCCACCTTGCCGATGGCTTGAGTAGGTGTTTCCGCGATGTGGCTGGGGATAATGTCGTGCGAAATCTTACCGTAGTATTCCCAGGACTTAACGCCCAGAAAAACGAACGCCAAGGCCATAGTGGCCATCAGGAACTTTCGGGCTCGAGGGAAATTCCTCTTTGCCATGGCTTCGTGAGCGACGACGACACAGTAACTGGACACGATCAGCACGAAGGTGTTGAAGCCGCCCCAGAATACAAGGATGTGGGTATCGTGCGGATCCGTCGGCCAGCCGGGCGATCCGATCCGCAGAACAATATAGGCACCGATGAACGCCGTGAAGAACATGATTTCCGTGCCGAGGAACAACCACAATCCGAGTTTTGAATTCGGAATGGGAAGGCCCATTTTGAGGCCGGATGGCGGAGTACTGTGTGACATAATTTTGAATCAACTTTTAACGAACACGACACGCCGAATATGGAAAACGGCGATTTCAGTCTTGGAGCGTCAACTCCGAGCACGCGGCCTGAGCGACATAGGTGAATCGAAGCTCGCCTATCGCCAGCTGTTATCCGAATGCTGTTAACCTGAGAAAATCCAACACCAATGCGATTAACAACGAGGGGAGACAAATCAACGAGTTGTACAGCAAACTGCGAGCTCGCGATTCGCTGCGATACAACAAGAACCGAATCGAATAAA
>JBDONA010000341.1:0-7228 GCA_039831575.1 Fuerstiella sp. | reverse complement strand
TGTTGAGTGCTGTCAGACCGCTGCCGCCTTGTCGTGCATTCACCTTCGCGCCGGCGTCCAGCAGCCGCCTGATTTCCTTTTGGTTTCCCTCACGAGCGGCCGTCCACAGGTCCGTCGCTGACGACGCCGGGCGACGTGGTTGCATACGGGCGGCGGTCGCGGCGTCCAGTTTGGCTCCATGTGTCATGCAGTACAGCTTTGATGCGGTCCGAACCAGCAGCTTGTCGCCGCTGACGGCGGGACATGCCATGGTGAGTTCATCAAGCGGATTTCGTTTAACGATTTCAAATTCCGGACCGGCCTTCACGACGTAAGTCAGTCCGTCTTCGCTCAACAGAAACAGATGCCCGTTGTAAGCAAACGGAGACGAAGTGAACGAACCACCGGGCGTTAATCTGCGTTTGCTGTAGATTTCTTCTCCCGTTCCTGCGTCATGGCAGGTCAGGAATCCTCGATCGTAAAGTGTGTACAGATAATCGCCGTAGACAATCTGCGACGGGTTGTAGGACGATGACTTGCCCTGATACCACTGGATGTATTCGTTGTCGGCAAAGTCCCCGTTCTCGACCGGAGTGATATCGCCAGCGGCTCCGGGCTTGATGGCAAAGGTGGGCCGATGATTGTCACCGACGTAGCCAGATGCGATGTAACAAAGTCCGTGTGCAGCAAACGGTGACGGAATCACGAGATTCGACATCCTGCCGTTAAATTCCCACAGCAGTTCACCGTCGAGCGAGTAACTGCAATTTCTCTTCTGGCCCGGCACCACGATTTCGGTGCGGAGTTCGTTTTGCCACACCAATGGTGTCGCCCATGAGTGTGTTTTTCCGCGAGCTGCACGCCAACGTTCGTTACCGGTCTTCGCATCGAACGATGCAATCCAGGACTCGTCACGGTTGTCGTAGACAACGAACACCTGACCGTCGTAAACCACCGGAGACGCCGCGGCCCCATAATCCAGAAACGTTTTCATTGGCTCAATCGCCTGCGACCACAGCGGTTTACCGTCCATGTCGTAGCAATACAGGCCAAGGTCGCCGAACAGCACGTAAACTCGTTCGCCATCCGTGGCCGCCGTTTCGGCGGCGTACGTACTTTTGGGATGCCGCGGCACTTTCGGCTGACCGACATGTGCTTCGTGTTGCCAGAGTTCTTTGCCGGTATTCAGGTCGAAGCAGAAAACCATCCAGTGATGAACGCCCTTTGCCGGATCTCGTACACCTTCACCCTGGTACAGGCCCTTGCTGGGCGTGAGGTTTTCCTCTTCGCTGACGACCGTGCTTAAGAAAACGCGGTCGCCCCAGATGATCGGGCAAGACCAGCCCCAACCGGGCACGTCCACAGCCCACTTGACGTTTTCTGTGTTCGTCCACGTCAGTGGCAGACCTGGGTGATCAGGGGCCACTCCATCAGCGTTGGCTCCTCGAAACCTAGGCCAGTTGTCCGCGGCGATCGCTGAACAGGTCGCGGCAAGCAGCAGTGCGACGGGCAGTAGCTTTGTCATCAATCACCTGTCCGGTCACTGTCGGAACTGCCAGTCGAAGCATTCTTGATGTCTTCCTTGTCCGCATCCACGGTACTGAAGAAACCGATCATCATCTCATCCCAACTCTGGGGCCCCCATCCTACAGTCACGTTTGAATTCGGATTTGCGTCATTGTCTGCAGTGTTGTCGAACGCAGCTGTGCATCGAATTACTGTATTCTTCGGAAGACGTATTGGCTTTGCCAGTTCATATGTCAGCTGCCAGTTGAAATCGTAATTCGGCACGTCCAGCAGCGTCTCCCACGATTTTCCTGGAAGCTTCATCTCGTACTTAAACGATTTTCCACGGAGGTGCATATGAGGCGTCATGTCGAGCAGCATTTGATCACGACCTATCTTGTGCAGCGCGACGATGTCTTCCGTAATCTTATTTGGCTCTATTTTGAGTTTTCGGGCGGCCGCTGCGCCGCCTCTGAGCAACTTCCTGACGTTTTCTTTTTCCGTAAACTTCACACCGATGTAGCTCAGGTCTGTCTGAGCCGTCCCGTTTGGCGTGTAGTGCATTTCGAATTCAAGCGTGCTGCCGGCCGGGACGAACAGCGCTGTTCCTTCGTCCATGACCCTCGGCGTCGCCCCGGGTGCATAGCCAACCAGCATTTTCCGATTCTTCTTCTGCTCGTCTTCGTCGCCCGGCGGAATGATGTAGGCGATGATATGGTGCACGACGCGGGAGTTGTCTGGACGCGCTTCAGTTGCCGTTACGTACTTGTCTTCGTCCCAGCCCGGATCGACCTTGAAGTGCTGGTATTGGACGATGCCTTCCGCAGCAACATCGAACGGTGTGTCTCGAATCTTGATCACCTGGTCAGGTTCCGGCATCCTCCAGCCCTCCACGAACAAAGGCGGGGCCGGTAAGTGAGACTTGTCACCTTCCGGCATTCCGTTGTCCACCCACGTTTCGATCAGGACCTTTTCCTGTTCGGTTAGTCGAGCGTCGTTGCTGAATACTCCTGGTTTGTGTTTTGAACTTGCATACCATGGCGGCATGCTGTTTCTGCCCTTTGTGCGGATAACTTCCAGGATGGTCTCCTCCCACCCAATCACATCTTCATAGGTGCTCAGTGCGAACGGTGCCAGCTCGCCTTTGCGATGGCATTCCACACAACGATTGTTGAAGATACGAGCGATCCGGTTCGAGTATGTAACGTCGCCGTGGGGTTCCACCTGGCTGGGGCGCCCAATGTGGCAACCGACCGGGTCGGTGTGGGAGACGGATACTGGTTTTCCGGCCAGCAATTCTTCGATTGCGATGGCCAGGTCTCTTCGTCGGACTTTCTCGCGAGACAGACCAATCAGGTACTGGTCGTCAATTCTTCCGTGATATTGAACCGTACGGTTTTCGTCCAGAAGGAAAACTTCGGGCGTGCGTTCTGCTTTAAAGTGATCGGCAATTCGACTGCCAACGTCCTTCAGCATGGGAAATGAAATCTTATGCTTTGTGACATAAGCCGTGATCTCAGCCAGACTGTCCTGAGTGTTCGCATTGATGCCAATGAACGTCACGCCATTGTCGCTGTACTGCTTGTGCAATTCCGCCAGACGCGGTCCGTATAGTTTGGCAAGCGGACATTCTGTGCCCAGAAACGCGACCACCACCAATTGGTGATCTTTAACGTCGTCCAATGACCATGCCACGCCGCGATGTGAGCGAAGCGTGAAATTTTTAATCGACTCATTCGCGACGGCCGACGGCAGCCATAAGCAAGCAAGAACAATTGACATCGAAACGACGCGTCGATGAATCAACCTGTCGAGTATTAATGAATCCAGTATCACTGCTGATTCCCGTATTGATGTTGTTGCTGAATCGGGTTCAAAGGCCGAGGGAAGCGAGTTCCCGGCCACGAGCGTGAGCCCGGAATTGTGCGCGTTCGGTGGAGCGGTCGCCTGTCCTCTGTGTCGTGTCAGTAGTTAGATCGGCATCCTCAACCCCAATCCCTAAGTCGAACGCTGAGACCGAATATACGCAGTTTAGGCAGGCAGTCGACCGAGTCCCAGTGATGTTTGTCTGTTCTGATGGTATCGATTTGTATCCTGCGCGGCGGATCAACGGTTTTCAGACCTGATTGGCGTGAATTCAGGGGCCTCGAAAGGCGAACAGTGCCGCATGTGTCCTCACGTAGATTGTGCCGTCGACAATGGCCGGACTCGCGTAGACCCCGTCCTGCATCTCGTTGGTCGCAAGGATTTTTGGGTCCGGCCCCAGAGTCAGGACCGTTACTCGGCCGTCACCGGATATCGTGAATAACTTATCGTCTGCTATTAGTGGCGAGGCGTAATGTGTTCCGCGTCCGGGAGTACGCATACGATAAACTCGTTTTCCGGTCCTGACGTCCAGACAAGTGAGGATGCCGCCGTTCTTCACAAAGTAGACGTACGTTCCGTCGCACAGTGGTGATGGTACTTCGGGAATCCCCTGAGTTTCCAATGTCCTGACTTTGTCGGGGGCGACGATGCCTTTGCTGTTCGTCGGAATGGCCAGCAAGCCGTGCGTTTCATATCCCGCACGAAAGTCTTCGAGATCCTTGATTTGAGTTGCCCATTCGTCTGAGGCAATCTTCTTATTTTTGTTTCGATCGGCCCAACCGAATTGCACCTTTCCTCCGTTCATGGGAGCCTCGATGCCTTCCGGGCGATGAAAAATCCACAACTCCGGAAACTCGTCACGGCTGATCAGCTTGTCGTCGTCCTGATCGTGATCGGCGACCAATTTATCGAAAGTCGGAAGCGGGGGCTTTAACGCGGGTTCGCCCATCTTGTTCCATGCGGCCACGATGACTTCATCTCCACAAATTACGGGCGTGCTGGTTGCGGTCGTCGCGCACTTGGTCATCCAGAGTTGTTTGCCATTCGAAACGTCGAATGCCTGCACAGATCGAACCGTATGCACGATCAGTTTGTCTCCAGACACGATCGGGCACGATGTGCATGCCATTTCTCCCGTGAACTTTTCGTCCTGCGGCACTCTCCACAATTCTTCGCCGGTTCTCTTATTGACAGCCAACAGGTAATGATCGACATAGTTGCCGCGATACAGAATGACTGCATCACCGGCGATCATGGGAGACGTTGCATTGCCTCCGAACGATTTCGTCAGCGGCATCCTGACTTCCCATAACCTGTGACCGCTCAGATCAAAACAGATCAGCCCATATGATCCGAAGTACGCCACAACCCGCTCACCGTCGCATGCCGGTGAACTGCTGGCCGGGTTGAACGAGGGGTGACCTTTTTCCATGGTGTCGACCGATACATGCCGCTGCCAACGCGTCGTGCCGTTGGCTCGATTTAGACACACCAGCGACAGCCGTTTTTGTTCTTCGTCGAATGTCGTCAGAAAGATGGACTTGCCCACGACGCACGGAGAACTGTGCCCCGGCGAAAGCGGCACATGCCAAAGCTCATTTTGTCCGGGACCGAACTCGACCGGAACTGATCCGCTATTTGCGACGCCTGAAGAATTTGGTCCTCGAAACTGAGGCCAGTCGGCGTTTGCCTGGATTGAGCACATAACGCCGCCGCAGAACAGCAGACACCAACGACCCACGGCAAAAAATTGTGTTCTCACGTCAGCTGGTTGCTTCACTCTGCTTTCCCCGTCTCGCTCCGAAAGTGTTCGGCAGTGGTTTTCGGCAGCCATTTCTTCAGTTGGGCCTTTGCCTTCGCGTACTGCGGATCATTCGCGAGGTTGTTCCATTGGTGTGGGTCGTCGTGAGCGCTGTAGAGTTCCTCCCCACCGCCGTCATAGTGTATGTAATGATACTGTTCTGTGCGGACGGCATGATTGTGGCCATGCCAGTCCGGGGAATGGCAAATGACCGCCGGAAACGGCCACTGCTTCTGCGGACCGTGCACGAGCGGGGCGATGCTGCGACCGTCGAGATCATCGCGCGGTGGCAGACCACACAATTCGATGAGTGTGGGAAACAGATCGACAAGAGTCACCGGCCGCAGACATCTGCCCGGAGTACCGTTCGGAACACGAATGATCAGCGGCGTGCGAGCCGTCTGTTCCCAAAGCGCTGACTTGGCGAACTTCTTTTCTCCGATGTCGTAGCCGTGGTCTCCCCAAAACACAACGATCGTGTTGTCACGATGTCTGCTCTCTTCCAGAGCACCCAGAACGTGACCAACACAGGCATCTGCGAAGGACGTGGAAGCCAGACGGCCCTGCACCGCATTCCTCCATTGCCCCTGTTCTTTGACAATATTAACCGCTCGTCCCACCATTCTGACGCCGCCGGGCGGAATGTCATCCAGGTCGCCTTCCTTCGACGGCGGTAGTTCGATGGCGTCCAGTGGGTGCATGTCGAAGTATTTTTTCGGTGCATACCACGGCAGGTGCGGGTGATAAATTCCGCAGGCAAGAAAGAACGGTTTGCTGTGCTCCTGCTGCAGAATCTGTGCTGCCTTGTCCGCCGTCTTCCAGTCATTGGTTTGTTCCGTCGACTGTTCAATCGGTCCCCAGTCAATCAGCCTGGCCAGAATCTTATTGTCAAACAGATCGTGCATGCCGTGCCGATACCGTTTGTCACTGGGAGGAAACGGAGTGCCCATCTGCGTTGAATACTGTTCGTCCCAGGCGACCGGGTCTGAGAACGTTCCTTTAGACTGGTGATAGATCTTTCCTCCTGTGACGGCTCGGTAACCGTTCTGGCGGAAGTACTGTGGAATGGTCTGCCAGTCTGCAAACTTTGGAATGTCCCGGAACCAGTTTCGGTTTCCATAGACGCCGGTCGTCCACGGTTGCAGCCCCGTCATAAGTGACGTTCGCGACGGACTGCACAGCGGAGCGGCCCCATAGGCCTGTTCGAACAGTACGCCCTGTGCTGCAAGGCGATCAATGTTAGGCGTCTTTGCCTGAGGGTGTCCGCCCAGACAGCCGACCCAGTCATTCAGATCGTCGACCGCGAGGAAAAGAACGTTAGGCGGGCTGACATTCGCTCCTGCCTTCCCCGGTTGAGCGTTGGGTTCGCTGGCGGCGCACGCAACGGACACGACAAGAATGCTGATGAACAGAAAACCGTTTTTTAACATCGTGGTCATCTTGTTTTTCATTGCAACGAATCAGCTTTCCCCGACCTGACTTCTGAAAGCCGTGAATCGCGTGTTTTTTTTCGGTTCAGGAACAACCAGCGTTACCGACAAATCGTGGACATGATTCTGGTCGAATTCCGTGGCGCTGGCGAATGTTTCATGCGATGTGATCAGCAGTCTGTGGGCCAATCCGGTCAACGAAGCCCCAGCGGAAGTTCCGCTGCCCCAATCGCCACGCTACCTCCCCGGATGAGTTCGCCTGTCGACGACTCACTCCATTGATGTTCTCGAGCTGAATTACATGATCAGGCCGCTCGGTGTCAGTCGCGATGTTTTGCGAAAGACAGATTCTGTTAAGCTTACAGCGTTTCACGCTGACTTGTGGCCGCGAAGAACGCTTTTCAATGGCAGTTTCGTTACTCCCACGAGCCAGTATCGTCCACGACAATAAGCAAACTGCTGTAGCGGAAATTGTCCGAGCAATGCACAGAACAGGAGAAGCGACCCATGCCGCGAATGGTTCGAGGAGCTCTGATTCAGGCCACCCTTTCGGAACCGGGTGATGCCGCGGTTAACGTGATCAAGAAGTCCATGATTGACAAACATGTCGACCTGATCGCTCAGGCTGCCGACCAGGGAGCACAGG
>JBDONA010000412.1:0-7239 GCA_039831575.1 Fuerstiella sp. | reverse complement strand
CACGGTCGAATCTCTGGTTGTCGAACCGGCGCGTTCAATTAAGGATCCTGAAGAATGTCTGCGATTTATTCTCGAACGCCATGCGGGCATGACAGCGTATGTTCGTGAAATCACCATTCTGGCGGACGAATTGCCGGCTCTGACTCAGGAACATCGCGAGCATATCGTGGCCCGCAAGAGGCGTTATCTGGAGTTCCTTCGTGAAACGCTCCGCGGCTTGAAATACCAAGGCAAATTGCGTGACCTGGATGTGGACATTGCAGCGTTGAACGTGTTTGCCACGATTATTGGAATCTCACGCTGGTTCGACCCGCACGGAAAGCTGACAGCCGAACAGGTCACGCAGGAAACCAGCCAATTTATTCTGGGCGCTCTGCTCGTCGATCGCACGTAATTCGCTGTTAGCTGGGCCGTCCCTTATCGTCAGCATTGAGGTCAACGTTGCCTGGTTCTGTTGTTTCGCCAAACGTGAACAGATTCCTTCAAAATCTCACTGTTATTTTCCAATGGCCTGTCGTGAAGTGTTGAATCGGACGTTGAACAGAGAGTACAATCCCCCTGCCCGACCGGTCGGTCGGGCAGGGGGAAGGTTTTGTTCTTTTTGCAGGTGGGCCAGTTTCGTTCCGCAATACATCGCCGCAAACCAACTTCAAACCCTTTGTCTGTTCGTCAATTCTCTTGGTGGAGTATTCCAATGCGACTCAGTTTACGTTCATCTCGACGCGTGAGAGGTTTTACTCTCATCGAACTGCTGGTGGTGATCGCAATTATTGCGATCCTGATTGCTCTATTGCTGCCCGCTGTCCAGCAGGCTCGAGAGGCCGCTCGCAGAACGCAGTGCAAGAACAACCTGAAACAGCTGGGCCTGGCGTTTCATAATTATCATGATGTGAGCCGAAGCTTTCCGTTCAGTTGGATGCTCTCCACCAACTTCAACGCCTCGGTATGGGGCATTCAGATTCTTCCGTATCTCGACCAGGCACCACTCTGGAACAAATGGGATTCGAATCACCCGGCATGGAATGAGGCTGCTGGATTTGGACACGGACCTGCGTCCGTCATTACCTCCAATCTTGAAGTCATTGCGACTGTCCTGCCTGCGTATGTCTGCCCGTCGACGTCGGCCAGACCCGTACACGATTATGACTACTCTCCCGCAGGCTTCCCCATCACGTTCACAGCTGCACGAAGCGACTATACTACGACCAACGGCATTCGTTCGGGCTTTGCTTCCGTGGCTTATGCCGGTAATGCCGGTGGGCAACGTGGGGGAGCACTCGTATTCGTTGGCGGCAGTCCTATAGGAGGAAGCGGTGATCCCATCACCCGAATGAGAGACATCACCGATGGCAGCTCCAATACGATTTTGGTTGGTGAACGAGTCGGCGGAACAAATATCTACAAGAAAAACAAGTTGGACCCGACCCTTTCTGCTGTACTTGGCGGAACGAACGGTGGCGCTTGGGGCGACATTCTGAATGGCGAACACTGGATTGCCGGTTCTCTTTATGACGGAACGCCGGCGCCGTTCGCGCCGAACGGAGGACCTTGTCCCATCAATTGCACTAATGCTCGCGGAGGTGGTCTCTACAGTTTTCACACAGGAGGCTCGCAGGTCCTGTTGGCCGACGGCGCTGTCAGGTTTCTGAGTGCCAGCATTGATGCAGGCACGTTTGCAGCGTTGGTGACTCGTGCCAAGGGAGAAGTGGTCGGTGAGTTCTGATCTTGGAGGCCCATCCAGGGCGAATGACCGGTAATGCCACGCTGACTCGGAATCCAGCGTTTCAGTCTCTATGCGGCGACTGAAGGCAGTTGAAGACTGAGGAGTGCTGAATCGCCACGTGTGGTCGTCGTTGTCGACGCTTTGGAATTTGGTCCTGCTGTGATGTCGTGAGTGCGGTCCGACCGCCTCCTCCAGTCGTCTGTTTCGGAGTTCCGACGCGCGATATTTTACCTGTTGCGCGTCGGATTCGTGTGTGCCTGTTTTCAATTGGTCCGTTCAGTTAACAACTGTTGGAGAGAATGATCATGGTTTTTTGGGAATCTGCGTCATGGTATTCACAGGCAGGCATTCGACAGTTTTCAACCGGATTACTGCTGACTGCGTCGATCGGATTTGCATTGACCGGGTGCTCAAGTGAAGAACAGCCTTTTCGCAAGGAGACATCGGGACTGACCGGTCAGGTTTTCGTGGACGGTACTCCCGTGCCAACGGCAAAGCCACTGAAGGTTGAGTGTCATAATGTGGCCGGAGTCGATCAGGAGCACCCCTCGATTTCATCGGCTTTGACCGGTGAAGACGGCAAGTTCGAAATCTCCACATACGAATCGGGTGACGGAGTTCCTGAAGGTGACTACACACTGACCTTCATGTGGGGAAAAATGAACCTGATTTCCGCAAGTTACGGTGGGCCGGATGAACTGAAGGGGAAATACTCCAACGCTAAGGAATCCAGTTTCAAAATTACCGTAAAGAAGGGCGAACCCGCCGAATTCGGGAAGATCGAACTGACCACCAAATAGGTCTGTTTGGCTGGGTGTGAGAGGATCGTGGCATCACGATCGCAGGAATTCGTTACGGTGACTTACGCTGATTTGTGACCGCGGCGGCTATCCTTCGACCTGCCTGAACTGCTTTCTCGCGAGCCCCACGACCACACCTTCCTGAAAACCGCTCTGCTCATAGAGAAGGCCTTTGCATGAAGTCTGTCATCCTGTTGTTGTTTCTGTTCGCGGCGTCGTCAACCTGTGCTGCGGAGACTCCTGCTGTCCCCAGCGCCCTGCAAACTTATGTCAGCCGCTCGGAACCGGATTTCGCATGGAAGTCGATCGGGACGATCGAAACCAAAGCCGGGCGTGTGCATCAGCTGCGAGTCACTTCGCAAAAATGGCACGACATCATCTGGCGGCACGCCGTCGAGGTCTATGAGCCGAAAAAACTGACGTTCCCCGGACATGCACTGTTGTTTGTCAACGGCGGCAGCAAGCCCGGTTCGCCCGACGAAGACGACATGAAAACCGGGCTGCAGCTGGCACAGATGTGCGGCGCTCGAGTCGTTATGTTGCATCAGGTTCCGAACCAACCTTTGTTTGGCGGACGAACAGAAGATGATCTCATTACCGATACCTGGTTGAAGTATCTGGAAACCGGCGACGAAACATGGCCGCTGCTGTTCCCGATGGTCAAAAGTGCCGTCAAGACAATGGATGCCGTGCAGGAACTGGCAGACGCTGAATGGTCTCAGTCGATTGATCATTTTGTAATCACCGGCGGCTCCAAGCGCGGTTGGACAAGCTGGCTGACGCCGGTTGCTGACCAGCGAATATGTGCGACAGCGCCCATCGTAATCGATGTTCTCAACTTTCGAGCTCAAATGAATCACCAGTTGAAATCGTGGGGAAAGTTCAGCGAGCAGATCATTGATTATACCAGCAAGGGGCTTGTGAAACGCCCGGACGAACAGGAGACACCACGTGAGGCCGCGCTACGAACGATGATGGATCCGTTTACTTACCGCGAACAATTGACGCTGCCGAAGCTGCTGATCGTGGGCACCAACGATCCGTACTGGGTCGTTGATGCAATGAACCTGTATTGGGACGAACTGCCAGGACAAAAGTACATTCGCCAGGTACCAAATGCAGGACATGGTCTGGACGGTGGTCGCGACAGTGCGTTGATGACATTGGCCGTCTTCTTTCGCCATGTTGCAGCGGACCGCGCACTCCCAAAACACTCGTGGACAGTGGCCAACAACAGCAACAACCTGACGCTTACCATGACGGCAAAGCCGTCGCCAAAAACGGTACGATTCTGGATCGCCAGTTCGGACGACCTTGACTTCCGAAACGACAAGTGGACATCAACGGAGCTTTCCCTGACGGGAACGGACTGGGTCGGTAAAGTCGAGATTCCCACGTCCGGACACGTGGCGGTCTTCGGCGAACTTGAATTTGATCTGGACGGACACCCATGGTCACTTACGACGCTTGTTTACCGCCGTTAACGGCCCCCTGAAGTGCAGTCAGCTGATGAATCACGAGTCATTCGAAGAACACTGCCCTGCGACAGATTCAGCGTGGCACGTTCGGAATCTATACGTACTTCCGCCTTTGCGCAGCGGTATCCTGATGGCGGTCGCAGTGTGCGTGTCCAGTGCTATGGCATGTGGGCAGCCGACGTATCGCGGGATGCCACTTGGAACGACAAGCAAACAGGATGTCATCACTTCACTTGGCCTGTCTGCCATTAGGACAGGGCACGCGGATGATCTGCGTTATCCGGTCGCCGGCAGTGAGGTCCTGAACGATCGTTTGTATTTTCGGGCCGACAAACTGGCTCTGGTCACGGCTGCGTCCGGTGACGATCGGTACCCCAACCGTCAAGCCATCGAAGATGCATTCGGGAAACCGGAGGCACAGGTGTTGTTTCAAACGCAGCAGTACCTTGACTACACAGAACGGGGTCTGAAGTTTGTCTGCGCAGCAGATGGTACGACCACGGGCATCATTAGTTTTGCTCCACAGGGGCGTCGCGTTCCGTCTGATTGCCCCAACGTTTCCATCGATCTGCGCCGCACGAAATCTCAGGACCCCCCGCAACTGAAAACTGCGTGTCGGATCAGAGTGGGCACAGCCGAACGCTCGATCGCTCCGACCGTGTTTGCTGACCTTCTTGCCAACGGCCGTGGTGACACTCTTGATCTGGCCGAAGATTTGCTGGCCCGGGTTGTGATTTTTCAGCGTGATGGCCGGAAGGTCGTCTTTGCCGGGCTGGACGTGTTCGGACTTGGTCCATGGGACATCGACCGCCTGCGTGCGTCACTGCAAAACAAAGGCTTCCCCAACGTAATTGTGGCGATGTCGCACACACACGCGAATGTCGACACGATCGGTTTCTACGGCCATTATCCCGAACAATACGTGCAGCACATTCTTGCTCAGACGGAAGCTGCCGTACTGGAAGCAGCGGCGAATCTGAAACACGTTCAGCGACTGCAGACCGGCACAACGGAAATGTCACTCGCCGGCGGGCGGGTCGTCGATCTGATCAGGAACGGCCGCGACCCGGGTCTTGTTGATCCAACCGTGTCCATTCTGCAGGCGATCGGCGACGATGGAGTGCCACTGGTCAATGTGATCAATCTGGCCTGCCATCCGGAAGTGATTCGCCTGGAACGCACCAAATCGCTGTCGCCGGATTTTGTGGGAGCGCTGTGCAAAGAAGTGACTGCCCGACTGGGAGGACAGACCGTATTTCTAAACGGCGCCCTGGGAGGCATGCTGACCCCGGATACCCGCTTCCGAACAAACGAAGCCGCCTCCACGATGGGGATCGCCCTGGCAAAATTCGTCGTGACAGCCGCACGACAGGCGGTGCCCTCTCAGTCGGACGTACTTTTCATGGAAACACGGTCCATTGAATTACCGGTCACTGGTGAGTCTGTAGCACAGTTTCTGGAGAACGCACCACAGCCGGTCCGGATGCGTGACGGCAGAATTCGCACCGACATGAATGTCATCTGGATCGGCGATGCGCAGTTCATCACCATTCCCGGAGAACTGTTGCCGGACATCGGCTTTGAGATCCTGCAGGCGATGTCCGGTCGACTGCGATCGATCGTGGGTCTGGCGAACGGAGAGCTCGGCTATCTTGTCCCGAGTTTCGATTTTCGCGAAGATGGCTACGAAGAACGGACGGGGCCCGGACGCGAAGCGGGTGAAATTGTACGCAGAACGGGGTTGGAACTGGCAGCGCAAATCCCGGAGACTCCGTAGTAGTCACCGGAACACTTCCGTCTGAAGTGCGGCGAGAATGCGGCTGGGACCTGGCATACAGGCGTTGTTCAACTGATTGGAAGACGATGCTGACTCGGATTACTGGCTTGGTTGTGCTGATGTCGACGGGTGCGGTGTGTGCGGCCGAACCGCTCTATCAGGCGGAGTTCGTCTTTCCACTGCACAGCAGCCACAATCATGCACCGGGGATTGTGGAATGTTCAAATGGCGACTTGCTGGTTTCGTGGTACCGCGGCTCCGGCGAACGCACGTCCGACGATGTCGCCGTCTTTGGTGCCCGAAAAGCAAAGGGCGCTCAAGGCTGGGGGGCCGCGTTTCTGATGGCCGACACCCCCGGTTTCCCGGACTGCAACACGTGCATGATGGTGGATCGCCATGAACGGCTGTGGCTGTTCTGGCCCGTCATCATTGCCAACTCGTGGGAATCCTGCCTGACGCATTTCAAGCTGGCGGACAGCAGTGGCACAGCAGAAGATTCGTGTCCGTCATGGAACCACACCGGCACAATCCTGTTGAAACCTGAGGACTTCGAAGCCGAAGGACTGCGAGTGCTGGACTCTCAGCTGAAAAAGGCACCTCAGGACTATCGAGATTCGCACCGGGAAGGTCTCGATCGACTGCGGCAGCGTCTGGGCGAAAAGCTGTATCAGCGACTCGGCTGGCAGCCAAGATGCAAGCCCACCGTTCTTCCATCCGGTCGCATCCTGTTGCCGTTGTACTCGGACACGTATTCGATCTCGATCATGGCAGTCAGTGACGACGACGGAACTTCCTGGTATGCCAGCAAACCTCTGCTGGGCTTTGGCAATATTCAGCCGGCGGTGTTGCGGCGCAACGATGGCAGTCTGGTGGCTTACATGCGTGAAAACGGTGTGACTGAACGGATTCGTGTGTGTGAATCCAACGACGACGGGATTTTATGGACCGTCGCCGGCGTCTGCGAACTCACAAATCCCGGCTCAGGACTGGACGGGGTGCGACTGAAAAACGGCCACTGGCTGTTGGTCTACAACGACACGACGGCGGGACGCAGCAGTCTGGCGGTTTCTGTGTCGGATAACGAAGGTGCCTCCTGGCGGTGGACGCGACATTTGGAAAGGCATGAGTCCGGACAGTATCACCATGGGTGCCGTAACGGACGGTTGCGCGAATGGGAGAGATGGGTTAACGTGGCGATGTTACTGACATTTTGCCATGGAGGTGCCCGATGAACTTTGCAGAACTGAGTCCGGAAGAACGCTTGATTGCTGAGCAGGCGGTTCTGAATTTACGAACGTTGAACAGTGCGGCGGATGCTGCGGTCGACGGCACCGTATTCGCCGTCGCTGAACAGCTGGCCGTTGAGCAGGGACGAGAATTGACACGTAAAACACTGCAGGCAACGCTTAACGTCCAGGTGAAAAGCGTCGAAAAAAAGTGGGGCCGCCAGGGTCTGCGAAT
>JBDONA010000996.1:0-29801 GCA_039831575.1 Fuerstiella sp. | reverse complement strand
GATCTCAAGCTGGACGACCTTGGCCTGGGCAAGGCGCCTCACCTGCCTGACCCCAACGGCAGTCCGGAATGGGACTTCCGGCCAACTCCGCGAGCGAACTGAGACGCATGACTCGCCAGGTGGTGTGCATCCCTGATCGCCTGTTGAACATCTGTGCCAAGACCGAGAATCTGACCGATTCGGTCTCTGCTTTCCGTTTCAGACGGGTAGGATGACGGACGTGTCTTTTTGTGGACCGCAGCCGCACGATATCGGCTGCGCCAGTTCGTTTCCGCCGCTGCCGCAGGCACGGTGAAACGTTGCGGAACGCAAAAGACGTCTCGCCGGCGGCCACGGGTCAATCGACTCGCCAGTACCGCCACTTTCTCAAATGGCAACTTTTCCGCGGATGCGGTCCATGTCTCCCAGGTCGTCGCGCTCTCAACAGGGCAAGCGTCATTCAAAACCACGTGGCCCTGCCAGACGGCAGTCCGCCCGCCCGGCTTTCTTGTCTTCCGATGACGGTCTGCGACTGCAGAAGTTTCTGGCCAACGCCGGCGTGGATTCCCGCCGCAACTGCGAGGACCTGATTCGAGACGGGCGCGTCACGGTGGACGGAAAGGTCGTGACAGACCCGGCACAATCTGTCAATCCGCAGCAGCAGGACGTGCGGGCCGACGGAGAGCGTTTACGACTTCCGGCCTTCAAGTACTTTCTGCTGAACAAACCAAAAGGCGTCCTGTGCACCAACCGGGATCCCCGTGGTCGGCCCCGCGCTGTCGATCTGGTGCCGGGCCGCGACCACCGACTGTTTACTGTCGGTCGACTGGATGAGAATACTCAGGGGCTGCTGCTGATCACGAACGACGGCGGACTGGCCGAACACCTGGCTCATCCACGTTACGAAGTCGTTCGCCGCTATCGAGCTCAGGTGGTCGGCATTCCGACGCCGGAGGTGATCGCGGAGTTGGAAAAGGGCATGCACTTTTCCGACGGCTTTTTTAAGTTCCAGAGCATCAAGCTTATGAAGCGGAAAGGCCGCAGCACATTTCTGGAGCTGGAACTGCGGGAAGGCAAGAACAGAGAAATTCGCCGCCTGCTGGCAAGGTCCGGACACAAGGTGATCAATCTGGAACGAATCGCATTCGGGCCGCTGCGAATCGGCTTCCTTGCGGTCGGCCAATGTCGTGAACTTCGGCCTGAAGAAGTGCGCAGTCTGTATGCCTTTGTCGAGGAAACACAAAGTCGATCGACAGGCAAACGTCCACCGCGAAGCTCAAAGCCGAAGCCTTCAGGAAGGTCATCGTCTGCGAAGACAAACAGCAGCGGCAAACCGGCTTTTCGAAAATCAACCAGCCAAAAATCTGCCAGCGGGAAATCAACCAACCACAAATCGGCGGGCCCAAAACCGGCCAACAGAAAGCCCGCGGGAAAGAAACCCACCGGAAAAAAACGCTCAGTCGGCAGAAAAAAAGTATCATCCCGCAAGCCGGCCTCAGGTGGCCGACCGGTGAGCGAAGGCCGCGGCAAAGATCGCGCGAAGCGAAAGTAGACCGTAGGGCCGGCCCGACAATTTACTCAGCGACGGGCAGCGCCCAACGAGCGTCGAAATTGGCGGCCCAGATGGTCTCTTCCGTGTAACTGCCATCCGCATTCCGGGAGAACTTCTGGATGGCCACATCTCCAAGTCGAGGGAACAACCACGAATTGGACGCCCGAAAATCCTTCTCGTGAAACGTGTGTCCCGAGTTGATCACGACGTACTTTCGTGGATTCAGCGGATTGGGATAGATCATGCTCAATCCGTGGGTGTCTGTATCGAACGATTGACCGCCGACGGTGATCTCACCTGCCTGCCATTGAATGGGCAACTTCGGCAGGATCTTCTGCAGAACAGCGTTCGATGACGGATCCCCAAACAGGATGAGATTGTTCTGAGCAATCATCTCCTGGCTGACTTCTGAATCTTTAACGCTGCGCACTTCAGCCCGCATCCATTTGTCGAATTCGCGTTCAAAGCGTTGCAGGGTCCACGCGGCCCAGTCGGCATGAGCCTTATCAGGTGTCGCCCCCGATCCGGTCACACACAGAAAGGCACCCATAAAGGCGTCGTCAATCGGCCCGTGCAAGCCGTGCCGCTTGTTCTGATCCAGATTATCGGGCACCCGCTTTGACGCTTCGTAATCCAGGACGGTCCAGCCGTCAGACGTTTTTTCAAAATACACGTTAGGCAGCAGGCCCTGAGCCGCGTCGTAGCAGGGCAGCGTGTCGCCATCGATAATCGCGTGAGTCCCGACATCTCGAGCAAGGCTCAACATCGCGACGTTGACTGTAGAGACTTTGACGTTGTGATCGTCGTTGATGTGCGCTTCTACAGTGGATGGAACGTAGACCTGTTCCGTCTCATGAATTGTGAGCCAGTCGCAGGCGTTGTACCGCAGACTGCGAGTGGTGAATCGGATATCCGGTCGCCCCAGATTTCGTCGACGACCAGCCTGCGACTTTTCTGTGTGAAACGCCATGAACTCCTTAAAACTGTCCGGATGAAACTTATGCCCCATGCCCGGACCAATCAACAGCTTGACATCAACACCCAATTGTTTGGCGGCGGCCATTACAGATGTGCCGGCCACCAGTTGAGCATCATGCTCACCGCCGTAAGTGCAAATCGGCACGTTGGCGGCGTTTAGTGCATAGTCAATGGCGTCATAGATCCCCAGCGTCTCGTGTTGCCACGACGGTCTGCGTTCTGTTTGCTTCTGGTATTCATAGAAATCGACGAACCCCGCTCCGGGTCCTACCGATGACCATCGGGCCGGATGATGCAGTCCCAAATGCCATGCTCCGGCACCACCCATGGAAAACCCGTGCAACGTCACGCGATTGTCATCGATACGAAACCGACGTCGGACGTCCGCGATGGCTTCAAAGACATCGGTTTCTCCCGCCCAGCGATAGGCGTTGTTGCCGCGCCCGTAAACGTCCAGCTGCAGCCATGTCTGGCCTGCGGGCAGTGCCCTGCCCTCGTGCCGCGAGATAAAGTTAACCTCGTTCATATCGTTGGCGCGCCCGTGAAGTTTCACGTGCAGAGGCCACCGAGTGCCGGACCGGGGATTGACGCCTTCCGGCAATGTCACAGCGTAAGGCTGAACCGAGCCATCGACCTTCGAAAAATAACCGCGAATCGTTGTGCCGGTCCGCGATTCCCAGGACGTCGCCGGGGAGACTGATTCATTGGCAGCCAGTTCACCAGCTCGCTGAGTGCCCAGCTCAATGGCCCTGCGAGCCTGCTTGATGTAGTCCTTTTTCGGAAACTCGTTGTGCCGCAGCATCCATGCGACAGCCTTGGCAAACACGGCCACGTCCGCGATGCGAGCTCTGCCGTCGCGGGACTGCAGAGCTGGATCTTTTTTAAGCTGTGCAACCTGAGCCTGCAGTTGCCGCAATCCGTCGTTTAGCTCCTGCACGACTTCCGCTGAAGGCGGGTCGGCCGCAGCCATGTTGCCGCTGATCAGCAGGACCATCATCAAAAGCCGAGCAACGATGGGCAGAAAAAGTCTGTTCACTGCGAGATCCCGTCAAGAACAGTTGAATGAAAATGGTAAACCAGATCGCGTTGTATTTTCTTAACCCGACGCAGTCGAATTACGAAGACGCCCGCTCGGCAGATTCGAATCCACATCGGTTATGAGCGCCGTCGCAGAACGGACGATTCTCAGACGCACCGCAGCGGCACAAAGCAATGGTTTCCTTGCCGCCCAGATCAAACGAATTGCCGTCCGCGTCTTCGACGGTAATCGGACCGGAAACGAGCAACGGACCATTGTCGCGAACATTGACTTTAACATCTGACATATTCAATTTCCTTTTCGTATTGAGAGACAGGCAGCCGGATCGTAAGCCTTCATGCAGATCCGTAAACCGCATAAACCGATTGCCGCGAACGTTAACGTTGAGTTGGTGCCGCAGCAATTCACCGGTGCAAAAACAACCGGGGAACCAGGTTCTTCAGAGGGATACCGATCAGGCGTCTTCCCGGGTCCGCACAAAGAGTGCCTTCTTTTCGCCGGGTAACGTGAAATCAAATCCGCAGGACTGAAAGAATTCCTCAGCAGATGTGATGGCCATCACTTCCAGCACGTTGCGACTTTGCGCCAGTTCGACACACTGCTGCACCAACAGCCTGCCCAGGCCATGGCCCTGCATTTCGGGTACAACGGCAAGGCTGCGGACTTCCGCCAATTTGGGTGAATAGATTTCCAGCGCTGCGAAACCCACCAGCCGTTCGCCAAGGCAGGCCACAAAACCAAAGGGGATGAGCTCATCCAGCTCGCTCTGAGTTCTCGGCAACAGCCGATTCGCTTCCACAAACTCTGTGATCAACTGAATTAAAGCCGGCAGGTCATCACGTGTTGCCGGGCGAACGCTCACATCAGCAGCGTCATCATTTTCTGTTATCGGATTGGTCATCAGACGGAAGCACGCAAATGAAAAAAGAGTCAGAAACACTGGCTGTAAGTCGACTGCCAGGTCACGGCAGACAAGCAACGACAAAGAACATCGTGGTGCGCACGCCACTGCGCCGCAACATCGATTGCAGAAGCATTACCTGGCTTTCAGCAAATGAAGTCGCAGTTGATTTAAGGCCATTCGCGCGGCTCGGCCACGAAACACAGCCAGGTTGCCGGTCATGCTGACATCCTGCGACTGATCCAGATTGGCGCCCAACACGATAACGCTGCCCTGTTGTTTACGTACGCCGTTCTCATCAACGGTCAGAGTACTCGGGGATGACAGCAGCACAAAGTCTGCCGTTCGCTCCGTCAGCAACTTTTTCCCGTGTTCGCGCAAAGCAGGTTCCCAGGCTCCGTTTGCTGCGGACGGATCTGCGTGATGCGGCAACATGGACGACAAAGTTGGAAACAGCTGACTGTGCACCAGTCGACTGGCAAATTCCTCCGTTTCCGTGAGCCATTGACCGATCAGCCCACCGGTTGTCGGTCCCTCCAGCAACGCGACCTTCAGATTGTGCTGCAGCAGTTGTGCAGCGACAGCATGGTGCAGTTCGATTTCACCTTCACCGAACACCGCATCCCCCAGCTTTTCCCTGATCTGATCACGCACCGCGGCTGCCAGCATCTCGCATTCTGCGGCGCTGCCCGCGCGAGCAGTGATGGACAGTGAGATGACCGCGTTGCTGGCAGTAATACCAACTTCCGGATTTCGTCCACGGGCCGTCAGATCACCCAGCAGGCGTTCGGCATCGGATTCGCCGAATCCGAATGTGCGAATCACAGATCGTCGTACAAAAACGTCGCTGGCCGGAAGTTTGTGGACCAGTCGTTCATGGAACATCCGTCGCATTTCAGCGGGCACGCCCGGCATTACGCCGATCGTACACAGCGGCGTTGAACGTTCCAGCAGAATCCCAGGGGCTGTGCCGTGAGCATTATGCAGCACGGAAGCAAATTCCGGCCGCAGCGCCTGAACCCTGTTGCGTTCCGGCATCTGCCGATCACGACTGGTGAATAACGCTGCGATGTGCCGCAGCGAGTCTTCGTCTTCGACCAGCTGCTGACCGAAGGCTTCGGCCAGTGTATCCCGAGTGATATCGTCCAGCGTGGGACCCAGTCCGCCGGTGATCAGGACGACTCGAGAACGTTGGGCGGCTTCCTGATAGATGCGGACCATCGCCGCGCGGTCATCGGCCACGGTCGTATGTCGCTGCACAGTCCAGCCACGCGCTTCCAGTTCGCAGCTCAACCACTGGCTGTTGGTGTCCAACTGTGCCCCGCACGTCAACTCGGAACCAATGGCGATAATCTCCGCCTTCATCGAAAATGCCCCTGAACCTCTGGCCTTATGAAAAATGTCTACTCCTGGTTTTCCTCCAGGCGGCCTCACTGTACCACATAAATCGAGACCGGCGAGCCTGTCCGATTTTCGGGAGATTGGTGTCTGGCAGCGTGGCGGAAGCAGGCGAGGATTCAACTCGTCCACAGGTTCCAGCCGGGGAATGAGACAATCACCTGGGAAAGAACAAGCGCGTGACACACACGATATTTGGTAATTGCACGGTGAGTAATCGAGCATTCAGGCGGCTGCATAGTGTCTTGAATCACGAGGCGATTTCCTGGCAGTGGCAGCCGTGGGATCTTCGTTTTCCGCAGTCACTTAACGATCAGAGGCAAGAAACGAACCGTAGGCAGGTTGTCAGCAGTACCGTCTTTGCGGACTAGTCCGGACGAAACTATGGTCGGCACTGCAGATCGACGACTACGGCCATTTCGGCTGTCTCATGTTGGCGTATCGCCTGATACAATATGTTGCAGACAGTTTGAGCGTGCCCGGCCTGCTTTTGCATCTGGTTCTGGGTTTTCGATGGGCAAAGACGGGTGGTACGAGGAGCATACGTGAATTTCCAAAATCAAGCGTTCGGGATTGGTTTGGCATGCGCCCTGATCCTGCTACCAGGGTGCGGCGAACAGGACCAGCCTGCCGAGGTGAGCCATGGCCAGCATGAGTCCTCGGGTACAGAGACTCACCTGCGGTTTGATGAAGTCCAGGAAGAGTCGGGAATTCAGTTCCGTCATTTCGGATGGCGGCGAGATTCGCTGTTGCCGGAGGACGTTGGATCAGGAGTCGGCTGGGCCGACTTTGACAACGACGGTGACGACGATCTTTATCTGGTCAATTTCGCCGGTCCTTTTCTGATGAAAGAATCAGAACTCAGGCAGCGTCCCGGCAATCGTCTGTACCGCAACGACGGAGACGGTAAGTTCACAGATGTGACCGCCAAAGCTGGAGTCGGACACGTTGGCTGGGACTTTGGGTGTCTATGGTTCGACTACGACAATGACGGCTGGCTGGATCTGGCTGTGACTCATTACGACGGAGTCGTGTTGTACCGCAACCGACACGACAACACATTTGAAGATGTCACGATCGCCGCCGGTTTGCAGGACATCCACCGTTTTCTGCAGGGCATGACTGCCGCGGACTATGACCTGGACGGCGATCTGGATTGGTACCTCTGTGGATACGTCGACTTCGATCAGGAGAAGGCCCGCAATCGTCCAATCGTATCCGGCCGGCCGTCGGTGTGGACCAACCCGGTGTCCTATTCAGCGCTGCCGAACATTCTTCTGCAAAACAATGGCAACGGCACGTTTACGGATGTCACGGACGCCGCCGGCGTAACCAATGCAAAAGGCAAAAGTATGCAGGCACTGTTCTGCGACTTCGATAACGACGGCTGGCCCGATCTGTACGTGGGCAATGATGTCGGCACGGCAGACGTCCTGTATCACAACCAACGCAACGGTACGTTCGAAAATGTCGCGGCCACAGCGGGGACTTATGACCGGCGTGCGTCCATGGGACTCGCCGTCGGTGACGTCTGGCATCGCGGCTGCATGGATCTGCTGACCACACACTGGGTCGCGGAAGACCACGCACTCTGGAAAAACGTGGCTACCGATTTTGAATCCGACGAACCGGCGCCCGCTGTGACCCTGTTGTTTGAAGACGTCGGTCCTGCGACCGGAATTGTCAAAGCCAAAGCATCAGCCATGGTCGGCTGGGGAACGGGGCTGTACGACTTCGACAACGATGGTCATCTGGATGTGATGATCGCCAACGGCAGTACAATTGAAGACGAACTCACTCTTGAGGTGCTGTCAGAGCCGAAGCTGATTCCCCAGGAATCGCAGCTGTTGTGGAACAATGGAGAAGGCGAATTCATCAGTGTCGGTGACGGTGCGGGAGAGTTCTTTCGGAAAGACCTGGTCAACCGCGGCATGGCGTTTTCTGACTACAACCAGGACGGCCTGATGGACGCGGCGATCATCGGCCACAATGCGTCAGCCATCCTGTTGCAGAATCGCACGACATCCGCCGGCCACTGGCTTCATGTTCGACTAAAAGGAACACGTTCAAATGCCTTTGGTGTCGGTGCACGGGTGGAAGTACAAGCTGGCGGCGTATTGCACTCGCGGCAGTGTGTCCTGAGTTCCAGCTATCTCAGCTGTGACAGTCTGTTATGCCATTTTGGGCTCGGCAGCAATGAGATTATCGAAGAACTGAAGGTCATCTGGCCCAGCGGCACGGTCACCATTCAACAAGGAATTACGGTCGATCAGGTCATAGAAGTCGTAGAATAACGGGCCACGCACCGTAGCATTCCAACGAACCGTCCATTTGGGGCGTAGTAAGAGCGAGCCCGTTTTTTCATCATCCTCTGTCATCAATTTGGAACAATCGAACGATGAAACTCAGTGAAAATAAGGTTTTGCTCGGCCTGGCGGTCGTGCTGCCCCTCGGAATCGGAGGTTATTTCGTCGGACGTCATCAGTACGAGCTGTACCTGCTGCAGGGGCAGGCCCCCAGCGAAGAGCGACTGGTGGAAACTTCAACGGGCGGCGAACCACACTACGATCCCATTCAGTATCGTGCCAAAGACTCGCGGCCTGCCGTCGTCGAACCGGAGTTCATTGCCGCCAGCGAAGCGAAAATCGCGGGCGGAACCATGGGAATTGGCGTTTCGGTCAATGACGACAGCCGTTTCTATCCTCTTTACGTGTTGCAGTACCACCAGATCGTCAATGACACGTGTGGGGGCAAGGCGGTCGCCTGCACTTACTGATCAAGCGAACAAACGCTCATGGTCCATGAGCGACGAATCAAAGAAACTGGTGAGGTCCTGGAACTGCGAGTCTCGGGGCAGGTGCGACTTGGCAATCTGATCATGTTCGACAAAGAGAGTGATTCCCATTGGCTGCAGGAAACCGGGCGCTCGCTGTCCGGCAAGAATGAAGGCTGTTCAATCCCGGAACTCGATCCCGACGAGTGGACACCCCGCGTCCGCTGGGACGAATGGAAGAAGCTACACGCCGACAGCAAAGTCCTCTACTGCAGCCATTGTGAGGATCAGTAGGATCTTTAACGACGTTCGGACCGTCCGGCAGCGCTGTCGCTTCGTGGCCGCGACGGAAGTGGTCCCGCGTCAGAAACCGACCTGCTCACATGCCGGAACGGTTCACAAGAACAAGTAAACGGCACTACAGCGAATTTCGCTGACTCGTGGCCGCGGTTGACGTGTTTCAATAGCAGAATGGCCGCTCCCACGAGCCAGAACTGGCTCCGTCAATTGGTAAACGGCACTAATCCGAACGGTAGCTGGAATCCAACGCGGCCGGTGCGACATCGTTGTACAGCGTGATGGTTTCGTCGACCATGCGGTCCACCGTGAACCGGTCCTCCACCAGATTCTGACCGGCGATCGCAATCTTTCGCGCTCGGTCCGGGTCATTCAGCAGTTCCAGCATTCGATCGGCCAGAGCACGGCTGTCGGACGGCGGCACGATCAACCCGGTCTTGTTGTCTTCCAGAATGCTCAACACACCGCCAACACCTGAGGCAATCGCGGGACGCCCCAGTGACATGGCTTCCAGCATGATAATTCCAAATCCCTGCTGCAGAGAAGGCAGACAGAAAATATCAATCGCCGACAGATACGCGTCCATCGAAGTGCCGTCGTTGACAAACGTGACGTGGTCATCCAGCTTGAGAGACGTCGACAACCGTCGCAGATTGCGTTCTTCCGGGCCGGAACCCGTCACAACAATCCGAATCGGCACACCTGCCTCCAGAACGCGGTGACAGGCACGCAGAAAGAAGGATCCGCCTTTGATAATTTCCAGCGGACCCGCCATCCCCAGAACGGGAATGTGTCCTTCCTTCAGGATGGGCGGCGTGCGGTGAGTCACATCCAGCGGTACACCAGGCAGGATCACGCGTTGTTCCGTTAACTCCAGTCGCGCAGGCAGAGCCGACCGGACACTTTCACTGACACAAACGATGGCTCTGCAGATGGCATTCTGCGCAGGCAAAGCAACGTGACCGGCTTCACCCTGATCTGTCAGGCCAAGTACCACGGGACGTTGCAGCAGTTTGCCCAGCCACAAAGCCTGAGGCAACAGACGCGGCCCCAGAACGTGTATCACGTCGGGCGGCTGTACACTGAGATTCTGCAGCACGGTGTGTTGAACAACACGGCCCCACAAGGGAACCGAATACCCAGGCACGTTTACAATCCGTAGATTTTCCGTCAACGTCGCATCCAGAGGATGCCGTCGCGTACAAAGAACGACGGTCTCAATGTGTCTGGCTTCCAGCCCCTTCGCAAGCCTCAGCGCGTGGATCGACGCACCACGAAACGACAGCTCGTGGGTCAGCAACAGAATTCTCTCGATCGGTTCGGACATCAGCAGGATGGTTCGTTGGCCGGCGCCACGTTGCGGTTCAAAACCAGTATTCTTCGGGGTTTGCGTGACTGGTGAGCGGCACGGTACAGTTTCTCCTGCCGTCAGCCAGAAGCAAGCCAGTGACCGCAGATTCACTTCTTCGAACCCGGTAAATGGTGGCGTCAGGGTGGAATCACAATGGCCGGGCCAGCAGTGACGGCTCGCCAACGGCCGGGGAACACGGATCGGCAGCGCAGAACTGTTTTTCTTCCCGCGTGCAACAGCGAAAACGCAGGCATTCTGAGGGGCAAATCGCTATGGTGGCAAACATCGACGGCATCAGCCTTCCCTCCTTTCCCAGCCGCGCCCTTTCATCGAAAACTTTCGGCCCATGCAAACGTCACGGACTCGCCATCGTTCTCAGCACCAGTCGTCCTGCAAATTCAGTTTCATGGGCTGGCGAGTCATCCTTGGCGCCGTGCTCTGCTTCCAGACGGTCGGCAGTGCCGGCGAACTGCGACTGTCGTGGCCGTATCGCAACGGCCCAGGCCTGGACAGTCAGGTTGACGAACGCGACGCCAGGAACCTGCCAACAGAATTCGACGAACAGTCGGGAAAAAACATCAAGTGGAAGAAACGTCTGGAAGGCCTTGGCCATTCGACGCCCGTGATCGGAGCCGGCAGAATCTGGCTGACAGCGGCGACGGAAGACGGCACGCAGCAGTTCGTCTATTGCCTTGACGCGACTACCGGAAAAGTCATTCACCACAAACTGGTATTCGAAAACGAAGACCCCGAACCGCTGGGCCAAAACGTCAACACATACGCATCGCCGTCGTGCGCACTGCAGGACGATGCCGTTTACGTTCACTTCGGATCATACGGCACCGCTCGGCTCAGTACAGAAACAGCAGAAATGGTCTGGCAGCGACGGGACATTAAGTGTCGACATTTTCGCGGGCCGGGCTCGTCTCCCGTCGTCTTTCAAAACCTGTTGATCCTGACCTTCGACGGCATCGACCGTCAGTTCCTGATGGCCGTCGATACGCGTTCCGGAAAAACGGTCTGGAGAACAAATCGCTCAACGGACTATGGCGATCTGGACACAGACGGTAATCCCAAGCGGGAAGGTGATCTGCGCAAGGCGTACAGCACACCGGGGCTGATGGAGGTCAATGGTCGGACTCAGGTTGTCAGTGTCGGCTCACGCGGAGCGTATGGCTACGACGTAATGACCGGGAAGGAAATCTGGGGAATTCGCCACGGCGACTTTAACGCCGCCGCACCGCCAGCCTTTCACAACGACATCGCCATCCTGCACTCCGGCAGTGGTGGACGCAATCTCTTCGGGATTCAGGTCAATGAATCGACGACGGGAGACGTCACTGAGTCCCATGTCAGGTGGAATCGCACACAAGGCAATTCTAAACTTGCCGCGCCCATTCTGGTCGGCGGCAGGGTGTACATGATCACCGACAAGGGCGTGGCCAGTTGCGTCGCTGCAGACACGGGCGAGGAAATCTGGAAAGACAGAGTCGGCGGCACTCATGTTTCGTCACCGATTTCAGCGAACGGGTTGATCTACTTCTGCAGCGAAGAAGGCGACACCACCGTGATCAGGGCGGGCGATACGTTCGAAATTGTGGCAAAGAATCGTCTGGCAGACGGCATGCGAGCTTCACCTGCCGTGGCCAACGGTCGCCTGTATCTGCGCACGTTTGGCCATTTGTACTGCATCGAAAACACCGCATCGACATCGCGCAACAACTAGTGAAACTTTGGGCCTTTAGTTCTGAAGCGGTCGCTTCAGCAAACCATCTGGGCACTGACACCGAAGAAACCGGAGACAAAAATGAAACACGTTCTGATCCTGCCCTTTGCCATTCTGCTGTGTACCCCGTCAATTCGTGCGGCCGAACCGGAATTCAAACCGGGCGCGTGGGTCCAGCTATTCAATGGCAAAGACCTGACGGGCTGGACGCCAAAGATTCGATACTCCCCGTTGGGCGAAAACTACGGAAACACGTTTCGGGTGGAAGACGGGCTGATGAAGGTCCGGTACGACCAGTACAAGGAATTCGGCGAACGCTTCGGCCACCTCTTCTATGCAAAGGAGTTTTCACATTATCGATTCCGCGTGGAATACCGGTTCGTCGACGAACAGTGTACGGGCGGGCCTGGCTGGGCTATCCGAAACAGCGGTGTGATGGTCCACGGCCAGAAGCCTGAAACCATGGCCATCGATCAGAATTTTCCAGTGTCCATCGAAGTCCAGTTGCTGGCCGGAAACGGCAAGGATCCTCGCACCACGTCAAACCTGTGTACACCCGGCACAAACGTCGTCATGGACGGCAAGCTGAAAAAACAGCATTGCATCAAGTCCAGTTCGGAAACCCTGCATCTTGATCAGTGGGTCACCGCCGAAATCGAGGTGCGCGGCAACAAGGTGGTGAAACACATTCTGGACGGCAAAGTCGTTCTTGAGTATTCAGAACCACAACTGGATGAACGCGACAGCAGTGCCCAAAAACTGATCGTGGATGGAAAACTCGCTCTGCACGGCGGCACGATATCGCTGCAGTCAGAAAGTCACCCGTGCGACTTTCGAAAAGTCGAAATCATGGTGCTGGAAGAATAGTGCGTGTCGCGCGGACGTGCAGCGGGACCGGCGAGCTGTTTCGCAGCTGGACGGTGGCGGAAATCGTTGCACTTCGGTGAATCCCGCTCTGAAACCAGTGCGCGGCCCAGTTTAAGAAGCGGGATTGGAGCGACGATTTGAAGCGCAAAACGAAGTCCGAAAGCCAACCTTCAACCCCATGATCAAGCCTGGAAGACGCATTACCCGACCGAAACATTTGCGTTTTCGGGAGTTTCCTTGCGACGGGGTGTGTTCAATTCGTTCCGTCGCCACTGCAGGCAGGTATGTCCAGCCGACATGCGGTCGGCGATATCCGTCATACAGATCCCGGCCGCCAGCAGAATGACGTGGTCATTATCACGCAGCGGTTCAAGTTTGTTCCGCTGCAAGACCTCATCCATGCGCGATACCAGTGTCGGCACTGATGAAGAAATCGTATTGCCGTACGATTCGAGATTGTTCAGGAACTCGACGTCCGGAAACTCCATCGTGGCAGCGGCAATCAGGGCACGAAGAAGTTTGCCACTTGGCTGATGTGGGGCCACGATCACTCGTTGACCTGGCTGCCGATCAATTGACAGCATCGCCGTCCGCAGATTGTCCAGCATCAATTCAATGCCGTTAATGAATACCGGTTCTGCGTTCATCCGCATCACCGTCCGGCGGCAGGGCTGACCTCGAAAATCGAAAACGTCAGCCGTCTCCATTCGAAACAGGGGATTGGAATTCAGACGCCGGTCAGGTGGGATCCGAAAATCGTCACTCCTGGAGGCACCGACCGGAAGTCCTCGCCCTGATTCCAGGACGGCAGCGGTTGCTCCTGCGGAAACAATTCCGCAAAACAGACGATCAGCACCGTCATGCCAGAATTCGGGAGTCTCCACCGAAACCAGCGCGACTTTGGCGTCAGGGTGCAGGCTTTCCAGCACCATGGCTCCTTCGGGGACCAGTTTAATAAAACCGGAACACCCGTGATTGAACGCCACGACCACCTCGCCTGAAAGACCCAGTTCCTGCGACAGGGCATCGGCCAGCTGAACGCAGGCTTGCGAGTCGGTATTGGAATGGCACAGCAGAATCGCATCGAATTCGTCGATCGGGCAACCACTGACGGTTTCCAGCCTGCGACAAACCGCTACAGCAATATCCAATGGCCGAACGCCATCCCGCAACAGACGACGCGTGGTAATCCCCGTTGACCTGAGAATAGCGGCCGAGTCTCTGAAACCTGTGTTTCCACCCAGTTGTGACAACTTCAGTACAGCTTCGTTGTCCAGCAATTCAAACAGGTCGGCACGATCAAACACGTCAACAATTGTTGACAGGCCAATCTTTGGGGCATTCGTTGCTGAATGAAAATGCTTCACCAAGTCGTCCTGATTGGTACTTTCAAGAGGGGGCGTCGACCCTTCAGTCCTGAACAGAAACCTTCTGCTGAGGTTTATCTCGTTCGAGAAACGAAGCGTCCAGCAGACAGGTTATCAAGAAAATACCTGCGGAAAAGCATGATGGCGATGAAAAGCGGAACGACAGCAAGCATTCACAGCAGAACGGTGTCGCAGGCGTTAAACTGGTCCCAAGTTGAACCTTGGTGGCATCTTGCCAGGTTTAGCAGACGTCAGGAGCCTGGATTTCATTCCTGGGGGGCGGTTAAATCTGATTGCGGACGTGCCACATTTACAGAACGCGTCCACAGGAAAACGCTAAGCGAGAGGTCGAATCACGCTACAATGTTCCTGTGCATTCGCCAGAATCTGCCCGGAGTGATGTCCGAATCATGTTCTGAGCAGATTTTTGCCAATCGGCGTTCGACATTCGGCCCTGGCAGAGATTTCCGTGGCGACGCTGCGGGCAGAACGTCACACACATCACCCCAATGGTGTTACAAATATGTTTGTGGATCGAGTTTCAATTCTTTGTCGAGCTGGAGACGGCGGCAACGGCTGCTGCAGCTTTCGTCGTGAAGCCCATGTGCCGCGCGGAGGCCCGGACGGCGGTGACGGCGGAAGCGGTGGCAGCATTATCATTCAGGCGGACCGCAACCTGGGGTCGCTGGGCAACATCGTCGGACATCGCCACTGGAAGGCAGAACGAGGCCAACATGGCCTGGGCAGTCTAAAAACAGGCCGCACTGGTGAAGACACAATTATTCTGGTCCCGCCCGGCACACTGGTAAAGGACACAAAACACGAAAACCTGCTGAAGGATCTGCAACAGCACGACGATTCCGTCGTCATTGCCAAAGGTGGCTGGGGGGGCAGAGGCAACAAACGCTTCGCCAGCTCCACCAATCGCGCGCCGCGAGAATGCGAACTGGGCCATCCCGGAGAAGTGCGAGATGTGACGTTGGAGTTGAAGCTGATCGCAGACGTCGGTCTGGTAGGAAAGCCCAACGCCGGTAAATCAACGTTGCTCAGCCGTATGTCGCGAGCCACTCCGGAAATCGCTGATTACCCTTTCACCACGAAGTATCCCAATCTTGGACTCGTGCAGGTCACATTGGACCACGAATACGTTCTGGCCGATATTCCGGGGCTGATCGAAGGAGCTCACCTGGGAGCAGGTCTGGGGCATGAATTTCTGAAACACATCGAACGAACCCGCCTGATCGTGCACATGGTCGAACCGGCGCCCATGGACAATTCCGACCCGCTGAGTAACTACGACCAGATTCGCGAAGAGCTGGAAAAGTACAATCCCGTCCTGGCCCAACGCCCGGAAATCCTGTGCGTGACCAAGGCAGAACTGCCGGACGCCGAAACGTGTGCAGAATTGCTTCGGGAAACGTCGGGCAAAGACGTATATTTGATTTCAGCCGTCACCGGCCAGGGAATTCCCAAGTTAAACCAGATGATCGTGGCACGGTTAGCAGAACTGGAAGACGACGTTTCCGCAATCACGACGTAGATCCATTTCCTGCCACCCCTCCAGCAGACTTCATGAAAATTCTTCTCGCCAACCCACGTGGTTTTTGTGCTGGCGTCAATATGGCCATCGAATGCCTGGACGAAGCCATTCGTCGAGTCGGCCCGGGGATCTATGTCTATCACGAAATCGTCCACAACAAGTACGTGGTCGATCGTTTCACGAAACAGGGCGTGACATTTGTTGACTCCATCCAGGAAGTCCCTCATGGGTCCATCCTGCTGTTCAGTGCTCACGGAGTTTCACCGGAAATTCGCAGCATCGCCAAAGACCGAAACCTGCAGACCGTGGACGCCACCTGTCCGCTGGTCACGAAGGTCCACCTGGAAGCCATCCGTTACGCCAACGCCGGCTACCACATTATCCTGATCGGTCACGAAGGCCACGACGAAGTCATCGGCACTATGGGCGAAGCTCCCGAAAGCATCACCCTGGTCGAAACACCCACCGAAGTTGACAAACTGCCATTCACGGGCGACGACAAACTGGCGTACCTGACCCAGACCACGCTCAGCGTCGCAGAAGCCACCGAAGTCATCAGTGCGTTGAAGATTCGCTACCCGGACATTGAATCCCCAAAGAAGGAAGACATCTGCTACGCGACGACCAATCGCCAGGACGCAGTGAAGATGCTGGTGGAATCAGCGGATGTGCTGATCGTTCTCGGCAGCCAGAACAGCAGCAACAGTCGCCGCCTGATGGAAATCGGAGCCAGCCAGGGAGTCCCCTCGTACCTGGTTGACGGAGCATCCGAACTGCAGACGGACTGGTTTGAACAGGATTCAACGGTCATCATCACCGCCGGTGCCAGTGCCCCGCAAGTGGTCGTCGAAGAATGCACCGACTACTTAAGAACGCACTTCAACGCCGAAGTCTCAGAAGAAACCGTTCGCGAAGAAAACGTCCACTTCAACCTGCCGAAAGAGCTGCAGCAGCTGGGCGTATTGCAAACGGAGTCCGGACTACCGGGCCGTGATTCCAACTGAGCCAAACTCAGAGCCAGTGGTATGGAGAGGAACGAAATACCAGCTCGAAGCGCAAGCGAGTGGGTCCCGCGCGTTTGAGAAACACACTTGCGTGCACTGCCTGCTTCTGTCAGGAATGGTAAAGGACTCATGAGTGCTCACGCACAGAGCTGGGGGTATGCCGTCGCGCACAAAAAAACGACCGGGTCCGTTTCCGGATGCGGTCGTTTGATGTGGTGAGACTGAGTCGGAAGTGGTCAGTTAGTTGTTTGCGACGGCCGGCTTTTCTTCGTCGGCAGTCTGCTCTTCCGTGGCAGTGTCCTTGTCTTGGGGAGGATCATCTTCGTACTCAGCGTTTTCCTTAACGACGGCAGCCTTTTTGGATTCCAAAGCTTCCTGCTTCATCTTCTCGATTTGGGCCTGAGCCGCCTGAACGGCTGATGTGGCTTCGTCCTTCGCGGCAGCCAAATCGACCATGTCTTTTTGCAGCTGGACATTAGCTGCTGTCAGCTTTGCTTGATCTGTGGCCGTCTGCTTCAGTTCGTTCCGTACCTTTGTCAGAATCGTTTGCGTCTTCTTGTCCGCTTCGCGAAGACTCGCCACGGCCGCTTCTGCTTTTGCAGCACGCTGCTTTTGAGAGGCAGCCAGTTTTCGTTGCTTGCCAAGCTGGTTCTTCAGTTTCGCAATCTGCTGTTCAAACGCCGCTTTGTCCGCGGCCGCTGTGTCCCGCAGCGCGACCACTTCGGCCTGGGTTGTTTCCAGTTCTGACTGAACGCCCGCCAGGTCCACTTCCAGTTGATCCGCCTCAACGGAGCGGTGAAGTGCAGCCCAGTAACTGATGACTTCCCGAATTTCTCCGTCCTTCCCTTTCCACAGTCTCGTGGTGGGGCCGCTGGCACGCGCTTTGAGACAGGCACGTTGAGCACGGCGGTTCTTTGCAGAACCACTCTTACAAAACAGACCTGCTTCAACGGAGGTGCAGGCGAGAAACAAAAATGTGAGAGTCAAAATGCGCGTGTTCATGGCGGGTTCAGGAGCAGTTAGGAGATTGGTGGAATATTCGCGCGATAGAACGCGCAGTTTCTGATACAAGTATGGCTCAACGACAGCCGAAGAAAAGATTTTTCGGCAAGGAAACATGGCAGGAATGGGAATTGTGAACAGTTTGAAACGATTTTTCCATCAGTTTCTGGCGGGCACATGAAATATCCGTACTGTTAAGAATGCGGCTTCCGCAAACCGGAAATTCAGGATTTACGGTGTTCCGCAGGTCCAGTCAGGCTGCAGGCACTGCAGATGCCATTAGGACATTGCCTCGCGACCAGAAATCTGAAATCTCAGACTCACAGGTTGTCGTGCTCAGCCCACACTTCCCAGTCGATTCCGGTCCAACCCTACCGAAAAACATCTGCCCGTGGGCGCGTCGCCAGAAAACTCCAATCACGCAAAGCAGCAGTTGCAGCAGCGATTGTCCGACTACAAGGCAATTCTGAAGCGTGAGCAGATCGACTGGCGAACGGAACGTCCATTCCTGAAGACACTGGGAACGGGTGGACAGGGCACCGTTATTCTGACGGAACGAAGAGGGGCCGGCAATTTTCGCATGCCACTGGCTCTGAAATTCTTCTCGCCCAATCAGTTTGACACTGTCGACAAGTACGTCAGCGAGATGCTTCGTCTGGCCGAAGTCTCGTCCATGGTGGCCCGAATTCAGGATGACCACCTTGTCGACGTCCATAGTTTCCTGGAAGAAGATGGCGTCTTCTATCTGGAGATGGAGTGGATCGACGGATTCGACCTGCTGCATATTCTGCGACGAGACACTCTTGAAATCGTGCACCACGCCGTCACCAAGGGCCGCTGGCGACAGCTCAATGATGAAATTGTGACGACCGGCGAGGTCGACTGTCGGCTTAAGCCGGGACTGGCCGTGGCCATTATTCGCGAGTGTCTTTCCGGCGTGTCGGCGCTACACCGGGAAGGAATCATTCATTGCGACCTGAAGCCATCCAACGTGATGGTAAAACGCACGGGTCAGGTGAAGCTGATCGATATCGGTTCGGCGTTCTGGGTCGGCCGGCCTCCGGCCGGACAACCGTGTACGCTGGAATACGCAGCACCGGAAGTTCTGGCCGGCTTTCGAGCAACACCACAATCCGACCTTGCCAGTCTGGGGTATATGCTGCTGGAAATGCTGACCGGTTCAAAACCATTTGCCGGACTAAAGTATTCAGAATTGCGTGAGGCCAAGGAGGGGGTGTTGGACCGACTTCCGGGCATGCTGCCACTGGACACGTTTGCTTACAGCGAAATGCTCATCTTGTTGCTCCGGAAACTGCTCCATCCGGACCCCAAAAAAAGATTCGCCTCCGCAGAAGAGGCAGAACTTTCCGACCACGGTGCGGCGGAGTTCCTGCGAGAACTTGTGAAGGGCGAATTGTCTCAGGAATATGCCAGCGCGCTGCGACGGTGGATTGCAGAAATGGAAACTGAGGCGATGCACCGCATGTCTGAAAAAAGTTCGCCAGGCGGGACAACTCGAATTGAACGGCCACCTTTGCCGGCAACTCGGATTGTGACCGACCCGGAAGATCTGAATACTCCTGGAGACTTCGATCTGCAGGAATGACCTTCAGCGTCTGTTCCGAGGTCAGAGACCGAAAAAACGCTGTGAACGCTGGAAAAAGACTCAGATATCCTGAGGAATCCACGAAATTGTCGGTCAACGAACAAGACGCCCACAGCGTATACTTCAAAAGATCGATACTACACTGTACTAAATGTCCCTCACCGACACCGTCCACGAACGTGGTCACGTTAATTTCAACTCGCGAGCAAGCTCATGATTTCCAAAGCTGGTTTTGTTGCATCTGCCTTTTCTCTCACTGCCATCACGTTTGTCGGCTGTGCTGAACAATCTGAGCCGGCCCCTGTTATGGCCAGTCACGACCATGGCCACGAAGGGCATGGAGAGCACGAACATGCCGAAACACTGCCGGAGGTGCTGGGGGAACTCACGGAGCTGCGTGACACAGTGCGAGACGCGTTTGCCAAAGATGACGGCGACGCCGCTCATGGATCGTTGCATGACGTCGGCCATGTGCTGGAAGAAGTCTCTGAACTTGCCGGCGAAGCACACCTGTCCGACGAAGCGAAAGCGACCATCGAATCCAACGTCGAAATATTGCTGGACGCATTCGGTGCTGTCGACAAAGGCATGCACAGCAAAGACGAAGGCTCGGCCTACAGCGAAGTCTCAAAGAAAATCGACGCTGCCATTGCCGCCATCACCGCAGCCGCTGGCCCGGCGCTGGAAGATGAGCATGGGCATGACGAACATGGACATGACGAAGGCGAACATGGGGATCACGACGATGGCCACGAAGAAGGTGACCACGATGAAAAACATGACGACGATCATGACGAGGCAAAAGGCCACGACCACGACGCTGACGGCGAGCACGAAGAAGATGATGACGAGCACAGCGAAAAAGCAGAATCAGGCAGGTCGGACACGAAGGAATAGTCCAGTGAAACGCAGAATTCTGTGCATGGCCCTGATTTCTGTCGCTGCCCTGGCTGGGTGCGGCGAGACCGAAGACCCCGAAGTCACGGTCCTGCGTCAGAAGCTTGTCCTGTCATCCGCGCCAAGCGGTGTAACGTCCGTCAGCAAGATTCGCACCGCGCTGAAGGAATTGGACGCTGCCGCTGAAATCGACGTTGTGCTGCGCGGCCGAATCTGGGCGGGAGAACTGCCGCCGTGGGAAAACGGCAAGGCTGCGTTTGCACTGACCGACGCCGCGGGACACGATGGTGACGACGACCACGATCCTCACGCCTGTCCTTTCTGCAGCCGTGACATCGACGACTATATTGCCGACATCAGGTTTCACAACGAAGACGGCACAGTCGAGCCAATTGACAGTCGTGAACTCTTCGACGTCAAAGACAAGCAGATGGTCATTATCAAAGGCCGAGGCTCATTAACCGGCGAACAATTGATATTGAGAGTCGACGCGACGAACATTTTCATCGCCAAGTAGGGTGCGTGCTTGCACGCACCACGTCGCTGATCGAAACTGCTGTGCCACTGTGCGGGCAGGTGCGTGCGAGATTGAATTCGTGATCACAACCGGGAAGATTTGCCCCGAAAACGGTGCGTGCAGGCACACACCCTGCTGTTCTGGCACGAACTCTGGAAAACACTCACCCGATGAGCCCCCATTCATCGGATGCACTCATCTTTGATGGAACCGCCAGTTGTACTGTTGAGCAGCCACTGCCTGAGGTACAATCGCTGCGTGCGGAACTGTGCATTCGTCAGGAAGGGCAAATGATGGCATCCAGGCATCGACGGAACTCATTGGTCGGGCGACGGCGTCACTTGCTGCAACTTGGAGCAGCGGGCATCTCGGGAATTCTCGGGACGGCCACAAACGCGTCCTTTGCGACACCCGGACTGACGGCACGTGCGGATCGCTGCATCGTCCTGTTCCTCAATGGCGGCCCCAGTCATCTGGACATGTGGGACCTGAAGCCGGATGCACCAGCAGAGATTCGCGGTGAGTTTCAGCCCATCGACACCAGCCTGCCGAACGTATCTGTCAGCGAACACCTGCCTCAGCTGGCTCGGCACATGCACCGCGTCACTCTGATTCGTTCGATGAACCACAGCGTCAATAACTCACACGCCGCAGCGGTCTATGCAGCGCTCACCGGTCACGATCGCGGTGAATTTGGTGGCGGCGCACAACCGACAGACCGCCCTTCCCCGGGTTCTGTGCTGGCGCGTTTTCGGCCACCGGATAATCGCACGCTGCCGTACGTGGCGCTGCCGTACAAAACAAAGGAAGGAGCAGCCGGGCCTCTGCAGCCAGGATTTCTGGGCGGCCTGATGGGACAGACATTCGATCCGTTCTGGGTGCTCAATAACCCCGATGCCGCCGACTTCCATGTCGAAAACCTCGTGCTGCCAAAAGCCGTTTCTCGAGACCGGTTGCAGAATCGGGGCGAATTGCTGGCCGGACTGGGCCGCGGACTGCAGCTGCAGAATGATCTGGCCATTTCTGCCATCGACGATTTTCAGTCGCAGGCCTTCGAACTGCTGACGTCGACCACAACTCAGGACGCTTTCGATCTGAACAAAGAATCGGCCGCCACACGCGCCAGTTACGGACGAAACATCTACGGTCAAAGCACCCTGCTGGCTCGACGGTTGCTGGAAGCCGGGACCAGATTCGTCACGCTGTCCTGGGCACCGGATGCCAACGCCACGTGGGACACACATGGCAACAACTTCACCAGTCTGAAGACGCGATTGCTGCCCGAATTCGATGCGGCCTGCAGCAGTCTACTGCAGGATCTGGCAGACCGAAACATGCTGGACCGGACGCTGGTCGCGGTTCTGGGAGACTTCGGTCGAACACCCAAAATCAATGCAAATGCCGGACGGGACCATTGGAATTCCTGCTACACCGTGATGCTGGCCGGTGCAGGGATCCGTCCGGGGTTTGTCTTTGGCGCCAGTGATCGTCAGGGAGCGACGCCAGCGGAATCACCCGTCAGTCCGGGCGACGTGATCACCACGATGTATCGCCTGCTGGGTGTTGATGCGACCACTCAAATCACGGATTCGCTGGGGCGACCCCATGAAGTCGTGCCCAAAGGCCGTGTCATCAACGAGATTCTGGCCTGAAACCGGGCGCCCGTCTTCGACGGTTCATGCGAGCCGTCTTCGACGGTCTATGCGAGCTGCCGCTCGGGAGCTGTTGGTCCGCTGTCGCTGGCCACAACAACGACGCCGGCGACACCGATCGTTGTTTTCGGAAAATCGCTCACCGCAGAGACATCTGAACGGGTTCCCCTCTAGAATTGTGGAACGCGAGTGCCTTGCCTTGTGCCACAAATCATGAAAGAAACTGCCATGTTGTCGAGATACATTTTCTGTCTGGTCTGCGCCACCTTCGCAAACGCGGCCACAGCTGCAGACTGGACTCAATGGTCCGGCAATGATCGACTCTGCAACTGGAACGAGTCCGGTATCCTTGACCGCTTTCCCGAAGGTGGTCTGCAACCGACGTGGACCGTCAAAATTGGTTCCGGTTACTCAGGTCCGGCCGTTGCCAACGGACGCGTCTACGTGATGGACTACCGACCACAACCGGAAACGAAAACTCTGGAAGCGCTGGAGCGTCTGCTGTGCCTGGATGAAAAAACGGGCGACATCATCTGGCAACACGAATGGCCAACTCACTACCGTCGACAGCTGCAGTCCTACGCCACCGGGCCCAGAGCCACACCGCTGGTTGATGGCGACCGAGTCTACACTCTGGGTGCAACCGGACGCATTCACTGTACCGACACCGCTACAGGAAAAGTCATCTGGGAACATGACGCTCTGGAAGCATTCGACGCCCTGGTCCCCATTTTTGCCGTCTCGGCATCACCGATCGTCTGGAAAGACACGGTCATTTTTCCATGTGGCGGGGCCGACGGACTGCTGCGAGCTCTGGACCGGAAAACGGGGGAATCAAAATGGAAGGCACTTCCCGCCCGTTACGATATGCCGTACTGCGCGCCCGAAATCTTTGAAATTGCCGGCACACCGCAGTTGATTCAGTGGCACAAGGAACAACTTTCGGCGCTGAACCCTGATGACGGCACAATCCTGTGGGAGATTCCCTTCACGGCAAAAAATAATATGGCGATCGCACGTCCGGTGTTGTTGCCCAACGATCGTCTGCTGGTCAGCGGGTTTTATGACGGGTCGATGCTGGTCCAGGCGGGTAGGAATTCAGCAAGAATGCTGTGGAAGAACGGTGGTAGCGGTGAACGTCCGAATCAGACAAAAAGCCTGCACGCCGTCATCACGACACCCATCGTGCAGGGCGACCACTTTTACGGAACCTGCAGTTATGGTGAATTACGAGGCCTGCAGCTGAGTGACGGAGAACGCATCTGGGAGAATACAGAGCTGACTCGGCAGGGACGCTGGGGATCCATGTTCTGGGTCAAAAACGGCAACCGCTACTTCGTCAACAATGACCTTGGCGAATTGATGATCATGCGGTTTTCGCCCAACGGTCCGCAACTGATCGACCGCACGAAACTGATCGAACCGGATACTCCCTGCGGCTATGGTCCTCGCCGTTTTGGCGATGCACTGGTGAATTGGGTGATGCCGGCATACGCCAACAAACACGTGATCATTCGTAACGACCACGAAATCCGTCGCGTGTCTCTGGCAGCGCATTAATTGGACAGCGCCGTTTCCTGCATCTGGTCAATAAAGCAGGCGGATCCAGGAGCGCAGCGACACCGCTTCGGCAACGCGAGGATCAGAGAAGTGGGCTGACGATGCCCGAACAGCGCTTCGCTCGGTCTGGCCTGCTTTCTCGCTTGCACTTCGGGTCAAAATGAAGAAGAAAGTGGCGGTGTCACATTAGAACGGTTCACCAGGATCGATAGACGGCTTTGGCCCCGGGTGAATCCACGGCCACGCTAAACATCCACTTCGCGGACTTCGATCATCGTGTTCAGCTTCGTGACCTGCAGCACTTCCTGCACGTCATCACACGGATTGAAGACCTGAACCACGGGCCCCGATTCCATTTGTCGCAGGGAAATCCACAGTCCCAGCATCCCACTGGGAACGAACTTGACCCCGGTCAGGTCAAATGCCACCGTCTGACAGTTGTTGGCCACCAGCAGGTCTGTAATGGCAGCTCGGTAATGGGCAGCGTTGAATTCCGAAGGAACTTCCAGTCCACCAAAGCCAAGGACGGTGGTTTTCCCGACACTGTAGACCTTCAGAACGCCATCTTCGGTCAGCGCGTACTGCGCAGCGTTTTTGCCACTGTCATCGCTGGACTCTGTGTTTTCGGTCATAATATTGCTCGATCCAACACAATCAGAAGAAGGTCGAAGACGTATTACATTCCCGAATAAGACGGGATTGGGACAGAAATTGAAAGTGTAGCCGACAGAAATTCACTGGAACGATCGGGACACCTCAAAAATGCACGAGAAAAAGGCGGGGAAAGTTGACACTCGTAAAGAACCTGCGTTGGCTCCTGGTGTCAAAAATGCGGCAAAACACGCCGGCTTTCATTCTTTACATCGTTTGGAGGCATTGATAGATTGCCGCACTTCAAAGACAGAAGTCACCACACTACCCCGTGGTGTAATCGGTAGCACGACAGATTCTGGTTCTGTAAGTTGGGGTTCAAGTCCCTGCGGGGTAAATCTGGGGGTTAGACACCGCCAGACACGACGAGACATGGCAGGAAAAACATTGATATCGTCAATTTGGCGTCCTGCCATGTCTGCCCATGTCCTGCAACGTCTGGTCCGGATTTTGGTCCGGTTTCTCTGATCGACGATTCTTCGCCTGCTTGTTGAACTGGTCGAAGTGATGATCGTCCACCTGAGCGTAGTGCTTTCTTTGAATCACTTCGCTGTGGCCCATCCACTTCGCGACAACATGTGATGCGAACCCAGCGTCCAGCCAGTCAGTCTCACAACTCGCACGCAGATTCTGAAACAGCTTTGGCCACGGAAGAATTCCCGCCCGTTTCATGATCTTTTTCAGCGGCTTGTCTAAATTAGAGTTCTGCTGGTACTCGGTGATGAGTGGGCCAGCCGCGCCAATTTCAAACGAGGCGTCCAACCATTCCTCGATGTCGCCAAACGGCACGAAACGCTCTTCGTATCCATCGTAATGCGCCGTCTTAGGGGCGGTCACGAGGAATCGCCCGGAATCCCACAGAACGCCATCCCAATTGAGAGGGTAGATTTCCATCTTCCGTAGACCTGCGAACCGCCACAGGGCAACCATAAGCCTCCACTGAACGTTCGGGCAGGCGTCAATAATCTTTACCGCGACTTCACGGGAGACATAGAAATCCCGGTCTCGGTTCTGGAGCGTCGCCGCTGACTGCCCAGCAAACGGATTTGACGGAATGAGGCCACGACGGACGGCAGTCCCAAAAAACATCTTGGCGCATGCAATAACGGCACGAACGGTGTTTTCCGATATTGGCTCCCCGGTTCTGAAGTGTGGCTTGTCTTCCAGCCATGACCGAAACATCGCAGCGCTATCCTCTGTGATATCGCTCAAGTTATTGGTAGGCCCGAAGAACGTCTCAAGATGCGTCTGGGCAGCCCGCCATTTATCAATGGTGCCAACAGCAGCGTTGGTGTTTTTGGTAGTCTTTCCGCGTGTGATGTGGTCCGTAAGGAACTCCCCCAACGACTTCACGCTATGTCTCTGAACCAGTCCGGCCTTCTCCAGTTTTTGACGCAAAGGCTGACTCAGATCAGCAATCCATGCCGTTGTAGATGGCGTTACAGGCTCACCACTTACCCCTGATGTGACAATCCGGTCGATGTACATGGCGATCTGTTCAGCGTTTCGTCGGGACATCTTTCCTGTCCTGATGGTGCGACGCTTCCCGTACTGATCCATGAATCTAACTCGCCAGCCGTGACCATCTTTATCTACCGATGCCATCTAAAATCCTCTGCTTCATCATCATCGTCGGCCCTGCGGTCTCTAGTGGCTGACTGCAAGGCTCTGCGGATACCCGGGTTCCGTCGGACAGTGGTCTCCGACACATCAAGCTCTCTGGATATTGCAGCAAAACTATTGGCACCCTTCGCCACTGCCACGACAGCGAGGGCTGCACGTTCGTCGTCCTTTGTCATCCGTCTTGTGGTGGGCTTAACGTCCGCCATTTTCTCAACAGCTGCTGCAATTCGACGCAGCAACTCCAGTGCTTCTGTGATTTCACTTGACAATTATTCACCATCACGACATTATCGGTCGTGTCCAAGCATGCTTGCACGGATACACGCCGCTTCTGAGGTCTGGCAAGATATTCAGAAGCGGCTCTTTTTATGCGATGACGTTCGAGTCAACTATTCCTTGCTGCATGTGCGACTCGCAACATTACGTATGCGTCGAACAGCGCGTCAGTGTTCGCATTACGCAGACCCTCATCCATTTTCGCTACGATGACATCAAGGCCAACTCCAGGGTTCGAAGGCATGTTTGCGTCTTCAACCCTCCGTGCTGCCGCGTTGATGTGCTGATTGAATGTCATAGGGTCGACTCCTATTTGATTTTCAGATACTTCAGCTGGTCCGGTAACTCTCGTTGCTCAACGTCGCCCCACGGGAACTCTTGCAGCCTCAATGACTCTGGCAGGTCAACGTTGTCTTTGTAATAGATTCGGCAGCCTGCATCGCGTGCCTGCTGGTGGAGACTCATGAGCCAGTCAAGTGGCGGCACCCACTTTGGCGTCTTTGAAGAGGACGACGCGCCGCCGATCACCACCCAATCGAACACGCTCAACTTCTTGAACTTCAGTGGCGTCAACATCGGTTCGATGGATAGCCACTTAGTACCGCCGCCCATCTTGGCGAACGCCTTTTCCGCGTTGGCGACTCTGTCCTGACAATCAACTGTCGTGCCCATCCAGCAGTTCTTAGAGACGCTGAACTCATGCACTCGCTGAGGAAACTTCGTGAGGAACAGGAAATTCCATTGCGGGCTTCCGGCTGCAGTGTCGAGTACCTGGGTAATCCATTCCTTTGGCACCCATCGACCGAAGATGTCCGCCATACTGCCGGTGAAGACATTTCGATATGCAACGTCTGATTCAGCATGCACCGGCACCTTCGTGTTGCCGGGTGCGAAGAATCGCTCAGGGTAAATCGTTGGCGTGAACTTCTGTTCATAGAATCGATTCGCGAGATCGCGCGCGTAACAATACGGACAGTCATGCTCGCAGCCAGTCAATGGATTCCATGACCACTGTGCCCACTCAATTGATGTCGTGTCCTGTCGGTTGAACGTCTTTCGCGTGTTTGTTTCGAATGCCGTATTACGAGTGGAACGCGGCAGAGCCTTCCATTCGTCAATCGTGTACCACTGCTTCAGGTCGCTCTTATTCGCGTCGACAACTTGAAGTTCAAACGCCTCCTCAGGAATCTCGTCAGGCTCTGCTTCATCCTTAGTGTCGGCAGGGCCTGCCGTACATATCGGGCAACCTTTTATATTCATCAACCAATGCTCGTCACACTGATCGCAATGCCACACTGGCGTGTCGAACTGTTCGTTGCATGATGTGCATGTGAAGCCGTCTTCGTCGGCGATGGCTTCAACGTCGTTGAATATTTGCGGCCCGTTCTCCGATTCATCAGCGGCTTTCTCATCGGCGATCATCCGCAGCGCTTCACGGACTGATGTGGCTGATTCCAAACTACCAGCGTGCTGGTAATTTGCCACGTGGACATATTGACTGGCCAACTGCTGAGACTGTTGCCAATTCTCTTTCAGCCACGGAAGCCATTCACCGTGTGCACACTGATTTTTTGCCGCCTGCAAGGCACGACCAGCGATGATCGCCTTCTGTACTGCGGATTTCGCGTGCTGCTCAACCTCATCTGCCGCGTCGTTGGCAACGACTGCCAGCGCAGGAAGGTCCAGTGATTCAAACAATTCAGTTTGACTTCTTGTGCTCTTTGCAATGGCATTCATGGCAGAGTGGTTCCAATGCTGATGGTAAGTCCCATGAATCCCACGGCGGGTATCCATTCAAATGATGCACTTCCGTTGCCTTATTCGGACACCGACTGCATGTAAAATTGGTACGTCGCATGGCCGCAAGTCTTGCTGCCTTGAACGGTTCCGTTTTGAGGTACTCGTCGTATGTTTGATAGTGGCCCATTGATTCACTTGAACAGCGTCAACTGCCCTTCTGGGGTGCGTGATGCAAACTCATCCACGGTCATCATGCACTTGTCGCGGTAGCTCCGACCGAGCACGGAATCGAATGGAGCGAATCCGGTGAGACACTTCACTCGGTCCGTGTTCCGCCGCGCGCTGATCGAGTGTGATATTTCCATCACGATGGCGAGCGCGATCGACGTATTTTACTCCGGAAAGAAACGTGTGCGCCGCTGTGTGACCACCTCGTACTCCATGGTCAAGGTGGGAGAAAACCGTGAAGTGATCTCGAACCGGTTGCAGGGGCTGGAGAGTCCGGGGAAGTGTGTAATCCCGGCCTGAATCCGATGGATGAAAGGACGCTTGGTGCATTCCAAAAGGAACGTTGATCGCGACCAGCCGCTTTGGCGCGTCACCCCTTGCGGCCGCCTTCGCGCCTCGTGGCATCATCAAGTCCAACATGGGCAGCGCGATACACACACCCGCGCCGCGAAGTACGTCACGTCTAGTCTGTTGACGTGTTCTCATTGATCGCGTTGTTGAATGATGCATGTCCATTTCCTCTATTTTCGTCTGAGTTGATTGTGTGGAGCATAGCCACAAGAATCGGTATGGCATCGTTCACTCACGCAAGCCCCTTTAACGGACCGTTGCTCGTGCCGAATCGTCGTTCGTCAATCTCCAGTTCTTGGAGCATGCTCAGGAAGAGATTGCAAAGTGGCTCATTCCGTTGCCGGTCGTAGGCGATGTGTTTGCCGTGGTTGCGTTCGAAACCGGCGCCGGAGACCAGGACCGGCAGGTTTTGACCCGAATGATTGGCTGGCCGAGGCAACTCGGACCTGTCTGGCTTGTAATCGGGGTCCGGCGGCATCTCACCGGAGGTCGCCAGATCGAAAATCCGAGTCCACTGCTGGCGAACGACTTCGTCTTCGAATCCCAAGCTGAGTGCGTCAACACTGAAATTGCCATTGCTCTCTGAGTCGTTGTGACAATCGACACAGTGGGTCTCAACGAATGACCGCACCCGCGCACGAGGTGTTTCTTGTGCGTGGCTTGCCACGGGCAAACCGAACAGACCAACTCCGACGTACCAGACGGCTGCTGTCACTGCTTTATGAAATGAATTTCTCAAACCGTATCCTCTAGTCTTCGAAATAGGTATCGATCAACTCTGCGAGGATATCCTGCGCGCGATGACCGTCTTTCGCCGTCTTATCGAGGATGGCCTCGATCGTTTTCATATCGTGCATGTTCGTGTCCCGCCCGACTGAGTAAACGATCAGATTGCGAGTGAAGGACCGTGCCATCGTCCGACTCGC
>JBDONA010000008.1:0-29819 GCA_039831575.1 Fuerstiella sp. | reverse complement strand
TCCCACCGCTGCCGCCCGACTGCTGAGTCGCAGGCGTTCGGACGATGAAGGCCCTGCAGCCGATCTGTCTGTCTTAGACGATGCACCGTCCCTGCCTGCGCAGGCGGGCATGAAACCTGACTTTGGTATCCGCGGCCTGTTTGGTCTGGTGCGTTTTGGAAGCTGGCTGAACGATGGCTTTGCGGATGGGATGAAGCGGCTGCTGTCAATGCGTGGCAGCGCGGCCATCCGGCTGGCGATTGTGTTTGCGTTTGTGGCCGGTTCACTGGTGCTCAGTCAGAAACTGATGCCGGATACCGAATACCTGCCCGATGGCAACCGCAATTTGATCATCGCCATTCTGTTGCCTCCGCCAGGCTACAGTGTCAATCAGATGATCAGCCTGGGCGAGAATATCGAACAGCAGCTGGCCCCATACTGGCTCGGTCAGGCTGGCGACGACGCCCCGCAAATCGAAAGCTTCTTCTTTGTGGCAAGTGGCCGCAGCCTGTTCATGGGAGCTCGTTCGAAAGACGAATTGCGGTCGGCCGAACTGATTCCGATTCTGTCAAAGGCCGCCGCTTCTCAACCCGGCGTCATACCAATTGTCAGCCAGGCCAGCCTGTTCGACAGCGCTCTGAGCGGCGGCCGCACAATTGACATTGAAATCACCGGCCCTGACCTTGAAGTTCTGGTCATGGAGGCTCAAAAGGCGTTCGGCCTGTGTATGCAGGAATTTCCGATGACGGCCGGAAACCAGCTGCGTCCGATTCCCGGCCTGGATCTGTCCAGTCCCGAGCTGCACGTTGTCCCCCGTCTTGAGAAAGCGTCCGAACTGGGCATCTCTTCTTCGTCCATCGGCTATGCCGTCAATGCACTTGTCGACGGAGCTTTCGCCGGAGACTACTGGCATGAAGGCCGTCGTATTGACCTGGTGATTTACGGAGACGATGCCTACGCGGATCGAAGTCAGGATCTGAAGAATCTGCCCATCAGTACACCCAGCGGCGGTAACGTGTTACTGTCCACGGTCGCTGATGTGGTGCTCAGCCACGGCCCTGAACAGGTGAATCACATCGAACGTCTGCGTGCCATCACCATTCAGCTAAAGCCTGCCAGCGGCATCGCTCTGGAAGCAGCACTGCGTACAGTGGAAGAAAAAATCCGCGGGCCGCTGATGCAGTCGCCCAATTTTCAGTCGGGACTGTACCAGGTTCGACTGGCGGGCACTGCCGACAAACTGGCCGACACGTGGTACGAACTGAAATGGAATCTCGTCCTGGCGGTTGTGCTGACTTACCTGCTGATGTCGGCCCTGTTCGAATCGTTTCTCTATCCCCTCGTGATTATGACCAGCGTTGCGCTGGCTCTTGTGGGTGGGTTGATTGGGCTGACCGTTCTGAATTGGTTTTCGTTTCAAACGCTGGACATGCTCACGATGCTGGGCTTCGTCATTCTGATTGGTACGGTGGTAAACAACGCGATTCTGATTGTGCATCAGACCCTGAACCTGATTCGCAATGCAGGAATGAATGCGAATGACGCTGTCTGCGAAAGTGTCCGCACCAGAATCCGTCCCATCTTCATGAGTACCCTGACAACGGTTCTGGGGATGCTGCCTCTGGTCGTTCCTGTTCCGTCGCTTGTGGAAGGTCATCTGGTCTGGGTTGCCGGAGCTGGCAGCGAACTCTACCGAGGCCTCGGCAGCGTCGTGCTGGGCGGACTGATTGTGTCCACCGCCTTTACCCTGATCCTGGTTCCGGCTGGTTTCAGTCTGGTCATGGACGCGCAGGCCGGACTGACACGTTTGACGGCCTCAATCCGCAATCCGTTCCGTAAGCGCACTGCCGTTTGACGCTGAGTATCGCGCCGACAGATCTCACCCTCCCGGAAGGAGGGTGAAATGACTTGTGTAGATATCGATGCTCCGAAGGGCACTGACATTTCGTAGTTCGTGTTTACATCATTCATTGCCGTCTCAATGACCACCGGAAAACGGGAACTCGCAGCGTCAAAGACTCTGGTTTAGGGGCCAGAATGTCGTCAGCGGTTTAGCCGCCCCGTTCTTCTGTGTATAAATGGTTTCATGCGGGACATCATTGGTCGAACATCGAAGTGCAGATCACTCATTCGTCAGCTACGGAAGCAGTTATCGAATGGTTGTAACGTTGGAGAGGGTGGCCGGGGTTGGAGCGAGGTACGAGTGAAACCCCGGGGCTTCCTTCGCAGGCTCAGTCCAGCCCCGGCCACCCACCGGTCCCACACCACGAACCGTTACTGCACTCGTCAGTTACTGAGAATGTGCTGTGTGTTAACGACTGCCATTTTCCTGTCGGTCGCCGCTTCCGCGCATCCCGTGTCCGTGTCTCGTTCGCTGGTGTACGTTGCTGGCGACGAAGTTCGCGTCACCGTCGAGGTCTTTCTGGAAGACCTGTTTCTGTTTCACGATCTGCAGCCCGACGTGGCGGACTATTTGGATGCGGACACCATTCAACAGGGAATCGAACTTCATCGGGCGTTCGTTGCCGACCGCTTTGTCATCCAGAACGTTGACGGCCACCGACTACAGGTCGGGCAGCCAGTCGACGTGAATTTTGATATTCCGGAACGTGGAGTAGCGCTGGCCGAATTGATGTCGCACAAATTGACGTTCGAGCTTCGCTATTCCCTGGAAACACCGCCCGGGTTTCTGACATTCAGTCAGCGTTTTTCCGGTGACGATGGAGTTCTGCCCGCAGAAATGCAGTTGACGGTCAAACAGCAGGGCGGTGACGTGCTGCATGACAAAGCACTCGTTACCGGCGTTCCCGTCACGTTGCGGTTTACGTGGGACCGAGCGGCTCTTTCTGAGAATTCGTCCGACCTGGAACGAACAGTGTGGCTGGCACAGGAACAGCAGAAGACTCTGGGCCTCACCAGTTATAGCTCCGTGTATTCGTTTCTTTACGTCGAAGACTTTGAGGTACGCCACGAGATTCTGATACCGTTGCTGACTCTGCAGCAGATTATCGGGTTGCCGCATGATGGCGATGAGTTCTTCAGTCTCGTAGAGCAACAGGCGGCTGCACCGCTGATTGCCGATCATTTTCGTACCGGTAACCCCGTCCTGATCGACGGTCGGGAATCAGAGCCGGTCGTGAGTCGTTGTGACTTCTATGGTCTGGACTTCAGGGATCTGGCCCGGCGTGCAGCACCACAACAAGTGTCGTTGTCCAGTGCTCGTGTGGGCATCATCCTGTCGTATCCTCTGAAAGAGTCAGCCGCTCACGTGCGGTTGCAGTGGGATCGTTTCTCGAAGATGTTGTGGTCTGTCAAGGTCGTGGTGTTTGACGGTGCCGGCGGTTTTCGAAAAACGTTGACCAGAGTTGGAGGAAACGACACTGTTGAATGGAATTCGGGCGTACGGAAAACTCTGCCACACGTGCAGCTGATTCCTGCGAAACCTGCACGGCGACCGGCGTTCGAGATTTCGGCGATTTCTGTGGGCCTGTGGCTGCTTACAATCGTCGTGGTGGCACATCGAGCTGTGACAGCCGGCTTGAACCGACGAACGGCCATGGCCATCGTGATTTTGCTGGGATGTTCATGGGCCTTCCGGGACACCGACGTTGGAAAGTTGACCGTGCCCACCGGTTCGCGACCGTCCATCACCGACGATGCCGCAGCTGCCGTCTTCGCAACTCTGCATGCAAATATCTACACGGCGTTTCGATTTCGCACGGAAAGCGACATCTACGACGCGCTGGCCTTAAGCGCCGGCGGCGACATGCTGCAGGACACTTACCTGACAATCATCGAGGGATTGAAGATGGAGGAGCAGGGCGGTGCGGTGGCGCGAGTGCGACAGGTGGATATTCTGGACGGCCATCGCAGCGATCTTTCCGGCCCGTCACGTTCTGAGCAGCAGCCTGAGGGGTTTGCATATCGATGTCGCTGGAACGTTGCCGGCACGGTGGAACACTGGGGACACATCCATGAGCGTACAAATCAGTTTGAAGCCGATTTCCGTGTCGAGTCCGTCGGCGGAAACTGGAAAGTGACGCACATCGATGTTGTGGACAATCGACGTCTGCACTTTTCGACCGGCCTGCGGGAGCTGTTGAAACCGGTCGATTGACCACCGTTTGGCGTACTGAGTTGTGTCGCCTGTTGGCGGCGCCGGGGCAGAAGGGAAACTGTTTGCGTGCCCAACACGGCGTGCGACTCGTGTTGCAACTCGACCGTCGCCGTCTTCGGCTGTGCCTCTCGATTCCTCGTCCACCGGCGATTTATGCCGCAGTCGTTTGTGGCATCAAACTGGCACCGGGGCGATGTGGCTGCTGCCCTGGTGTTTCCAGCGATTTCCGGTGATCCATCTCAATAAGCTGTATCGATTGTGACGATCATTCACGGTGTCACGTCGTCCGGGGGGCTCGACGTGTCTTGCGTTTCGTTATGCAGAGACCTGTGTCTGAGGTCTGACCATTTCGATGCACTGTCGCTTGATCGACATACTGCCCCTGCCATTATGATGCGGGGCAAATCGGTGACCGAAAAGCGAAACACGGCTTCTGGCAGTCTTCGAACCGCATTTCTGGCGACGATTGCTACGGTGCTGTTTTACGCCGTCGCCCCGCACGTGCCAGGCATCTCCGAGTTCGTGACTCGGTATTTCTGCAGCCACCCGCTTGAGTACATCAGCACGGCCATGTTCTTCACGGGGCTGACGATTCTGCTGCAAAAGCAGATTGGTCTGCGCCGCGAACGCAGCATTCTGACGGCAGCTCAATCACTGCCGCGTTCGTTCCCGGCTGGAAGTGATTCACAGTCCACGGGGCAAGCCGTCCTCACCCAATGGTGTGCAGATCAGGCGACAACGCTGCACTCCACACATCTATTCTCACGGATTCGGGAGTCGCTGAACTATCTGAAAAGTTCGCATGCCGATGGTCTGGAAGAACATCTGCGGTACCTTGCTGAACTGGCCAGTGAGCGCCTGCATCAGTCCTTTGCCACCATTCGCACGATTACATGGGCCATCCCGATTCTTGGATTTCTGGGGACCGTGATCGGAATCACAATGGCCATCGCAAACGTGACACCCGAACAGCTGGATTCATCGCTGAACGAAGTCACTGGCGGGCTGGCTGTCGCTTTCGACACGACGGCTCTGGCACTGGGAATGTCCATTGTCCTGGTGTTCGCTTCGTTTGCGGTTGAACAGTGTGAGCAGAACGTTCTGAATGATGTGGAACGTTTCGGCATCGAAGCATTTCTGCCCCATTTCAGCAACGGCAGGTCCGCTGTCGAAAACGCGGAAAATTCCGACGAAGAACTTCTGAAGACACTCGTCAGGCAGCAGTCCGAAGTCTGGGCCGAACAGCTGGCGGCATTCCGACACACGTGGGCCGGACTACTGGATCATCACGCCGACGGACTCCGCCATGCCCTCGATGCAGACCTTGACGAGACCTTGAAGTTGCACCGAAACGATGCGGCCGACACGCGGGACGCTTACGCTGCGGCTCTGCAGGACAGCAGTCAGTCGCTTGTTGATCGGACGGAGCAGCTGCTGGATTCGTTCGAGACGCGCATGTCCAGCTGGCAGGACGCGATCTGCGTGAGTTCGCAATCAGCCGTTGGACAGACCGAGGCCATTCATGAACTGGGAGCCACAATGCTGCGAATGGGCGAATCCGAAGAACGGCTGGTTCGGCTGCAGCAACAGCTCAACGAGAATCTGCAGGCCATCAACCTTGTGGACACGATGGAACAAACAGCCAGCAGTCTGACCGCGGCCGTGCATGTTCTGACGGCCAAAACGTCTCAACGGAAAGCGGCCTAGTGCACGGTCCAGTCTAAGCATCGGGGTTGTTCCGTAGCCGAAATCGCCAGTGTTTGGAGGTTTTTCTCTACGTCGTCCAAAGTCTGGCGACTTCGGCTACCCTCCCCCCCCAAAAAAAATTAAGCCCGGAAGAAGCACTCGTACTTAACAAACATGGCTCGGCGACGACATCAAAACGCGATATCGCTGTTTCCCTTTCTTGCAGTCCTCGTCTGCACGATGGGAGCGTTGATCCTGTTGCTGCTCGCAACCACCAGGCGAATTCGTAACGATCAACGGCACGCTCAGTTTGTTCAGGTCGATGAACGCCCGTCACCGCAGATCGAGTCTGCCGGGCTGTCAACGTCCGATTCCGTCGATGATCCGGAAGCAAAAGGCCTGACTCCGCTTGCTGCTGAATCACTGTCCGAGGAAGACGGATCTCTAGTTACTCCGGAGGCCGTCGTCACCAGCCCGAAGATTCCCGGCGTGAATTCCGATCATTCCGCCGTCGCGGTCCGGCAAACAAAGATCGAAGATCTTCAGGAGTTGCTGGCACAGGAATCGGAGCGTCACCGGTCGCTGCAACATCAGGTGGATACTGCCAAAAATGAACTGAAAACCTACTCGCCTGAGCAGGACGACGATCAGACGGGAATGAGCGAACTTACCGCATTGCGGTCGCAGCAGACGAAGCTTGCACAGGAACTGGATCGCAGGAACGGGGACCTTGCTCAACTTCAATCGGCACTCGAAACGAGTTCGGAAAAAACCGAACAGGCAGAGGGTATTCTGTCGTCGCGCGAGTCCGCTTTGATCAGCCTGCGGCAAATTGCCAAACAGGCAGAACAGCAGACACCGGCTCTGGGCACTGACCAGACCATTGTTGAATTCACAAACAGTACCGGAACTCGACGCTCCCCCATCTTAATCGACGTGACGGAAAACGGTTTCGAATTTCAGCCAGCCGGAATAACGATAACCACGGCGGATATGCAGGGCTTTCCCAGCAACGACAACCCGCTGATATCAGGAGTTCTGGGCGTGCACGAATGGCGGCATGGCGGTTCTCTGTCCGTGAAACCCTATGTCCTGCTGCTGGTACGACCGGACGGCAGCCTTCCATACTATGCCGCCCAACGATTTCTGACGCAGGCGGGCATTCACTTTGGCTACGAGCTGCTGGAGCAGAATAAGCAGATTTCGGCAGGCCAGCCGGATATCGAGGAACGGAACGCTGTACGCGACGCGGTGTTGTCGGCTTTGACACGTCGACAGAATCTGTACGGCGGCCTGAGCAGTAGAATTCCAATACGACGTGATCCACGGACCACTTCGAAGTCACGACAGGTGCGAGTCCTGCCGGATGGTCGAGTTCTGTTCGGTGATGAACTCAATGACGCAGTCGACGGTCGGTTCTATGCCGGCGGCGAAGCACCTCCTTCACGGCTGCGGCAGCCTGCAATACCTTCGAAAGAACGCGCTGATCCGAACGGAGTACCTGGCAATTACGATGCCGTTGCGAATGCTGGCAGAGCAACTGGCGGACGGGCATCAGAATTCGACGCTAACAACAGTGATCCAATGGAAGCGCAGCCACACCTGCCCCGCGCAGGAGACCATGACAACCTTGAAGTTTCGATTGTGCCGCGAGCGACTGTTGATGGCGGGGATGGCAATGCGTCACAGACTGCGGAATTCGAATTGGGCGAACCTGGCGGATTCGACGTGCAACAGTCGCTGTCGAAACGGCGCCTTCTTTCAGAGGACCGCGGAATTAGTGATGGCGCCTCCATTGCACCGCCGAAAGGCAGTCTAGCCCGCAACGCCCCACAACGATTCAATGCGATTGATCCTTCAGTCCTGTCCGGCTGGCCGACATCCGAGTACGCACACTCCGAGTCGGCAACCCGCACAGCCGGACCGGCTGAGGATTCTGCTTTGTCAGACATTGCCAATATGAATTTCGGTGCTGTTGCTGGCAACACGGCCGCCAGTCGTTCGCAGGTGCCGGGGCGTCCGGGAAACCCCATGGCCGAAATGGGGGCCTTCGGAACACCGCAGCAGACCTTCGATTACCGGGCCCAACCTGATCCCTTCCTGCGGGCCATGTTAAACGGCAGCAGGGCGAAGGCATCTGCGGGACTGATCAGTCGAGTGCCCGTCACCGTATTTGTCGATGCGTCAGCCTTGACGGTCGGTGCTGCAGCAACCATTAACACTGCAGGATGGGACGTCAATCAAATCATGGCAGCAACACTGCAGGGGCTGTCGCACGAGATGAAGTTCGCACCGAGCATCAACGACGGATATTCGCTGCCCATGGTCCGCTTTGTCGTCAGCCCGGGGGCCACTTTGACGCAGTTGCAACTGGCACGACAATTGAAACAGGCTGGTATTCCGTGTAGTGCGGTGACTGTCGACCGGTTGCATTCCCCGGGGCGAGTGTTGTTTGAAGGACAACTTGATGTCCCGGAAAACGATCCCCGGTCGGAGCCTGAAGTGGATGACAGAGTTGAGCCAGCCGACCCCATTCCACCGTCGGGAATTCTGCGGCTCCCTCGTCGTGATCGGAGGCTTGCCATATGAGTCGTCGCAGAAGCAGTGGCGATCAGGAATTCGGTTCTGATTCGTTTCTGGACATTATCGCCAATATCGTCGGCATTCTGATCATTCTCATCGTCGTGGTCGGCCTGCGTGTGGCCCGACAGCCAGCAATAGCGGCTGCGGTTGAATCAGTCGACGTTGCAGCTGCGATCGACGCTGAGTCAGCCTCACCTGCTGCGTCTGATGTGGTCTCTTTCGTAGCCGATGATCCGGACGCGTCGGTTTTGAATTCGGCGACCCCCGACTTTGCCATTGTCGAAGAAATCAAAAACCGTGAAGCGACTGCCGATCCGTTTCTCGAATTGTTGGATGCTGCTGACGACGTCAATCACGTGGCGGCAATCCTGAACCCACCCGATCCATCAATCCCGGACACAGTTGAATTTGACAGGCAAATCGAACACCTGTCACTGGATCTGACGACAGCCACCGCGAACACCGTCACCTCAGAAGCAGAACTGCAGCAATTGCTTGCGGTATTGAAGCAGCAACACGACATCGAACAGCTTCAGCAGGCCAGACGTACTGGTATCAGGCAGCAGAAGGCGTTGCTGACCGCTTCCATTGCAGAACTCAATAAGTCCGTCGGAGCTACCGAAGTCAAAGCCACAGCGTTCGCATCCACATTGTCGTCCCTGAACAATCGTCAGACGTATATCACAAGTGCTCTGAAACAAATCGGTCAGGAAACTCAGCGATTAAGTGAAGTCCTCGAAGCCGTGGAAGAGCAGCAGCCAGTCGCGGATCGTCTGCATCATCGATTGTCACCGGTCGGAAACTCGGTCACGGAAGGGGAAGTCCATTTTCGCCTCAGCGGTGGTCGCATTGCCCACATTCCTCTCGAGTCTCTGCTGGATCGATTGAAGGCGCAGGTCTCCGCACGCCGCAGTGTGGTTATGAGATTTCATCGCTACGAGGGCGTGATTGGACCGATCGGCGGCTTCCACATGCGGTACACCGTGGAACGACAAAATGTTTCACCTCTGCAGGCGCTGCAGTACGGGCAGGGCGCCTACCGCGTGAGTGTTTCTCGGTGGTCGATTCTGCCAACGGAAACACTGGAAGCAGAACCGGTTGATGCGGCTCTGCGAGTTGGTTCCCGCATGCGTCAGATTATGGAGTCGACTGACCCGGACACTGTGATTACGGTGTGGCTGTATCCCAACGACTTCAAACACTTCGGCAGGATCCGTGAATTCGCACACGGTCTCAATCTTCGAGTCGCAGCGCGTCCATTACCCAATGGGACGCCTATTGCCGGATCCCCCAACGGCAGTCGCTCCACGTCGCAGTGATTCGGTATCTGTTCGGTGCGCATGACTGCCAACTGCGGTCCGCGTGGCCGGTGGCTGGACTGAGCCTGCGAAGTAAGCCCCGGGGTTTTGCTCGTGCCTCGCAGCAACCACCGGGTACCCATCCGGTTTCACCACATTTTGTTACGGCCGCCTGCGTCGTCGGTCACTGATGCATGACTGACATGGTGTGTGTGGTCATGATAGGATACCGGCAACGTTACATGCGTCATCCCCGTATTCTGTGTTGACCATGCACGAGCGTCATAAGCAATCGACAGATGTATCACATCCGCGTTTTTTCCACCTTCTTCCGCAACGCTTTGATTCGCGAGATGATGTTTCAGGGGAACTTCCTGATTCAGATCATCACGCGAGCGTTCTGGTTTTTTGCACAGATTGCCCTGTTTGAGATCATTTTCTCGAAGGTGCCTGAGATCAACGGTTGGGAAAAAGATCAGTACTTCGCCTTCATGGCAACGGGCATGTTGATCAATGGAATCGTGGAAACGTTCTTCATGCCGAATTGCGCCAACCTGAGTGAACAGATCCGGACCGGGCGTCTGGATTTTGTTCTGGTCAAACCTGTTGACAGTCAGTTTCTGGTATCACTGGAACGCATTAATCTGGCAATGCTCAGCCAGGTGGTGCTGGCATTGGGACTGCTGACACGTTCACTGTGGAGAATCCCCGACCTCTCACTGAGCGTTCTTCAGGTCAGCGTCTTTCTGTTTTACGTTGCGCTGGGGGTGATGTTCTTTTACTCGCTGATGATCGTCACGGCGTGTTCCAGTATTTTTCTGGGACGGAATCAGGGGCTGTACGATTTCTGGTTTTACATCACGGTCTTTGCCAGATATCCTCGCAGCATCTACGACCGGCAGGGTGACTCGCGTTTTGAGGCCGGCGAGATTCTGCAGTGTGGCTTCTCTTATGTTATGCCAATCCTGCTGGTGGTGACGGTGCCCGCTCGAGTCATCGTGAACACTCTCGAAGAAAAGCACTGGGCGATTGTATCCCTGCTGGCTGCTGTGGTGGGGATGGTGATTGCGCGAGTTGTGTTTCGCTGGTCCCTGAATCACTATCGTAGTGCAAGCAGTTGACGCAGTTTGAAGATGTGCCGTTGCTGAGCAGATCCAGTATCGCCGGATTCTGCCGGACTGCGTATCACATTATCGGCAAAAACCGCCGTCGCTTGCGCAGATGCCGCCGACGCACTCAATGCGCTAACCCGTGGGAGGACTGATTCAACGCTTCCATGTGTGATCTGGTCTGCCGCGACACTCACCGCGGGGCTATGTTTCGAACGGAAAATGATTCGGCGAACCGGACGTTCGTCCTGGTCTGCTGACTATATACATTCTGAAGCATCAGGTTTTCCGGGCGATTGTCACATCGACGATCTCATGCAGTGCGCCCGGGAAGCTCAGTTCATCTCCAAGGAATTCCCCGTGGAACGGCGAACCTCCGTCAAACAGGATTCCCTCATCAGCACAATTCGCTTTCGACTGTTCGGTTCGGCCGGATGGACGGCGGTTGCGTCTCGAATGAGTGTTGACTTCACGATTGCAAATCTTGCGTTGATCGCAGCGGCCCTGTGTCGACTGTTTACCAGTCATCAGTTGTCGTCAGCGGACCCCATCGGCGCTGTCGCCGAGCGAGTGAACGCAACCTACCTCATGAATGCGGCGTGGTTCTGCCTGACAGCAATCGCTTTGCTGGCACTCACCGGCGTCTATCGCCCCGTGCCCAGTGGTCGGTTGCCGGACCGATTAATTGCCACCGCCAAGTCCTGTGTGGCCGGATTTTTTCTGCACTTCTGTTTTGGAAGTCTCGTGCTGGGACGACCGTTGCCGGCATTGGAACTCGGAATCGCTGCGTGGTCGATGCTCTTCGCGGGCGTCGCTCTGGTACGAGTTTCACGGTATTCGATCTCGTCGTGGTTTCATCTGATTCCGAAGTCGGAATCGCGTGGAGTGGCTCATATCGAATCCGTTCTGGTGGTGGGTGGAGCCGGTTATGTCGGATCGGAACTTGTGCGGCAGTTGCTGGATTCCGGCTATCGGGTGCGCGTGCTGGACCTGCAGTTGTTCGGACTGGATCCGTTGCAGGAACTCCTGACCAACAAACGTCTGCAGGTTCAAAAGGGCGACTTCCGCAACATTGAACACGTGACCAAAGCGCTGCGAGACATGGATGCGGTCGTGCATCTTGCGGCGATCGTTGGTGATCCCGCGTGTGCGATTGACGAGGACACGACCATCGCGGTCAACTATCAGGCCGCCAGAATGATGGCTCAACTGACTCGAGCAAACGGCATTTCTCGTTTTGTCTTTGCTTCCACCTGCAGTGTCTACGGAGCGTCCGATGGCATTGGAGAAATCAGCGAAAATGGAACTCTGAATCCGGTATCACTGTACGCGACAACAAAAATCGATGCCGAACAGGCACTGATGGAAACGGCCGACGAGTGTTTTCAGCCGACGATGCTGCGTTTCGGGACCGCCTATGGTCTGTCGCATCGACCTCGTTTCGACCTCGTTGCCAACCTGTTCAGCGCGAAGGCGGTCACCGATGGCGAGATCTGTGTCTTCAACGGACATTACGCTCGTCCCTTCATCCACGTCCGAGACATGGCACGCGCCTGCCACGTCTGTCTGGAGGCTCCCCTGCATCGTGTGGGCAGCGAGATCTTTAATGTCGGGGACGAAAGCCAGAACTACACCATCAGCGAACTCAGCCGGATGGTTGCCAGTCACGTGCCTGGCACAACGGTCAAAGAGGAATGCGACGACAGCGATCCCCGCAGCTACCGGGTATCGTTCGCCAAGATTCGTTCGACTCTGGGGTTTGAGGCCAGCATCGACGTGTCGGAAGGCGTGCGAGAGATGGTGGAAGCCGTGCGCGACGGACGAATCGGCGATTGGCACGATCCGATCTACAGCAATCAGATGCAGATGCAGGAATACGGTTTGCAGGTGCTGAAGTTCCCTGTACCTCGCCCATCGGATATCGACATGCCGGCCACGTCTGAATTTCTCCGCCGCGCTGCATGATCCTGCGTTCAGTGGAATCAGCGTTCCAGTCGAAATCCGCGAGGCAGCAGATCCGTCAACAGCACACATTCCGGTTCGGTGTCGGGCGGCGTGTCGGGATTGTCCAGCAACACCGTCATGGACGGGTTGAATTCGTACAGGAACTGTCGACACGCGCCGCATGGCACGGGAGTCCCGGTCAGCGAAATACAAACCGCCACAAGAATCTGCTGCCCGGCTGCAATCGCCGCACAGACTGCTGTACGTTCGGCGCAGATCGTCAATCCGTATGAGGCGTTCTCGACGTTGCAGCCAGGGAATATGTCACCCGTTCTGGTCAGCACGGCCGCACCGACAGCAAACTCTGAGTACGGCGCATAGGCATGAGACCGGGCGCTGCGTGCTGCCGCAATCAGGTTTTCCCATTCCGGGGGAAGGGTTGCGTTGGAGACGTCGTGCATTGAACTCTGTCCGTGATGCTGTTCGGGGAGTTGATGTCCACAGATTACACAGATGGCTCAGATTTTGCGCGGACGCGGGACGAGCGTCGCGTTGAGATTCTTTCCCGCAATCTGTGAAATCTGTGTAATCTGTGGACAACATTTGACGATCGCCTCAGCAATAGTTCGTGACGTGACAACATTCACGGTACGATAGTCTGACCAATCAATCGCATTGGTTCGCCTTGCTGCACATTGGTTCCCACCGCTGCCTTCCTACCTTCCAACAGATCGCATTCACCGTGGCCGAAACTTATCGTTTGCAGAAATCCGCCAATCCCCCGGCAACTCCGCCAGTTGCCACGCCGGCTTCCACCAGGAAACGAAATGTTCCTGCGCCACCCAAACGACTGGTGTCACTGGATGCCTATCGCGGTTTCATAATGACGATGCTGGCAGCGAGTGGTTTTGGCATCGCCCGTCTTGCTCAGCTGGAGCCCGACAGTTCGGTCTGGAAAATCTGGGACTACGAAACGTTTCAGCGACTGAAACCTCACTTTGTGCATCCGCCCTGGGAGAGCATTACGGGTTGGGGCGGAGTTTCATTCTGGGATCTGATTCAGCCGTCGTTCATGTTTATGGTGGGTGTCGCGATGCCATTTTCGTACGCCCGACGCGGCGCTATGGGAAGTTCGAATACTCGCCGTCTGTTGCATGCGACGTTTCGAGCGGTCGTACTCATACTGATGGGCGTGTTCCTGGCCTCGAAGAACTCCGATGCCACCACCTGGATCTTTACTAACGTCCTGGCACAGATCGGTCTGGGTTATCTGTTTGCCTACCTGCTGCTGGGGCGGTCGACTTCGGTTCAGCTGGGGGCACTGACGGTGATTCTGGTGGGCTACTGGGGATTCTTCGTCTGGAATCCTCCGCCCGCCGACTACGACTACACGGCCGTTAGCGCTTCCCATGACGACGGCGAGATCTACGAAGAGAAATTCGCTGCCTGGTCAAAGAACGGAAACGCAGGCCACTTTTTTGATGAGTGGTTTCTGAATGTACTGCGAAATCCTGCGGATGCACCATTGTCTGCTGCGGGTGAATCGTCTGAAACTGTGGTGTCCTCCAACGCCGACGATGCTGGCGAAAAAGAGGCAGAAGTTGCCACAATTGTTGTGGCGACTGAGCCGTGTCTACTGCGACGGTGGCTGTTCTCGAATCCGGAACGGCACACTCACCACAAGGGTGGTTATGTCACGCTCAACTTTATTCCTTCGATTGTAACAACATTGCTCGGCATTCTTTGCGGACAGTTGTTGATGAGTGGGGCCAGTACACCCAACAAGCTGATGAAGCTGATTCTGTCAGGAGCGATCTGCTTTGCCCTGGGGATCCTGGCTCACCACACGGTCTGTCCCATTGTAAAACGCATCTGGACGCCCAGCTGGGTGCTGTTCAGCGGTGGCTATGTGATATGGATGCTGGCCGTGTTCTATTTGGTGTTCGACATCCTGCCGCTGCGAAAACTTGCGTTTCCGCTGGTCGTCGTCGGCATGAATTCCCTGGCTATGTATCTGATGGGACAGATGATTGTGTTGTGGGTGGGGCAGCGAGTGGTCCGCACGCATTTCACGGGTTTGTTGTCGGCGTTCTTTGGAGAAGGCTGTCTGGACCCTAACGGTATCGGAGCCATGTTGGCTCCGACAGCCACCTTTGTTGTGTTGTGGCTGATCGCATTCTGGATGTACCGAAATCGTTACTTTGTCCGAGTGTGAAAGTCAGGGGCAATGATTCGCTCTCCCGAAGGGAATCGGTATTTACACAAATCCCGAAACTACGATCGAAGCGTCTGCAAGCAGTTCGGTTCATGTGTTTACTCTCCCGCTTGCGGGAGAGTCGGGCTATCAGGGCCGAAGAGGGTCATTTAACTTCAACCAAACCTTCGCACTTCGACTTTCAATGACCCTCCCCGCTCGTTCCTCGCGACCCTCCCGTAAAGACGGGAGGGTAAAGTTGTGTAAATACCAATGCCCGACGGGAGAGTGACACTTCGTAGTTCGTGTTCACATCGGCTCCGCCAGTGCTGCTCATTTGGCTGTTGGCACCTTGATTGATTTGACGAACGCAATCACATCCGCCAGATCCTGGGGTTTCAGATCCTTTTCCAGGCCCTCCGGCATCAGCGAGACGCCGCTGGCGATCAGTTCTTCGATGTTACTGCGCAGAACAACGTCCTGCTTTGCTTCGGCTCTTTTCAGAGTGATGCTGTTGGCTGTTTCTGCGGCGATGATGCCCGTGAACGAGCGACCCTGTTGTGTCACAACCGTGTAGGTGTTGAAGTTGGGCTGAGCCTCGCGATTCGGGTCCAGAATCGCCAGCAGCAGATCAGCTGTGGATTTGTTTTTCACAGACGCCAGGTCCGGCGCGACCTGATGCCCCACGTCGCCAACTTTATGACAGGTGGAACAGATTTTCCTGAAGATTTGTTGCCCGTTGTCGACGCGTCCCTGCAGGGCAAGGACGTGCTGATGGTCAGCCACGACTTTCGAACGGTTGGTGACGACCTCAGAACCAAACAGCTTGCGGCTTCTGGATTTGATTTCGCTGTGGCGATGGGACAGCAACTGTTGTTTGTGATCTCGTCCGATGTCCCCGCGTTTGACCTTACCTGCTTCCACTGCGTTCAGCAGTGCCTGTGTCCGTCGAGTCGTTGACATTAGTGCGTCTGCGACGTTTCGACGAATCTGCGGGCTGTAGCTACGCCAGCCAGCCAGCAGCAGATTTGCTACACGCCCCGAATCATGTACTGCCAACGCTCTGACCGCTGCCTGCTGCAGTGACTGAGGCGTTCGCGACGAAAGGTAGTCCGGCAGGTGTTGTGCCGCTGTTTTGAAGTCAGCGTATGCCAGTAGTTTAACGGCAAGCTGACGATTGGCTTCGGTCTGGTTGCCGTCGGCGGCAGATACGGCGGCTTTTTTGAAGAGCTGTTGCACCTGATTTCGCAGGCTCACGGACGCGGCGTCATCAGCCAGCAGCGAGGTGATCGATTTTCCTCGGCGACTGAGTCCTTCGCCGAGCGCCGCGAGGACCAGCTGCTGCGTGCCGAGCGAGTACGACTTACTGCTGACTGTGGTCAACAGCGTCAAGGACTGAGCTGTATCCGGGTTGGCCCCGATGATCAGACCGAGTTCGGCAATAATGCTGCGAACGTGATTCTGTGAGGTCGCAGCAGGATCAGACAGCAACGCTGCGGCCAGCTGGTCGGCCGTGCGGCCAACTGACGACAGCATTGCGGTTCTGACCTCGCGACCGTTTTGTGGGTCTCTGGCCAACAGAGCAAGAGCGTCAACCGCAGTGGCATCTGATGACTCGCCCAGAGAAAACGCCAACTGAAATCGGACGTGTTCGCTGTCGTCATGGCACAGCGGAAGCAACGCCTCCAGCAGGTCCGGAGCTTCACGTAGAAATCGTTCTGACAGACGTACTGCGTGAGTTCGAACCCGGGGATGTGTGTCCGTCAGCCCCGTTCGAATGTGCTGCGGTGTTAATGCGTTCAATGCGTTCAGGGTACACAGGCAGTGCATTCGTCCCTGCGGTGTTTGTGCTTTCGCCAGTAATGATTCAACCAGAGGAATTGTGTTCGGATTCTGACGCTCCCACAGCAGCCGTTGAGCCGTGTCGCGGTTCCAGCTGTTGTCAGAGACTAATTGCCGGACCAGATCCTGATCGTTCAGTGCTCCGATTTTCGTCGGTCGAATTCGTTTCATGTCGGGACTGACCAACCGATAAATCCGGCCTCGGTCATCACCGCTGGACAGATGCAGAAACTTCTTGATCTCTTCGGGAATCGAATACGGATGTTCCACGGTTTCACGATACATATCCAGAACGTACAGCGTGCCGTCCGGGGCGTTAACGAAGTTGACGGGCCGAAACCAGTTGTCCGAACAGGCCAGAAACTCCTGCCCCGCGTCCGCGCGTTCAGCTTTGTAGACGACGCTGTCGGTGTGCAGAACCTTTCGATGCACAAGGTTGCCGCCAACGTCGCCGACAAACGCATTGCCGTGATACCTGTTTGGATAAGCATTACCTCGATAGATCGTGATGCCGGTCGCCGACGTAAAATACCCCTCAGGGTATTCCGTGGGCACCGCCCCTTTTTTCTTCGTAGGATCCAGCGGGATGAATTCCCAGCCGCCGTCGCTGTTGATGATCAGTTTGTAACCCTTATCGGCGGCCCGCCATTTCTGGCGAACGATGCGCCACGGCTCCGGCGGGCTGATTCTGAATACCTGCGCGCTGGCACCGTCGGCGGCGATGCTGCGAATCAGACCGGACGCGACGAGATACGGATTACGCGTCAGATAGCCCTGTGGGAAAATGACCTGTTGAATGTGGTTACTGTTGCTGCAGACGAAGCGAGTGCCCCAGTCGTCCATCGAATGACCAAACTGCAGTCCGCCTGTGACCGCTTCGAAGGATTCTGTCTTCGGGTCAAATCGCAGATCAACACCGCCGCGGACGGGTAGTGGTTGGCCGCGGTGTAACAGAGTTCGCGGATTTCGGCCGGCCGCGAAGTAGATTCGATTGTCAAGTCCCCACTGCAGTCCGTTCGTGACCCCCTGGACGTTGTCGCGACCGAAGCCGGACAGAACGACCTCACGAACGTCAGCCTTGTTGTCTCCGTCTGTGTCCTTGAGGAAATACAGATACTGCGGAGCGATCACAAAGACACCACCGTTGTAACAGCAGATCGATGTGGGCCAGCTGACTCCTGCGGCAAAGACAACGCTGTGATCCATTTGCCCGTCGCCATCGGTATCTTCCAGCAGGCGAATGATACCCGCGTCCTTTTTGCCACCGCCGTTTGGATTCAGCTTTGTCGGTTCCTGCGAGAATGGGTAGCCGTGCATCTCCGCGACAAACATTCGGCCGAATTCGTCAAAGCAGGCGGCCACGGGGTCACCGACCAATGGTTCTGCCGCGACGAGTTCCAGGCCGAATCCCTCGGCCAGTCGAAAGGTGTTCAACGCATTGTCGGCGTCGGTGTGTGGAATCCGGGGCATGTCGGCAGCGGTGACGGTGCGAGGGACCTCATCACCGGATGCATCTGGCACTGGCGCAAAGACGCAGGCACTGCACGCGACAAGAATAGCGAATGTCCGTTGGGACGAATGGGAAGGTCGTGACCGAGGGATCGGGGCCATGGCACTGTATTTCGCTGGCGGGGGGAGGGTGTGTTTTCAGAGCTGTCAATTCTCGACGGTGAACCACCAGCTCCGCCGGTGAGCACTCACGAGGCTTCGCCGTTTTTGATATAAGCACGCAGCGCAGGCAAGTGTGTTTCACAAGCGCACGAGATCCACTCGCAGGCGCTTCGAGCCTGTATTGCGGCCCCTGTACTGACGCGCAAGCGCAAACCAGATACAGAGCTTAGCGTGTCCCGGCGGCGATGGAAATCAGCTGCGGCTGAAGGCGCGGGCGGTGTCGATTTCGTAGTCGTCCACGAAGGCTTTTTGGAAGTCGTAGACGTCGACAAAGTCTTCCAGGTGGTCGTCGTCCGTCCTCCGCATCTCGCCCGTCTCGATCAGCTCAAAGACGATCTTGCCGAAGTCTTCGGTGGCGGTAATGCCCCATTCCGCAAAGACAGAAACGGTCATCAGGCCGAAGTGTTCCTGAGCAAGTTCCTGAACGCCTCTCAGCAGTTCGTGCGCAGAGACATGTCCGGTGTTCTCGTTGCTGCGGTCGCGACCCAGATTTTCCTGCGCATGGCGGAGAGCGGAAAACACGAACTGGTAGGCGTTCGCGTGATAAGTGCGTCGTTGGGATGACTTGTGGACAAGTGTCATGAACAGGATCTCGTGACAACCTGGATGGGTTAAGTGGCGAGGGCGAGAATGCTCAACGCATGATAATACAATCTCGGGCCGGTCGACAGAAGCCCCTATTCCGGATTTTGCTCCGGTTCGGGCTGTGGCCGACTTTTCCTGTCGTGATTTCCGCGAGAGACGACTGTAACGATATCGGACTGATCCATCATTACACGTCGACCGTCCTCCAAACTAATCAAAAGTTTCCGAACAAGCAGCTCCTGGGCCATAACCCTTCCCTGGCCCTCACGGGTGACGACCGTTGCCCCAACCTTCGGCAATTCCTTGCGGTGAGCTTCATAGGTGTCGTATTCGTAACGCAGGCAGCACTTTAGACGTCCACAACGACCGGAGATTTTATTGGGGTCCAGAGTCGCTTTTTGCATCTTGGCCATCTTCATGGACACAGGGGGCATTTCCGTCAGATGCGTGTTACAACATACCGGCTTTCCGCAGTCTCCGTAATCGGCAAGAAGTCGCGCTTCATCGCGAACGCCGATCTGCCGCATTTCGATGCGGGTGTTGAAGTTCTTTGCCATCGACTTGACGAGTTCCCGAAAGTCGACCCGCTTTTCGGCAAGGTAGTAGAAGACGATTCGTTCGCCACCAAACACCTGCTCGACATCGACAAGCTGCATTTGCAGCCTGTCGTCGTTGATCATCTTTTGCCCGTCGGCGAAGAATGTTTTTTCGCGTATCGCCACTTCTTCCTGCGAACGCCGATCCTCGTCCGTCGGAAGACGCAGGATTCGCCCGGTGATCACGTTTTTGCCGAGCCATTCCGCGGTGTTTTCATTGGCATCGCACAGGACCGTTCCCCATTCCACACCACGATTGGACCTTACGACGACGTCGTCGCCACGGCGAATCGTGTGCTGTCTCTTCGAAGAAAACTCACCCAGGTGACGCATCGTCCCGTAACGCACCACATAGGAGGGCGGTTCTTGTGACGAATTCGTTCTTGGCGGTGGCTTCAGATCGGTTGACATGCGTGGGAATACGTCTTCCAGAGAGATGGTCGAGGCACGAGTATAGTCGTCGATGCTGTTGCTTGAACAGTCAGGCATTGTTTTCAGCAAATGGAGCAATCATAGAGAAATCCCTACTGGCACCATTTTGCCTGTTGATCTGTCAAACGGCGCGGGGTTTTGCAGCTGTCGGCAGGGGGAACCTGGCAATTCAGTTTTCCGCGTTTCCGGCCTACCGTTGGCGTCTAAAAGCAAACGACCGGAGCCATGGCTCCGGTCGCCCGTCGATCTCAGGTTGTTGACTGCAGTCCATTCACTCGTTCGATGACGCGGAATCTTCAGTTCTGGTTGTCCGTTGCGGCCGTGACCGGAATCGCCGATATGTCCGTTCCCGGCAGTATCTGAAGGAGTTTTTCTGGCCAATTCGGATTGCTGGCATCGTGTTCGTAAGTCGTGCGGAAAACGGAACTGTTTTCCTCCGCAGAAGTTTCTGCACTGCCGTTGCCGTTGCCGCTAATGGAGTATGCTCCGGACGATGCCTCCTCGAAGAATTGAAGCAGTTCACTCAGTCCCTGCAGTGTCAGCGGAACTCCTCCCGGACCGGCTACGGTGAATGGAGCATCCAGAAACGCCGAGAAGTTGCTGGTTCCGAGGGCACCACGTGTAGCACCGATCCATCCTGCGCCATAGGCGATGTCGCGTCCCGGACCAGGAAAGATGGACTGCATCATCTCTTCGTAGCTCATGGGGCCGATGTGTTCACGCAGGTAACAACTGAATGGCATTGTTGGGCACATGTCGATCGGATACCCCTGCGGTCCATGCAGGTCTCTTCCTGGATAATAAAAGACATAGTCGTCGTGGTAGCCAAGGACACCGTCCGGATTACCGAAGTTGTACGCGCTTGGTGCCTGAGTCATGCTGAATCGGTCACTGTCAGAAACGGACCGACGGTTGGCCATGTCAAAGCTGACGCCCCATTGCTCCTGTTCCCATGTGCAGAACTCCAGGTTGTGATCGCCAGAATTGACCACGGGCAACGACGGATCGTTGGGGCCTGGATTATTCTGTTCGATGTCAGTCCATGGCACCGCCGAAAAATTCGCTCCGGCGTCGATTTCATTGCTGTAGGCAGGAGTCCCGAACGGGAAGCCGGTCGGGTGTGGTTCCACAACGTTTGTGCCGAAGGGTTGCGGATTCGGTCCTCGGCGATTGCCGTACAATCGCAATTGCGCGCCATCGCCGCCTCCGATGGACGAGGTGGAATTAACTTTCAGGCGACCGAGTCTGTCTCCCAGATGGTCACCCGTTTCGGGAGCCTGATCCCACGCGATGGTGGTAATCGTTGCATCGCCATTTGATTTCAGTCCGCCGGTACCAATGAACGTACCTCCACTGACTTCGATGATTCTGGTGGCGACCGCAGCCACATCACCGTCTCCGGTCGCTTCAACAAGACTTTCGCCTCTAATCAGCAGGTCAAGATTGGCAAAGATATCGATGGCGGCATCGTCGGAAATAACTCGGCTGACACTGATCAGCACACCGGCGTCGTCAACAATGGCAGTTGACCGAGGGACACCGTCCAGACTGACGGCGCCCAGATCGTGGTCGTAGGATGCTGCGGCAATGTCGCGGATTTCACCAACTTCATCGTTGCCCAGTCCCTGGTTGTTGCCAACCTGGCCGTCCAGGACCAGCAGCCCATCCATCTTCATTTCGTAGGGGCTGTCGGCTGATGCAGCCTCAAAGTTTGACCGAATGGTCGATCCGGAACCAACTTGAATGCCGAAGTTCGCTTCTCGTGTGCCGGGGTTTGCGGCCGCGTCGTATGCACCGTTGAATGTCTCCAGGATTCCACCACCCGTTCCGACCATGATGATGTTGCCTTCCTCCGCCTCGTACAGATTCTGGCCAAGGATCAAAATGCCTTTGTTGGCGGCGAAACCCTGACCGCCCGTACCGTTGACTTCCATGTTGCCTTCATCACCGATCTGTACGCCACTGCCCGATCCATCAAGTTGAACGCCGTGATTGTCCATGCCATACAGGTTGGAGATGCTGGCGTCGAACATGCTGCCAGTGTGTGATGCGTTCAGGGCGGCGATGACCTCATCTGGTATGCCGCCGCCCAGGCCATCGACGTCGACATCTGCGTCCAGTGACACAATACGGTTGTCGTTGCCCTGCTGCAGGATGCCGTGATTGTCGCTCTGGCCATACCCGCCACGACCAGCGACGACGACCTCGCGGCCTTCAACGCGCCCGTCACTTCCTGCGCCTGTCTGGCCGGCCATGATTTCCGGAATGTCCAGACGATTTACCCGCACGAAGCTCTCGCTGGCGTCCGTCTTCGGCGTTCCTTTGGCCACTGTTCCCGGCCCCAGAAAGAACGGATTGCGATTCTGCATTCCGTTTCGATACCCATAGGCATGGACTCCGGTCAGGCCATCTGCCGGATCGCCGATGTCGGGCTCATCATAGAACGAGCCGATTCTTGTCAACGCTGCACCAGTGTGAATGCCGTAGTTAAAGTCGCCATAAATGTGTCCAGTGCTGGCACCCGGTTCAAGTTGAGCGATCTGAGCGGGCGTGAGGCCTGGCAATTCGTTGATTGAATCGATCGCTGCACTGGCGTCTGTGATCACAGCTGTCGGGAAACCGCCACCGTTGCCGATGACGGCAACATTGCCCACCTGAGACGAAACGTCAATCAGCTCATTGGCATGAATGTCAACGCCGATGTTTGCATACGAGCCGTTACCGCCCGTTCCGAGGACGGATACGGCGCTGACTTTGGAATTTGGCGCCGAAATACTCGAACCGGACGAAACAATATCAACCTGTCCGCCTGCCAGCTCGACGCCGATGTTTTCGTGGCCATACAGTTCTGAGATCGCATCGATAATGGTTGCGTTCGCAACGCCAGCTGCGGCGGCGTTAACAATGAGATGCTGGCCGATGATGGCCGGCATTCCGCCGGACGTTCCGTCGATGCGGATATTCGCATTTTCGCTTTCATAGAACAGCCCGGTCCCGGCGTTGTAATTGACCCCTTTGTTTTCATCTATGCCAACTCCCCCGACACCAATCACTTCAATGTCGCGGCGGGCAATCAGCAGGTCCGCTGAGTCGGTATGGACAGGGCCTCCCCAATCCGCACCGGCAGGTGCGGTCGGCACGAACGGCTCAACGAAGTCAGATCGGATAAGCGTCCTTGAATCACTCTGAGTATAGATGCCGTCGCTGTCTTCACCGTAGACATCCGCCGCAAGCCGCGGCAGGTCGGCGGCCGACATGTCGACTTCCAGCAGCGTATCCGTGATGCCATTGCTGTCGATCTGAATGACGTTGGCAGGTTGCAGCAGTCCCCCGGAAGGCACTCCACCACCCACGCCGTAGAGACTGATGTTGCCTCCGTCCTGTAATGTCTCTGCCGTGTTTTCGGCCAGAATCAGGATTTCGGCTTCTGTGATGATGTGAATGCCGCGGTTGTCTTCGTCGCCCGCTCCGCCGATGCCGTACAGGTCAATGCCTGCTCGATTGCGCGTCGCCGTCACGATCAGATTGTCGGACACCTTCGCGATCTCCGCTCGAACAGCTTCCTGTTCCACTGCTGTCAATCCGCTGATGTCCACGGTCGGCAACATGTCCAGCCGCACGACGCCCAGTCCCCATGTCGTCAGATCCACGAGTTCACTGCCATTCGGCCCCAGTGGCTGCAGTACGTCTGTTCCCATGACACCGCTGTTCGGCCAGATCGTCGTCGGCGTCAGAACGGTGTTGATCAGAGTCGTCCCGTCATTTTCGATAGAAATACCGTCATTGTCTCGCTGATACAGGTCCTCCAGGGCGTCGATGATGACCGAGGTTGCGACGGCATCCGTGATCGCGTTGGCGACTGTGCCACCGGCGCCGGAGAAGTCGTCAATGCGATCAGTACCGCCCACCGGACCGACGTCGGCAGCATTTTCAATCAGGCTGCGTGTAATGGCGGAGTCCATCCCTCCTCCAAGTCCCTCAATGCGGATACTGGCCGCCAGTGACGAGATCTCAATGCCGGCTTCGGATTCCAGTTGGAGGCCTTCATTGGCTTCTGTTCCTGTGCCGAATCAATCTTCCGCAGTCTCTACGAAAAATCGCCCGCAAATTTTATCGCCAGCAACGAGCTGGCCCTGGCGCTGCTGGCGATGGACGGCCGGAAGAAGCATCAGCAGGCGACGCAGTACGCACAGGTCCATTCCGGAAGACACAAGGATCTCCGTACGGTTGTCGGGCGACAGGCAGCGGCGACCCTGGCGTACGGTCTGCATAAACTCGGAAGGACTGCCGCAGCAGAACGTGTTATTCAGCAAGTCATTACCAGCGGTGAGGTGTCACCGCAGATTGGCTACTTTGCTGCAGTTATCTTCAGGAACTGCGGACGGCGTGATGTCGCTAAGCAGTTGCTGCAGAAGTCACTGAGCAGTTACATCGCATTTCCCGAACAGGAATCCGCGAGGCAGCTGCTGAAAGATATTCTGGTGGCGACCACGACAGAAGGCGTTGAAAGCCGCAGCGCGAATCCACAGCCTGAATGACGGCGGGGATTGCGAATTATTTGTCCAGCGCTGCGTCCGCATCGATGATCACGTGATATGCATCGAGACTGGTTTCTGCTGCCCGCAGATCGTCCAGAAAATCGGTTGTCTGGAACAGACGGCCCAGTCGCGCAAGGATCTTCAGATGGGTGTTGCTGTCGCGCGACAGCACAAGAAAGAACATGTCGGTCAGCTGCCGCCGAGGTCCACCGAACGGAATGCCGGACAACGTTCGGCCGAACGCAATCAGCGGCTCGCCTAAAGCGTCAGGCATTCGGCTCTGCGGATGAGGTACCGCGACGCCGCCGTCGAACCCGGTCGAAGAGAGATCCTCGCGCTGGCGGACGGCGTGCAGAATGGCGGATGAATCGAACATCTGCCATGTGCGACCAGCTGTTTCCACCAGTTGCTTCAGCACAGACGGCTTCGTTCCCGCGTCCAAAGGAACTTCCACAAGATCCGGATGCAGCAGGCTGCTGACCGGCGATTGCGCCGTGACCTCTATCGAGTGCTGAGATCGTTCCAGAACCGCCAGGTCGGCCTGGTTGAACTGAGGGATTTCCTGTTCCAGCCAGTTCGTGATTTCCGTCTTATTGAACCGCCATTCTCCTGCGACGCGTCGGCCCGGAATATGCCCGCGGCTGACCTGTTTTTCGACAACACGCCGTTCTTTGCCGAGCTGACGAGTCAACTCTTCGATTGTGTAATAATCACGAGACATGATTTGTAAACCTCCACAAGGGAGGCACTGCACCGTCGGATTCTGGTCGAAACTGCGTGCGAAACACTTCGCAAACTGCAATCTAAAATGACCTTCAGACCGGTTCAGGAACAGGGTGAGCGCTGGTCCCCAAACGGGACGTCAGCAAAAATGGGAGGGTGTAAATGCCGGGGAGACACCGGGAAACCGGTAGGCCGTTCCGGCGCAGGGCCTCACACTGTAACGCTGAATATCGACCGGCCTAACGCAGATTCGTTAAGAATAGGCAGATTTTGCTGATTAATCGCACAAATCCCGGTGTCCGGAAGTGGCCGATTTTCGGCATGTCCATGCACCGGTGCTACGAATCAACGTGCTGCTGGCCGGCCGACGCGGCGTCACTTCAGCCGATACAGCTCAAGCTTTTGCACTCGGCATTCGGGGTGTTGGCCGACCCACTCCGCAGAGAATAAGTTGTAAAGTACAACTTCGCTGGGAACGAAATGGAACTCCGCGAGCAGGCGAAATCGATATTGTTTGTCGGCCCAGTCATTCAGCATGCCGGGCGTGCGAAGCGCGTTGGGGCCAATGATCAGATACGTCGGTAGCTTCTTCCCGCTGAGTGACGCCGAGTCGAAAGCCACGTCCTGGACCGGACGTACGTTCAATCCCGCGGCGTGCAGATGCCCAAGCACTCCCGGTTCGCCGTAGGCATAGACAACACAGTTTGGTTGAGACAGGTCTGCCAACGGAACGGTCGTGTCGAAACGTGACACGACTTCCTGCTCCAGCTGATCCAGACTGGTCGCTTCCGAATCGTATCCTTCGTTGACATCGTCCGTCGGATTCGGACTGATGATCGTGTCCGACGGAACGATAATCGGAGGGTCAGTCCGTTCATACTCGCCGTCGACGTCCTTCAGCACAGCGCTGGCAATATGCCATGATGCATCGCGGAGAGAGGTTCGGTTCTGCCACACAATCGGACGCCGAAGCTGGCCAGCCCCTGTGACGGTGATGGCGACAGCAATCAGAACCATTCCCATGACAAGGCGTTTCATGGCTGCCTGCAGCCTGGTGACGACAATTGTGTCTCCACGTCTGGCAACGTTGATCGTGGTTTCCATCCACCAGGTAATGCCGCCCGCTGCAGCCAGCCAGATTGAGGCCAGCAGTGGCAGTGACAGCCGCGGGAAGGGATGATACATCGGGGTCGTCAGCAGCATGCCGCAGAACCAGGCCAGCAGAATGCAAATGCTGAGCGCCGGGTCGATGCTGGCAGCACTGTTCATATCCGCCTCGTAATATGGTTCTGCTCCCGCGACGACAGCAGAACGATCGTCGTTCATCATGCGGCGGTGCAGTTTCTGCAGAGTGGGCCACAAAAACATGCCCGCCATGCCGCCGATCCCAAGACACGTGAGCAGCCCCGCAGACCCAATTCCTGCCGCAACCACAGCCAGCACGATCGCCGCCACGACAAACCGAACCAGTATTGCCGGAGACGGATATGCTGCAACCCTTGCCCGTGGCCCACCGTCCGCAGCAGGGACCGGCGCCGCGTTCCACGTGGAACGCTTCAATTCTATCCAACGCCGACTTCCAGCCGCCAGCAGACCCAGTCCGATGGATGCGGGGCCAAGCCAGCTGTCGAACCGGAAATGGTAGAGCATGTGACTGGCAAGGCGATCCTGCCATCCGTTCAGGCCGATCAGGTATGCCTTGTGGTTTGCTGCGACGGTCGCATATCCGCCCACACTATTGAGCATCAGATACCACGGCAGCCACACCAGAATTGCGACTCCAACCGTGCTGCCCAGCAACTTCCCCAGCTGTACTGCTGAAATCTCTCGACGACCAGCAAGGATCCACCAGAATCCAGCTCCGCTCAGAAGGATCGCCAAAGCCAGCCAGCCGGTGTACTTGGTCCACCATGCGACGCCCACGCAAAGTCCAGCCAGCGCCATTGTGCGGACGGACCGTGCTTGAATTCCCTGCATCCCGATTCCCACGGCCAGTGAGGTCCAGAACAGGACCGGCACGTCGGTCATCGCCATCCGAGAGAACAGAATATGAAAGTCGCTCAGGCCGACAACATAAACAAGCAGCAGTCCCGCTGACTGGCCGAACATACAACGTCCCAGCCACCACAGCAGCAGGATTGTCAGACTGCCCAGCAGCATCGACGGCAGGAATGGTGCCACTGACGACAGGCCTGGAATCGCAGAAAGCACCTGAATCGTCTTCGGTAGCAGCGGAGGAGCATAGAGATGACGCATCGGCCAGGGCTGCCCGGCTTCACTGTCGTACCACGCCGAGGAGGCATAAATGCCTTCGTCGAAATGTTCAATGGCCAGCTGATCAGTATGCAGACCACGAAACGCAACTCCCAGCAGCAGCGCCATTCCTACCAGCAGTAATTCCTGTTTTGAATAGCGTCGGGTCATTGTGAGCAGTGGTTTCGTGATTGATGAAGCCGGGATCCTGGACGATGTGGGCCCGGAAATCCAGTGCCATCCCAAACGGATCAGGAACCAATAGTGCGAAGCACCATCCCGGCTATTGGTTCCTGCCCCTTTGCTGACGGTGCGTTGACACGGCATTACGTGTGCTACGACCGTTCCACGTGAAACGTTGATCGCATCTCTTGTGGGCAGCCTGGACACCTGAAGTTCCTGGCATTCGGCAGGCGTTTCACGTGAAACACTATCGCCCATGACTGCCTGCCGTCCCCCCGGACTCATTGGAATCTACACATCATTACCCTGCAATCTCTACGGGAGGGCCGGACACGGTAGCGTCCGGAGAGGGTGATTCAAAGTCGACGTGCGAATGCATGGATTGCGATGAATGGCCCCTCTCCGGGCCTGATAGCCCGACTCTCCCGCAAGCGGGAGAGTGAACACGTGGACGGAACTGCTGGCTGACACTTCGATCGTAGTCGGCGGATGTGTGTCGATACCAATGCCCGGACCCAGGGCCATCATCAAATACGTTCCACGTGGAACGCTCAGGCATCGTCGTCCGACTCACCTGCTTTGGTTCGCGCTGACGCTTCCTGCTCCTTGCGTACGACGTAGGCATACAGCCATTTGCCCCACACAAAGTACTGCGCGACAAACAGCAGGCCCAGCACAGCCAGTGTCAGGCCCAGCAGTCCGGCACCTGGGAACACCATGCTCAGCAATCCAAAGAACCCACCACCACAGACAATGCACAGAAACAGGGCTGCCGGAACAGTGGGTGGCGCGGGGGCGGATGGCCGCTTTTGCGGAAGACGAGGAGTCATGGAGCAGCCGTCATTCAGTCACTTGAGGTCTCAAGGAATCCGCGCAGAGCTTCGTAGCGAAACTCCATCCCATCTTCCAGCGATTGACGAATGCTGGCCTCGGTCAATACGAATCCCATCATGCCGCCGGGTGGTTCAAATTCGATATGGTCCGTCAGCAAACAGGTACCATCATCGTTGCTGGCAATCGACTGGCGATGGACCCATGTCCGCGTCGGGCCTTCGACCTGTTCGGCCACGATTTCGGTATCGCCGACTTCTGTATACCGATGCTGCATTCGCTGCTTGAAGCCGAAGGCCGTGATCCGGAATTCGATAATGGCATCAGCTGTCACCTGCTCAGGGGCCTCAAGCACCTCCAGTTCCAGTTCCGGATCGCTGATTGACGGGATCTTTGCCGTCGCTCCAAGATACTGTCGTAGCGCTGCTGCAGAGCACCTGAGCATTGTTGAAGCTGTGAATTCTGGCATGAACGATAACCGGGAAAACTCGACGGACCAATAAGTGCCGTCAGTATACTCGATTGTCAACGTGCACAGAAGTGTGCTCGTTCGGTGTACGTTTGCAACTCCGTCCACTGCGTGCGTTGGGTGGCCGGGGCTGGACTGAGCTTGCGAAGGGAAATCAAACCGGCACTGCCGGCCCCGTGTTTTCACTCGTACTTCGCTCCAACCCCGGCCACCGTCTCCCGCTTCGGCAATCTTTTATTAATGCGCCTCGTCCGCAATGACCTCAGCTGCGTGCAGCAGCCTACTGGCCAGGCGGCGCGGCAATTTCCTGCTGCATCTGCAGCAATGTCTCAGTGATCTTTCGTGACGCCTGCCGTTCCACAAAGTTTGTGCCCAGCCATGTTTCGTAGCCGCCCAGTTCATGCTGTTCGGGCGTTGGCAGGTATCCGTAAGACCCGTTGGCCAGTTCAATGGTAAACGTGCGCGCGAACGGACTACGGTCCTTAAGCTCCAGCCCGATCTCAACAAAGGTCTCAAACGGTATCGCAGATATTCCCAGATCACCGATGCGAAACACCTGCAGGGCCACGTCGATGGTGTCCGGAGCATTCTGCAGTTTGGCGATTCGGTCCGCGTAGATCAGTTCGCGTCTGTGACTGGTCGGGGAATCTCCTTCCGCTGCGGTGATCTTCGCGAAGTGATCGATGATCTGCTGAGTTGGTGTGCGAACCCGCAAAGTCAGGTCCCTGTGCTGTGCCCCCAGCGATACCCAGGACTGAAACCTGATCGATTGATGAGCATCGTAGA
>JBDONA010000528.1:0-7252 GCA_039831575.1 Fuerstiella sp. | reverse complement strand
AGCCGCCAGCGTGCCTCGACCTCGGTGGGCAGATTCCGATATTGGAACTGCTCAGTCAGCCGGAACAAGTCATCGGTGAGCCGAATGCCTTTCTCGCTGCCGTTTCTCTCGTCGGTGAAGAATCTGACGGCAATGTCTCCGTCGTGAACAACATGAAATGCGTCGATCACGTTGTTGAAGCCCAACTTGGCCGTGGCTTCCAGAAGTTCTTCCTTCTTGATCTCGTCCGCGTTGAACTTACGACAGGTTTCAAGGAATCGGCTCGACTTCGATGTCGCCTGCTTGTCCGCAAGTTGAAGGTGTTCGCAGATATTGCGGGAGAAAGGATCGGCCAATTGGTCGAGAGTGACAATCTCCGTGCCTTGTTGTGCGAGGTCGAGCAGTGACTTACCGAGAGCGAACTTGTACGAGGCCACGTTGCGGCCAAACAGAATGATTGACCGCCAGTAGTTTTCAAGTGTTGGTTGGACCTCGGTAAATAGTGTCATGTGTGTACTTTGACCAAAACACTAAGCGGAATGCTGGTGTCGAGACGGACGGAAGCGTCCCAATAATCGTTAAAAGTTGAAAGATGGTCTCGCCGCCTTATACACACCAATTACGGTTTGATGAACTCAATGGACAATGGGTATCTCCAGACCTCGTTGTTGCTGGCTTTGACCGCCCCTACGATTGGAAACACGATGTCCAGGACAACGAACAGGATCAACATAGGAATTCCTATCAGCAGTAGTGACAACACGAAGCTCACGACAATGTAGATGAAACTGCTGATCAGCCAGTTCATGACGTTGGCTCCATGGACCCGCACCAGTTCAGACTCATCTTTACCGAGCACCCACATGATGATGGGGGCAACGATTCCAACACCACCAGCGAACGTCAGCAACAGAGACAGATGTAGCAGGAGGCACCATGTTTCTTCGGTGACGCCATGAATCCTTCCATCCGTGATTCCGTGGTCCGTACCATTCAGGACCTGGTCCTTGGCGTGCTGGTATTCTTCGTCGGACAGTGATCCGGTGCGGTGGAGTTCGTCCAGTTTTTGAACTTCGTCAGCGATTCCCATGTTTTTCTCCTGTGTCAGAAGATCGATTCTTCCGGATACCTCCGCTGCAACGCGAAATGGCGATCCGCGGACCAGAGATACAGTTCACCATTCGTCGTATTACTGAATTTGGGCGGCATTGGAGGAGATCACTTCTCCTTAGCACTAGGCCCAGCACAAGCGACCATTTTTGTTTTGTGAAAGAGAAAGACTCGAAATCCCCTTTGAACACAGCGTATTGAATGGTGTTAACACATCACAACACGTGACTCAGAAAAGGATTTCGAGTGAAGACTCAGCGTACCAAAAAGCGGCAGACAAATGCTCGTCAGCGACGCCTGAAAGTTGCTCAAAAACGAATCGCCGATCGTGATGTATACGGCGGCGAGAAAGTGTGGCGCTTGGCGGGGAGTGGCTGGCGGTGAGATTGTGTAGCGTTCAGCTGTCGGCTCTGGGACCGCCATCACCTATATTCATCCCTCTCAACCTTGCTCAACTTCCGCCAGTCCCACGGTGCAATCGGCTTGTGACTGCCACCCCACAGCCCCAGCTTCTTCAGCCGTGCGTTGTCTTCATCGTCTGCCAATCGCTGGTCGTCACTGTAGAATTTGTAGTGCCATGCCAAGCCACGGCGGACAAGTTCACGATTGAGAAACAAATCCGTTACATCAAAGGCTTCGACGAAATTGTTACCTCCTCCGCCTCTCTGATTGCTACCGGCTGGAGCGACCCGTCGCCGGGCGGGAATCTCACCCGCTGGATATCAACACCTTTCGCCGCGTCGTCTCCATACGGATCATCGCCTGACGGTTCGTCTCCATACGCAGCTGTGTCGAAATCCAGAAGTTCTTCTTCGTCCGTCTTGGGGACGGGGATCTTTATGGCAGCTCCGCACTGGCGACATTTGACGCGTCGATCCGGCATCTTCGTTGCCTGTCTCAGGCCACTCTGTTGTCGATAACTGTGCGCAGTCGAAATACGATTGCTCACACAGGACACGCCCTTGGTTAGCACGGCAATCGCGACTGTTGTCTTTTCGACTGCGCAACTACTCGGGTTTGGCCTCAGGTTTCAGTTCTCGATTCGCCTGGCGGAAACGGGGCTGCCCACCCGCTAATCAGCTACGACAGATCTTCCTGAACTGGCAACCGCAGTACACGCGATTTGAGAATCACTCAGGGGCATCCGATCAAACCTACTTCGCTAACTAAAACGCGGGCACGATGATTAACGCCATAATGAATATTGAACAACTCTCGGAGGCCGTACCGCCTATCGAAATGGATAAACGCGGCGGGCAGACATTATGCACGCTGGAAGTAAGTCGGAGTCAGGATGCAATGTTTCCGGATTTCGCAGGCGGTCACGATTTGAGTGAATCCAGTTTCACTTCGCAGAGCTTACCCCGGAATTTTACGGAAAACACCAGTGAGCCAGACTCTGGATATCGCACTCGAAAATAGACCTGCTCGCCCTCCTCCGGCTCAGTGGTACCAATGTCTTCGATGCGAGGCACGGCAACGACGTGATACTCGCGGTCATTCTTCGCGTCCAGCCAGATCTCGCGCCTCCCTGGCAGCGTCGGCAACGGGATCCACTCTGAGTCAGCTCCATTTCCATTCCGATCTGCCATTTGAATGACTTCCCTCGCCCGGCTGCTCAGCACGCGAACTTCCACGACTTTGACACTGAAGAAATCTCCGCGATTACGCACTCTGAACCGTGCCGGTTTCTGTGGCTCATACGGCAGTACGGTGTTCTGATGAATCAGCGGATGAAACGTGGGTTGTTTCTTTGATTTCGGATGAGCAAACACGCCGTATGTATGCGGAGAACGCGTGCGAAGTCTGCGAAACAGGTCCGGTGTTTCGACGAGGCTGGCTGCACACCGTGCTGCTCCAAAAGCTACGCAGTGTTGAGGATCCAGTGTCTGTTTCGGCAGCACACCGCCGCAGCGGTCTTTCAAAACGTCCTGAACTTCCTGAATCAGGCCGCCGCCACCGACAAGGTAAAGACCATCGATGTCCGACCACCCCACCGGCTTCATCTCCGGCGCTCGGAAGAACTGATACCATCGACGTCGATAGTCTGCGATGAACTGACAATCCTCTTCCTGCACCTCGCGAAGCAGAGCATCACAGACGGCAGCAACGTGTTGCGCGAGTCCAAGCGACAGTTTATGGAACTCTGTCCGTGTGACGATATAGTCCGATTCCTTATTCTCCGGTAGATCCGGGTCATCGATAACGAACCTGTCCTGCTCCAAGTGCTGGCTCATATTCAACAGGATTTTGAGGCGTTCTGCCTCTTTATACACTCCGTAGCTTTGTTGAATATTCAACATCCGCTTCAGCTTTAGCGGATCAGGGCAGTCGTACACATCGCACAGATATGTTTCGACGGCTTGCCTGGCGATTTTCTCGTCCCAATTCAACCCGCCAAATTCCACGTCTCCTCCCATGGCAAGAATCCGAAAACCGGCTTTGCCCACATTCCGTCCCAGCATCAGCAGCGTGATGTCCAGAGTTCCCCCGCCGAGATCGACAACAACAACCAGTCGCGATCGGCGGGAGGTATGCAGACCTAGCCCAATCGCTGCGGCAACGGGCTCCGGCAGCAGGTATGTGTTTTTTAAACCTGCCTGATGAGCGGCCGCCTCCGTGGCTCTGCGCGCAATGTCTCCAAAGTGGGCTGGAACGGTGATGACCGCTTCGGTAATACTGCCGTCCGGCAATTTGAGCTGCTGCTCGGCCCTCTGTCGCATGTATTCCAGAAGGCGGCTGGAAATCTGGATCGGATTGAAGATCTCCCCCCCCGATTTATACTTGTTCAGGGGGTCGTTCATCGCCCGTTTGATATTTCGAACGATGTTGCCTTCGCCGTAACGGCCACGCTGGTTTTCTGCAAGTCTTCCAATCAGGCACTCGTTGCCTGTGTACAGAAACGCCGAAGGCATGTATCCGGGCTCACCCGGCATGTCAGGATGCAGCTGTATGATTTCGATTGTTCCAGCGGCGTTCGCGACGCACACCATGGAAGTGGTGGTGCCGAGGTCGATTCCGATGATGGGAGCTGCAGGCATGGCAGGAAAATCCGGACGGCGTTAACGAGGCATTCCGGAGCCGGGCTCTCCGATGACGTCCGAGGGTGTCCCGTAACAGATCACTCGAGCTCGTCGCAGTGGATAGTCGCCGTCGGTGAATCGGTAGCCTCTTGTTTCCACACTGGCTACTTCATTAGCATTTTGGCCCGTCTGCGATGGTGCGGTCTTAATCCACTCCTGGTCAAGCGAATCGTACGTGTCCCCGACCTCGGGAAACGCCTGGAGATTGTTCCGCTGCATCCATGCATCCATACGTGCCTGCATTCGCTTCAGCATTTCCAACACTGCCGTGTCGTGAGGAGTGTCGCTGTCGCCAGCCTTTTTTTCATGCGACTGAACTTCCTTGTCGACCAAATCGAACAGGTTGGGAAGATCGTCCACGAGTTGTTCGCGCGCCTGCAAAAATTCGAGATCAGAAATCAGTCGCGTCACCGAAGACTCAGTCAGGCTGGACGCGGCAATCAACTGTCCAAGTTTCTGCAGTTCCTCGGCCCCCAGACCAGATAATTCCTGATTGTCAGACTTCAGTCCCGGTAACTTAAATGTGGATTTCCTGCCTTCAGTTTTTTTGAGTTCGCTGGCAAGGCGACAACTGATTGTGTGAACCGTGGAGTCGGCGTGAGTCTGGATGTCCTGAGAGAGCATTGTGAGCTTGCTTTTCAACAATTTGTTCAGTTTGCGTCCGAGGGGTTTCCCGACGAGATTGCTTACGGCAGTCCTCACCTCGTTTCTGACAATGTCGGCCCAATACTTCCGTTCCGAATCGCGATGTTTTTCAGCATCGGCGCGTGCACGTGCTTCAGCGTCAACGTCAACGTCAACGTCGGTACTTCGATGGTTCAGAGACTGAGCGTTTTCTGCACGAATTTCGTACTCACTTGACCCCGCTGTTTCTTCTGATCGCCTTTGCTGTTCCCTTGAACGTGCAGCGTTGCCAGATCCGCGGCCAGTTTCAGGAATCCCCTGACGGGGTAGTTGTCCCTGCGAAGGCATTTTTGTCCACGGCCCGTCGTCGCTTCTGCCAACCAAGACGTTTGCCTTGTTAGTAGACTGCAGCTTCAGCAGTTCCTTAAGCTCCTTGGCCGAAAACGGCCCCGTGACGGTTTCTCCCTTTTTCAAAAAGTATCCCTCAGCCATTGCAAATCCCCGTGATGCATCGTGCTGTCTATTTACGGCCTCTGAGAGCCACGCCTTCGAAAACATGTTGCGAAAACGCGATATAAGTGTGCGTGGATGCGACGTAAGATTCAAGGGACGGTTTGAAAGCACTAGCTCAAAAGCGGATAAGCGATCGGCATCTTGGGCAACGGCCCGAGGATTTGCTGTCCGTTTTCTCCGTGTCGAATTTAAGAGACAAGTCACATTCCGGACATTTAAGGCTGATCATCGAATTCGGGCCCGCTGATTCGTTGACTCTCAGATTGATTTCCGCAGGCCGTCTAGCCACGTCCGCGTGTGTCCCATGATCCGCTCAAGGCGATCGTGAGAATACGGTCGAGTGAAGCGAGTTTCAAGGCTGGCCCCGATTCTGGCCTGGCGAGCCGCTTCCGTCGGCTGACCACCACGTCGCAGCGAAAGAGCCAGAAAATACCGTAACGACGGATTGCGAGGATCGAGCTTTACGGCGGTACTGAACTCCGTCATGGCAGCCGAATTCTCGTTCGGTGCCCCCCAACAGTAACGCCGATATCCCATTCGAAAATATCGGGTCGCTTCCGCGCGATTCGTATATCCAGGGACCTGGTCGTCAGCACTGGGATCCGGCGGCAGAGTAAATGGCGTTAGTTCCTCACCCGCGAGAATCTCCATCACTTGTTTCGCTGCTGACTGCGATACGGTTGTTAGCTGTTCCGGAGGCAGAACGCGCGGTTGCAACAGAGCAGCGTTGATGTTCTGATGAAATTCGTCTCGAAGTCCCTTCGCCTGTTCGGAAATCAGATGATGCACCTGTTCAATGGTCGGTCCCGTCGGAACCGAAGACTGTGCAAGCTGCAACCGCAGAGTCCCCACGCAGTCACACATGCCGGACGTGTCGGAAATCCAATGCGGAATGCAGGCGGAAGACATGGCTGTCTGCGTTCCCTGAGGAAACCGAAGTGTGGCAATCTGCAAAGCAGTTTCCAGCTTCAGGAAGTTCACCATAATTCGGTACATTGCTTCCCGAGAATCACTGATCTCAGTCGGCGTGAGATCACCCGAGCCTGTCGTCAATCTCTGAATGACACTGACATCTTTGTTAAGATCGCTCCAGCTCTGCTGATGCAATGCAAACTGGGTCTCCGAAACGGCGGCCGGTCGGCGGTATCCCCGCTGTAACTGTTTGAGACGTTCGGGAAGCCCAACGGCAGCCAAAAACGCAGTTAACTGGTGCCGCGTGAGTGTTTCGCCACTCCCCCCCGAGCCTACGTCAAGGTGTGAGACGGCGACGTGTGCGACCATTTGCAACAGACCGGACCGAATCGTCTCCAGTTGTTCCATCACGGTCGCGAGAGTCTCACCGTCGAGGCTCGTGTCTGGTTCCTTTTCATTGAGTGCCGCCTGAATGGCATCGTAAGCGCTGGAGACGCGAGTTCGGCTCACGTCGAACGAATTCCGAAGCTGTTTCGGTGCTGACGTCGGGAGTGTGGTTGTGTCCAGGACTTCCGGCAGACCAAGGCCACGCAACACCGATCGGATTTCAGATGGCATCGTTCCGGTGACCTGCACAATTGTCGACCTTGGCGGCATTCGAGACAGCAGATCGTAGAATCGCAGAATGGCAAAGCCACGGCGGGCGACTTCAATCTGTTTCGACAATTCCGTCACTGCTTCGGGAGTGACCGAAGTCGTGTCCGCTACCCCCTGCAGCAGTCGCTGGATCTCAGTCAGAGCTTTTGCCACTTCGATGGACGTTAAACCAAAGTCGGTTTGTAGCTGTGCCGATGCCTCCGGCTCAAGTTTGATCGAAGCCAGATCTCCCATTCCAGCAAGGATAGCCCGGACTCTGACCGGAGTGTAGACGGTCGCCGACTGCCCCGGCAGGCTATGAACAAGCTCCGACAGCCGCATTTCTGTCTGTACTTTGACCAAGGCAACTCGCAACTCTTCAAGGTTCTGAGCCA
>JBDONA010001102.1:0-7252 GCA_039831575.1 Fuerstiella sp. | reverse complement strand
AGCTGCCAAGGCGGCTTATGATCTGGGCCTGGAAACTCACGTGGTGGAATTTGCGTCACGACTGATGCCCCGCCAGATCGACGATGCCGGATCGGGTGTGCTGGTCGAGAAGATCGAGGAGCTTGGTGTCAAAGTACACCTGAACACGGGAACCAAAGAGGTTCACGGTGACGGTCGCGTTGAACGCATGGAATTCAACGACGGCGAGTCGCTCGACGTGGACATGATCATCGTCTCAACCGGCATTCGTCCCCGCGACGAAGTCGCCCGCGAATGCAGTCTTGAAGTCGGTGAACGCGGTGGCATCGTCGTGAACGATCGCCTGCAGACGTCCGACCCGGATATCTATGCGATCGGTGAAGTGGCATTGCACGGCGGCATGATCTACGGCCTGGTCGCACCCGGCTATCAGATGGCGGAGAGTCTGGCCCGGAACCTGTGCGGGGGTGATGAGCATTTCGGCGGAACGGACCTGTCGACAAAACTGAAACTGATGGGTGTCGACGTGGCCAGCTTTGGCGACTACGAAGCCGGCCGCGATCGAGCGTTGCCGCTGACATGGGAAGATCCCTTCGAAGGCGTCTACAAGAAATTGCTGTTCGATCTGGATGGAAAGAAACTACTTGGCGGGATTTTGATCGGTGATGCTTCGGACTACGGATCGCTGTCGGCTTTGGCCAGCGGTGGCATTCCGTTGCCCTGCAAGCCTGGTGAACTGATCGTCGGGACATCGGGCGGCGCGGCGATCGGAGGCGTCGAGAGCATGCCTGACGAGGCTCAAATCTGTTCCTGCAACAATGTGTCCAAAGGGGCGATCTGCGAGGCGATTCGTGAGCAGGAGCTGGACAGTGTTGGTCAGGTGAAATCCTGTACCAAAGCCGGTAACGGCTGCGGAGGTTGCCTGCCGCTCGTGACGGAATTGTTCAACGCGGAAATGAAATCGGCCGGTGTCGCGGTCACGAATCATCTGTGCGAACACTTTGAGTATTCCAGGACCGAATTGTTCGCCATTATCAAAACCAAGGAATTGAAGACGTTTGACGCTGTCATCGATGCATGCGGTGCAGGGCACGGGTGTGAAGTCTGCAAGCCGGCGATCGCTTCGATACTGGCAACCCTGTGGAACGATGTGATCGTGAAGCCGGAACATCAGACGTTGCAGGATACGAACGATCGGTTCCTTGCGAACGTGCAGCGGGGTGGTTCTTATTCGGTTGTTCCGAGGGTGCCGGGTGGTGAGATCACACCGGAAAAACTTGTCGTGCTGGGAGAAACGGCGAAGGAATTCGGGCTCTACAGTAAGATCACCGGGGCTCAGCGAGTCGACCTGTTTGGCGCCGAACTGCATGACCTGCCTGCGATCTGGGAGCGGCTGGTGGACGCTGGATTTGAAAGCGGTCACGCCTACGGCAAGGCATTGCGAACCGTCAAAAGCTGTGTCGGAACCACCTGGTGCCGCTACGGAGTTCAGGACGCGGTGGGTTTCGCGATCCGACTGGAGAATCGATACAAGGGGCTGCGATCACCCCACAAGCTGAAGTCGGCCGTGTCGGGTTGTGTACGAGAATGTGCCGAAGCACAGAGCAAGGACTTCGGGCTGGTCGCGACCGAGAACGGTTACAATCTCTATGTCTGCGGTAACGGAGGAGCGAAACCGCGGCATGCCGACCTGCTGGTTGCGGACATCGACGCAGATACGGCGATCCGGTATATCGACCGTTTCCTGATGTACTATTGCATGACGGCCGACAAACTCATGCGGACCGCTCCCTGGCTGGACCAGCTGGAAGGCGGCATCGAACATCTGCGGGAGGTCGTCATCGAGGATAAGCTCAATATCTGCGATGACCTGGAACGGATGATGCAGAACGTCGTCGACACGTATCAATGCGAGTGGAAGGCGGTCCTCGACGATCCGGAAAAACGGAAGGTTTTCCGCCAGTTCGTCAATACGGATGAAACTGAGCCGAGCATCGAATTTATCAGTGAACGCGGTCAACAACGTCCCGCCGACTGGCCGACGGAATTTGTGTCGTTGGGGCAGAGCCAGGTGCTTGACAGTCGAGCCCAGGAAGAACCCGAACCCGACGAAACGCGGTGGGTCCAGGTCGGGTTGAGTTCCGACTTCCCACCGGATGGTGGTGCGACGATCAAGTACGGCAACGTCCAGATCGCCGTGTTCAACTTCGTCAGCCGCGGCGAATGGTACGCCTGTCAGCAGATGTGCCCGCATCGCAAGGCATTCGTCCTGTCGCGCGGGATCATTGGTGACGCGAACGGTGTTCCGAAAGTCGCCTGCCCATTGCACAAGAAGACATTCAGCCTGGAAAACGGCGACTGCACAAGTGACGAAGACTACTCCGTCCGCGTCTTTCCGGTCAAAATCGAAGACGACGCCGTCTATCTTGACCTTCCTTCAATTGAGGTGCTCGATAGACTGCTGGCAACGGAAATCGGCTGTCATCTGGCGACCTCCTGCGAAACGAGTGTGCCTCAGGAAACCGCCGTGGCTGCAGCTGGCGTGTGATCATGCCGGAATCTCTGAAACCACCTCCGGAACGAAACGGCACCGGCAACGACGAAATTGCGTTGCCGATTCTGAACAATGCTCCACGTCGACATGACGTTCCCACGCTGATCGAAATCCTGCTGCGCGAACAACAGGAACTGACAGCCGCCGATCTGTTTTCACGAGATCACTCAACCGGGGCGATTCCTGATCAGGCCCGTTTTTACTCAAAACTGCTGCCTGCGTCGCCGCCCGGGCCTGGCCAGCAGTACGCTTTCGATGTTGATCTTGATCGTTGCAGCGGCTGCAAGGCATGTGTTACTGCATGTCATACGCTGAACGGACTGGATGAGGACGAATCCTGGCGTGACGTTGGATTGCTGATCGGGGGCACCGCCTCCAATCCGACGATGCAGCACGTTACGACGGCCTGTCATCATTGCCTTGAACCGGCCTGCATGACCGCCTGTCCTGTGGATGCCTATCAGAAGGACGCGGTCACCGGGATTGTCCGGCATCTGGATGACCAATGCTTCGGTTGCCAGTACTGCACACTGGCCTGTCCGTACGATGTTCCCAAGTATAACGCAGACAGGGGCATCGTCCGTAAATGCGATATGTGCAGTGATCGATTGGCGGTCGGCGAGGCACCAGCATGTGTTCAGGCGTGTCCGCACGAAGCCATCGCGATCAATGTCGTCGATACGCATCAGGTCATCGAGAACGCGGAGGCCGATCACTTTCTGCCTGGTGCCCCTGATCCTCAGATCACGCTGCCGACAACGAACTTCAAGACATCGCGAGTGTTCCCACGAAACACGCTGCCGGCGGATTATCACGCTGTCAACCCGCAGCATCCGCACTGGCCCTTGATTGTGATGCTTGTACTGACTCAGTTGTCGGTCGGTGCGTTTATCGTTGGCCAGATGCTGGAGTCCAGTCTTCCCCCGCAATTGTTGACTGCGTTTCGACAACTCCACTCGACCAGTGCCCTTGGTTTCGGCCTGCTGGCTCTGGCGGCCAGTACCATGCATCTGGGACGCCCGCAGTACGCCTTTCGCGCGGTCATCGGGCTTCGTCATTCCTGGCTGAGTCGCGAAATCGTCGCGTTTGGAGCATTTGCGGGTGTGGCCTGTCTGTTTGCCGGTGTCTGCTGGTTCCGCCCATCAAACTGGCTGGCGCCGACGTTTGGGGCGCTCGTGGTCGTCACCGGACTGGCCGGTCTGTTTTGCTCCGTGATGATCTATGTGTTTACCGACCGTGAGTTCTGGAGTTTCGGTCCGACGGCGGCGAAGTTTGCGCTGACGTCCGCCATTCTGGGAATCGCCGCGACGTGGCTGTCGATTCTGGTGTTCGGAGTCTTCGTCGATACGCCGACTGCGGGAGTCCTTTCGCAGCGAGCTGGTGTTCCTCTGGTTAAGGCATTGATTATTGCGAGTACAGCAAAGCTGCTTCTGGAAGCGTCACTGTTTCGGCACCTTCTGCATCGCAGGCAATCTCCACTCAAACGTTCTGCACGCCTGCTGGTGGGGCCACTGGCTGGATCCATGTTTGCACGGGTCGCCTGTGGGTTGCTGGGAGGAATTGTCATGCCGGCGTTTCTGTGGAACGAACTGGCGGCAGACGAGTCGCGTGGACTGTTTCTGGTGATCTCTGTGGCAATGCTGTTTGTAGCGTGTCTGGTTGGTGAACTGCTGGAGAGATATCAGTTCTTCGCGGCGTGTGCAAAACCCCGTATGCCGGGGGCCATACCGTAGCGACGTCATTTCAGCAGGCAGTTTGTTCTTAACTCTCGGACCCAAACTCCGGTTTGGGGCTGCATATCCCCGAAGCAGAGCTTCGAGGATAGGTGTTCCCAGGCTGGAGCCTGGGAACACGGGTCGAAGAGTAATTTCATCAGGCAAGAAAACGGTGTGAACATGAACTGCGAAATATCACTCTTCCTCCGGGAGAGTCGGGCTATCAGGCCCGGAGAGGGCCCCTCCTCGACCGCTACCGCGTCCGACCCTCCCGCCAGTGGGAGGGTTAAGAAACACGCAACTTCAAAGATTCCGGCCTGGCAACAAGTTAAATCCATTCACGCTCCTTTTGTCTGATGAACAACTCCTTCACATCACTGCTGCACAGCACGGATGGTCCGTTGACACGCGAGCTGCTGCGCGAACCTGGAAACTTTGGCCTTGGTCAGGTGCCGTCGAAGACGAAGCCCGATGCCACGACCGATATGGTCTGTGGGTACTGCTCGACCGGCTGCAGTCTGCGAATTCATCTGCAGGACGGCGTGGCGACAAGCCTGACGCCGACAACGGAGTATCCGGTCAATCTGGGAATGGCATGCCCGAAGGGATGGGAAGCACTCACAGTTCTCGATTCGCCCGACCGGGCCACGACACCGCTGCTGCGCGACGAGTCTGGTAGTCCAGTCCCCGTTGACTGGGACTGTGCGATGCAGACGTTCGCCGACCGCTTCAAGGCCATTCAGCAGGAACATGGCCCGCATTCCGTCGCCTTTCTTGGCACCGGGCAGATCGCCACCGAGGAAATGGCATTTCTGGGTGCGCTGGCCAAGTTTGGCATGGGCCTGCTGCACGGCGATGGAAATACTCGGCAATGTATGGCGACATCCGTTACTGCCTACAAGCAGGCCTTCGGCTTCGACGCGCCACCGTATACGTACTCAGACTTTGAAGAATCCGACGTCATTGTGCTGATTGGCAGTAATCTGTGCATTGCCCACCCAATTATGTGGGAACGGGTAATGCGGAACCGACACTCGCCTGAGATCATTGTGGTCGATCCGCGGATGACCGAGACGGCCATGAACGCGACGCAGCACGTTGCACTGGCGCCCAAGTCTGATCAGACGCTGCTGTACGGAATTGCCCGCATGCTCATCCAGAACGATTGGGTCGATACCGAGTACGTTGCCGACCACACGAACGGCTTCAACGAGTTCGCGGAATACGTGACGCAATTTACAGATGAACGTTTGACCGCGGAGACCGGACTTTCGAGAGATCAGATCCATCGCTTTGCGGAGACGATTCACCAGGGTAAACGCGTCTCTTTCTGGTGGACAATGGGTGTCAACCAAAGTCATCAGGGCGTCCGCACGGCTCAGGCGATTATCAATCTGGCACTGATGACAGGGAACATGGGGCGGTCGGGGACCGGGGCCAACAGCATCACCGGGCAGTGCAACGCCATGGGGTCACGGTTGTTCAGCAACACAACGAATCTGCTGGGTGGACACGACTTCACCAACGCACAGCACCGCGAGAAGATCGCCGGCCTTCTGGGTATCGATCTCGATCTCATTCCCCGCGAAAACAGCCTGCCGTACCATGAAATCATGGAGGGTATCCTCAGTGGCAGGATTCGCGGTCTGTGGGTCGTTTGCACGAACCCGGCACATTCGTGGATCAATCAGAATCAGTGCCGGGACATCCTGGAACGCCTGGATTTCCTTGTCGTACAGGATATGTACGCCAACACCGAAACGGCACGCATGGCCGACCTTGTTCTGCCGGCAGCCGGCTGGGGCGAAAAGGACGGAACGTTTATCAATTCGGAACGCCGCGTCAGTCGGATTAAGAAAGTCTCTCCGGCGCCAGGTCAGGCGATGTCTGATTTTAGCATCTTCAAATTGGTGGCCCACTATTGGGGCTGTGCTGAGATGTTCGCAGACTGGAAGTCACCGCAGGACGTATTCCAGATTCTGAAACAATGCTCCGCCGGCCAACCCTGTGATTTCACGGGAATCGAAGATTACGAGTTTCTCGATGCGCACGGTGGCGTTCAATGGCCCTGCACCGCATCGACCGATGCCGACCGGCAGGAACGTCGGTTGTTCCAGGACGGTCGATATTATCACGCGGATGGCCGCGCCAGATTTCTGTTTGAAGATCCGCGTCCGTTGACGGAACGACCGACCGAGAAATTTCCGTTCATCCTGCTGACGGGCCGCGGGACGGCCTCTCAGTGGCACACTCAGACGCGGACGAAACAGTCTGCTGTCCTTCGCAAGCTCTATCCAGCAGACATTTTCGTGGAAATCAACCCTGCCGATGCTCGGCGGCTGCTCATTGGTCCCAACGACAAGGCGACTGTGGAATCTCAACGCGGCCGTGTTCTCGCGCGAGCCGTCCTGACACACGCTGTGCAGCCCGGCCAGGTGTTTATTCCCATGCATTATCAAACCGCCAACCAACTCACGGACTCCGTCTTCGACCCGTATTCAGGTCAGCCCTCCTACAAGGCCTGTGCTGTCCGCGTTTTTCGAGGCTGAAAACTCCAGCCAGCTGGCTGGCAAGCCTGTCGACAGGCACCTGTTGGACGATTACGATGTGATTTGCGGCGAGAATGAGAAATCGTGGTGCTGCACTTTGAGTCGGCGAACCTGAACTCGGATTTGTGCATGCCACAGTTTCTGGTTTTCAATTGCAGCTGCCGCGTCGCTACTTTGCGGTTTCTCTCTGGTCATTGCACGACTTGAAGATTTTGAGAATTTGAGTCGTGCAAAGGCCTGAAAACCACCGGGATGAACCCGAATGGCGTGGACTTAAGGGTTTTGAGCAGTGATTTGCGGAGGGGTTTTGTCTTTATCGTGATGGTGTCATCGATGACTTTGTCTGGGTTGCGTGAGCTTCGGATACTTCCCGTGGCGGCGTTTGATCGCGCGAGGTTCGTGTCGACCCGGGCGATTTCGGACGAAACGGGATCCCGTTGAAAGAATGATCCACG
>JBDONA010000195.1:0-29831 GCA_039831575.1 Fuerstiella sp. | reverse complement strand
ACCTCGCAGAAACAAAAGACGTCCCAAGGTGCTTGCGTTAATGACAAAACCGAGACGACAATATCAAGAGGAACTCAAGGCTGCCGCGTGACCTAAACCCTGCCCAACAAACCGGCAGTGCCATTCGTTCCGGACACCGTATTTATGCAGTGGCTGAGGGCGATGGACGTTCGCCACTCTCGAGTTTTGGTCGTCAATTCAGATTTCAGCTTCAGATTTCAGCTTCAGCTTCAGCTTCGACTTCAGCTTCAGTTCTGATTTCGATTTCGGCTTCGATCGGCACTGGGGCGACTTGTTCCTCGTTCGCGAGGTCGTCTTCGTCTCGCTCGAGCAGCTCAATTAACACCTGGTGGTCTTTTCGCGGCGTTTCGTCCGGGGACTGAATTTCGATCAACACCCGTTTCTTTTTCTCGCCACCAGTGGCATTTTTCTTCCCCCGTTCGTGCAGCTTCAACAACCGGTCGTGTTCTGCTTTTAGCTCTGCGTAACGGGTCCGAAGATCGATCAGCGTTCTAGCGACTTCCTCGACACCACGAGCGTGCGCCTCGTGTCGAACCTGCGTCCGGTCGTGTTCCGCATGCGGAGCCTCGTGACTGGATTCAAAGTGGATCACTACTCGTCTGGCTTCCCCGGGGCCCGTGATTTGTTTTTCATGTAGCCTAATGACCTCATGAATTCCGTCGATATCGACGAATTCATAAATCTCATGAGGTTCGCCCGGTCCATGCTGCTCGTGGGCTTTGTTGGATTCGAGATCTTCCAGGAGTTGATGCAGCTCGTGACCTTCATGGTTCAGGTGCAACTTTTTCAACTCGTGCAACACCTGTTCCTTGATTTTCTCGGGCAGCCCGTGCAGCGTGTGGACCCTGACTTCTTCGTGCCGCTTGATTAGTTCGTGCTTGTTGAGTTTCTCCCGTTCCTCTCCAGGTTCGTGCAGTCCGTGTTTCTTGAGTATCTCGATTCGTTCATGTGCCGCCTGGAGGTCCTCGCGACCGGAGTCAATCTTCTTCAGCATTCGCTTGACTCTCTCGGGGGCAAGAAGGTGTATTTCATGGACCTTCTTATCCTCATGACTTTCATGGGGGGCGAGGGACTTGAGAATCAGGTGAGCTCCAAGCCGCTCGTGGGGTTCAACGGATTCGATGGATTCGAAAGTTCTCAGGGATTTGAGTCGTTCGTGAACTTTGTGCGGTTCGAGTGTTTCATGTTTCAGGTGCAACTCTTTTAACTCGTGCAACCTGTGACTTTTGAGTTTCTCGATAAGTTCGGGCAGGCCGTGTCGCTCGAGTCCCTTGAGTTCTTCGTGCAGTTTTCCAAGTTCGTGCAGTTTGTGTTTCTTGAATATCTCGATTCGGTCGCGTTCCGCTTCCAGGTCCCCGTGTTTCAAGTGAAGTTCAATCAGCCTTCCTTCAACGCGTATTCGTTCGGGGTTCTCGTCGCTGGAAAAGAGGATCTCATGGCGCTCACCGTCGCGACCTCTGATTCGATACGTTATCCGTCCATTTTTATTTTCGACATGCAGCTCCTCAGTCTGAGATCCGCGCTTGTCGTGCTTCGAATCAAGTTGATCAGCCAGTTGGCGAAGCTGTCTGGCCAGTGCTTCCGTATTTCCATTGGCAGCCAGTTTCGAAACGTGCCGACGCAGATCTTTGGCGACCTCGCGGACTTGTTTTTCTTCGTCAGCTCGATCGATGATCTCGTGGGTTTTGTGCTTATCGTCCTGAACGGTCAGGGCCGCGGGATTGGGTGCCTGCGAATAGGCGAAGGACCCATAGGTTGCTAAGAGTCCGATGCAGGCGACGAGACTGAGAACACGACCTGGAGAGTGAGCATCCACGGATGCTGGTTCCAGTATCATCGTGACACGGCGAAGTAGGTTCATTTGTTTGTCTCCGACAAAAGCAGTTCCGAATTGAAAGGTGAATTCTTCAAAAGTCTGGCCGCTCGCGACCCGCGAAAGTGTTTCCACATATTGCACCGGTTGTCCCGTCACGCGTACGGCCAGTTGATCGCAACAGACTTCACGCTCGTTGCTGATTCGTTGCGACAACCACCAAACGAACGGGTGAGAAAAGAAAACAGTTTCTGCACACCGCTGCAAAAGGTTGATCCAAAGGTCCCAACGTTTGACGTGAGAAAGTTCGTGAGCCAGCACTGCTTCGATTGACGAGATCGGCAATTGAGTCACCCAGGCGGTGGGGATGAGTACCATTGGCTTGATCACCCCTGTTGCGACGGCCTGAGTAATCCCCTGAGTGTGCGCGACAACAACGTTTCGCGTAATCTTAAGTTTGCTCTTGAACTGGTTGGCCAGTTTTTCCAGGTGCGGTGGCAGAGGACGGTGACTCCTGCGCAGCCGGACGCAGTGACCCAGGCTGATGCTCAGCCGCATTAACAGGACGACGAATCCTGCCAACCAACTCCCCAGCCAAAACAAACGGTTGCTGTCGAACCACTGAAAAACGACCTGAAATTGAGCCTCCAACCAACTTGCTCCATTCGCTTCAAATCCGATCGCCACCAGCGGTGCGTCGTCTGTGAGCATCGCGGGCGGGCTGAGTGCCACCAAAGCCTCGGTGTTCGTCAGGTAATAGCTGGCTGTTGCGAAAGGGGCCAGCAAGACAACGACCAGGCCGCTAACTGACATTATGTATCTGGCGCGAAAAAACCTGGGGTGGATCAGGTTTTGTGCCACCGCCACGATCGTGATAATACAGGTTGCCTGCCAGATAAAATGCAGCAGCACAACGAGTGATAAGCGAGTTGCCGGAATCACTTCGGAGATCGAATGTAACATGTTCAATTCTTCCCGGTTCGATGACGCTTGATCAAGTCGCTGATCTTTTCAAGCTCTTCCTGGGTCGGATTCGATCCCTCAAGTAATTGAGCGACGAGTGCCGACTTCGATCCGTCAAAGGCGCGACTCAACAAATCGTTGACAAGATTGCCGAGCGTCTTTTCTTTCGTTTTTGCAACCTGGTATTTGAACGCCCGACCACAAGGCTCGCGGACCAGCAGGCCCTTGCTGCTCATCACGTTCAACAGGCTCATCACCGACGTATACGCCCGCGGACGCACTTTGCTTAGCTCGTCCATCACCTCACGAACCGTGAGAAATTCGGATTCCCAAAGCAATTGCAAAACTTCCAATTCTGCGGGCGTGGGTTGTTCGCTTTTGGGTCGCGCCATCTGGCATTCCTTAAGCCGTGCAGGGTGTATTGTTCGTTCCGAGCTCACGTCCGCAGCGGTCGCTTTGGCGATGACCAACGACAGAACGCCGGGAGATACGGCCATACTGTTTAATCAGTAGACGGCAACGGCAAAAACAGTAGATCGTTAAATTAGTCGGACTTTGCAGCATCCACGTCCAAAACACGCTCGCCGGATTCCGACATCAGCAGGTTGCAGTGGTGCAACGCCAGAATCATCTGTGGTGCGACGTGTCATGCCCATGTTCGGTGCGGTGGTTCGCCTGTCACCTGATGCTTGTGCTGAACAGAGCGCCTGGCGCCCGCGAGAAAGGGGCGAGGAAATCGGCAATTCAGACCCGCGACTGACAACGCCGCCCAGCGCACGTGTTGCAACCGCTGGAGAATTTGAGATGTCAGAAACAGACTCGCGTAATCGGTTCCTGACACCATTTCTAACCCATACGACGTTGGAGATATGCGACTGGGAAAGCAGAAGACAGACCTGTAGGGGGGCAGACCCGACGCGAGGAGGACATTGCGTGTTCGTGTACATGGGATGGCGTCGGGGCCTGTTCTGACTTCAAAATGCCCCGGACGTGGTAACTTACGTAGACTGTCGTTCACAAACCTGATAATGCTTTCCGAGAACGGAAAGACGCTACGGTGCAGCTCCCGGTTCATCCCGCCACCTACCAGGTTGAGAATCGCGTCTTCTCCTTCTTTGGTACGGTCAATTCTGCAGCGACAATGTCGGCGTGAACTTTGCCCTGGTCAGAGAACGAAAATCAACTCCAACGATGCATCCAGACATGCGCGCACCTGTAGTAAGCAAGGGATTGCGAGCCAAGTGGCTGGCATGTCTCATTTGCGTCGTCCTTCACTCCGGTTCATTGAACGCGGCTGATCTCACTCGGTTTGAACGAAATGCCATCGCCATTCCGACCAATGTCTATGGCGGATTTCTGTTTGACCGCGACGGCTTCATGTGGATCGGAACCACCGGCTTAGGCGTTTACAGATACGACGGATATGAATTGAAGAGTTTTTCCGGGGCCCACGAAGGGCTGATGGTTGGCTCCATCGTGGAGGACAAAGCCGGAGCTATCTGGATTGCCTCACTGAGCAACGGGATTACCTGTTACGACAAGACGACCGGGCGATTCACCAGGTATGAGCACGACCCGAGCGATGCGAACAGTCTCAGCAGCAACAACATTGGGTTCACTCCTCAAACGCTTTGTGTGGACACATCCAACAGACTTTGGGTAGGCACGGATGGTGCCGGTCTCTGCGAGCACGACAAATCGACAGGCACGTGGACTCGTTACCAACACGATCCCGCAAACTCAAACAGCCTGAGCGACAACGTCGTGGTGTCTATTGCCGAAGGAAAGGATGCGGTTCTGTGGATTGGAACGCAGACGGGTGGGCTGAATCGATTCGATCGAGAGTCCGGAAAATGGACGCACTATATTCATTCTCCCGATGACCTGGAGAGTCTGAATGACAACTGGGTTTGCTCAATTCTGGAGGACAGGGACGGCCTGTTGTGGGTTGGTACGAAGAAGGGGGGGCTCAACAGGCTCGACCAGGACAGGAATTGTTTCAGCCACTTCGTGCACAACCCCAACGACGTCCAGAGTCTCAGCAGCAACGAAGTATGGAGTTTGTATGAAGACCATTCCGGAGGAATCTGGGCGTGTCACATCGTCACGCCGAGTGCCGGTCTCAGTCGATTGGATAAGCACAGCGGAGTGTTCACGAGGTACGGCGCTGACTCGAATGACCCTTTCACGGTCAGCTCCAATTCCATATCGCGAGTCTTCCAGGACCATCGGACAGACAACATGTGGGTGGTCAATCACGATGGGCGCATCGACAAACATGACAGGAACACAACCCAAATCCGACACTGGGCTCATGACCCTAACAATGCGAACAGCCTGAGCAGCAGATCTGTCCTGCCGATTATCGAAGACAGCGACAATCAGGTGTGGGTTGGAACGATGGATGGTGGACTCAATCGTATCGATCCGGCCACCGGAGAAATCACACGTTTTCTGCCGGACTCCCATGATAGTACCAGCATTCCGCGTGCTCGTGTCACCGCATTATCACAGGACAGTTCAGGCGCGTTGTGGGTTGGCTTCTGGGACGGGATTCTGGCCGAAGTTGACCGGACGACAGGTCACTGCGTTCGTATCTTTGAGCACGATCCCAGTGACCCGGGCAGTATTACTGCAAGTGAACGTCTTAAATTCATTCTGGAAGATAAAGATGATCCCAACATCCTGTGGTTAGCAACCATGAAGGGTGGGTTGGATCGATTTGACAAGAGCCGAGACTCGTTTACGCACTACAAGCACGTCACCGACGGCAACAACAGTCTAAGCCACAATAGCGTGATCACGCTGTACGACGACGGCAACGGCGTGCTGTGGCTGCCAACCTATGGTGGTGGGCTGGACCGATTCGACAAGAACACGGGAACGTTTACCAACTATCGTCACCAGGAGGGCAGGCCGAACAGCATTGGTTCCGACACGCTGTATGAAGTGTTGGAGATGGCCGACGGTACGTTTTGGGTTGCACGGAAAGGTGGAATCAGCCACTTCAATCCAACAACGGGGACGTTTGACAACTTTGACAAGGACGAGGATGGCCTTCCATTCGGTCCGGTTAGCTGTCTGCTGCAGGACGACGACCAGCAACTTTGGCTGGGTACGATTCACGGAGGACTGGTCAGATTTGACCCGACAACGGGAGCCACCAAGCGATTAACGGTGGATGACGGACTTCAGGGAAATACATTTTATTGGACTTCCCGACTCAAGGCTCAGGACGGAACACTCTGGTTTGGCGGCTCAAACGGAATCAGCAGCTTCCATCCTTCGCAGATCAGAGAGAATCCGCACATGCCAGCTGTCGTGTTAACGGCGTTCACGCAGGGAGGACGCTCTGTTGAAACGGGAACATCTCCGGAAAGGTTAAAATCCGTTACGTTGGATTGGCGTAGCAATTACTTTGAGTTTCAGTTTGCAGCTTTGAACTTTACAGCAGCTGAACAAAATCAATATGCCTATATGCTCGAAGGGTGGGACGAAGACTGGTATTACTCAGGTTCGAATCCAACAGGTCGATACAGCGGACTTCCCGGTGGCAACTATACGCTGAAATTGAAGGCTTCAAACAACGACGGCGTGTGGAACAGCATAGGCACGACTGTGGCCGTGATTGTGACCCCACCGTTCTGGAACACGTCAACATTCTATTTTGCTTCAGCCACCCTTGTTGTTGTCATGATCGTCGTGATCGTACTGTACGTGGTCAAACTTCGTCGTGAGATTACCGGGCGTCGACAGGCACAGCAGGAAATCATCGAAATCCAGCGTCGTGAGACTGAACTCGCCGAGGCCAAACTCGCCGAACTGAGTCAACAACTTGTTCATCAGACGCGACTGGCAACCATCGGCCAAATGACAGCGAGCATCGCCCACGAAATCCGCAACCCACTGAGTGCGGTGCGCAATGCCGCCTATTTGATGAAACACAAGCTTCCCGTCGACACATCACAATTCGCACCCTATCTCACAATTATCGATCAGGAAGTCGAAACGGTCGACGGTGTCATCCGCGACATGCTGGAAATGGCACGATCAAAAAAACCGAACAAGTCATCAATTGACCTGTCACGTCTTGTGCGCGACATCTTTGATCGGATGGACACCAATGGAGCCACAAGTCTTGAGCTTGTCAGCAATCCCGAGCCGTTCCTGGTCAATGCCGACGACGGCCAACTGCGTCAGGTCCTTAGCAATCTTGTCACCAATGCGGTTCAGGCAATCGGTGACGACGGCGTTGTGACGGTGGAACTCCAACGCGGCGACGATCAGGTTTTGATTGTTGTCCGAGACAACGGTCCCGGGATTGCAGTCGAAGATCGCAAGCGACTGTTCGAGCCTTTGTTTACGACCAAAGCCAAGGGCACCGGCCTGGGGCTGAGCATCTGTCGTCAAATCGTCGAACGACACGGTGGGACTGTCGAGTTGCAGGAACATGAAGGCTCCGGCGCCTCGTTTTGTGTTTGCCTGCCAATCAACAACAGGTAGTCAGAAATCAGGTCGCGTTTGCGGCACGCTGAACGTGCACTTGCTCCGCAACGTACTCCTCAAACGAGGGCCACGAAAGGGTCAGAGCGGTCGTTTGTTAAGCGATATCCGCCACGACCATCACGCCGTCGGGGGTCAACTTCAGCAGGTCTTTGGTGGACATCGGCGGCGTCTCGGAGCCGACTTTGGCGATCTCGTTGCGGTCGGCGTTGGCGGGCTGGTTGCGACCACCGAGTCGACGTTTCGCCAGTGCCTCGAGTTCGCTCCTGGTCAGGTACCCGTCTTTGTTGGCGTCGTTCCGGTCGAAGGATGTTTTCAATCGCCCCTCAGCCTCAGCCTTCGATACTTTTCCATTGTCGTCTTTGTCCATGGCTAACCAATTGGACACGAGTGCCCTGACGCTAACCTGGCTCGTGCGGTTCGCAGACTTATCAGACTGTGCAGTGTTCTGCGCGATGGCAGGGACGGTGATCAGAAGTGCCACAAGCGTCGTCAGAAGAGTATGGTGGTGTTTCATGTTGGTCGCCCAATTCAGGGTAAAGTTCCATATATGTTAATGCTACACCCTGGGGTTGATTGAAAACCAGTGTCAGAGAATGCGATCGGGCTCACCGCCCACAGACAGCAGTCACGCGGGCGATGGAAAAAAGAGCTTCCGTAAATTCTGCACATTCCAAATCGCCACCGATGTCGAAACCGTGGGCCATACCGACACGAACGGTTTCGGCATTCCTGACGCCTTTCCATTTGTACTGCTGGCGAAGTGATGTGCCGCGAGGTACGCTCATCAGCGAATCCAATTCGAAAGGCAGACGATCTATGAAATCGATAGTAGTGCTGTTCTTGCTGGCGATTACGACACCGCTGTCGGCTGACGAATCCAATCGTCCTAACGTGATCGTGATCCTCGCGGATGACATGGGCATCGATTCGGTGTCGGCGCTGAACGACAAGCTGGGCCTGAAGACGCCGGCCATCGATCAGCTGATCCGCGAGGGCATGTCCTTCACGGACGCACACTCGACGTCGGCCGTGTGCTCGCCCACGCGATACGGTGTGTTGACCGGCCGATACAACTGGCGATCCCGACTCAAACGCGGAATTGTGGGAAAGTGGGAACGTCCTCTTATCCAGGATCAACGTCTCACCCTGCCAGAGATGTTCCGTGAACATGGCTACGACACCGCATGCATTGGCAAGTGGCATCTTGGCTGGCACTGGCCCAGGAAGGGCGGAGGGACAACTAACAAGCTCGGTGAAATCGACTTCACCGCCGCCGTAAAGGGCGGACCCTGCGATCAGGGTTTCGACTATTACTTCGGTGACGACGTTCCCAACTGGCCGCCCTATGCATGGCGTGAAAACGAGAAGGTGTTGGGCGACCTGACTTCACAAATGAAAGCGGGAGCAATGGTCGGTGTTTCCGCCGGACCGTCCGTCGCCGATTGGGACTTTCGGGCTGTCCTGGCCGAGTATTCGAAGCGCTGGCCTCAGTACATTCGCGATCGAGCCGATCAGAAGCGACCGTTCTTCCTGTACGCCCCAATGCCTTCCCCGCACACGCCCATCGCGCCTCACGAGGACTTCCGGGGAAAATCGAAGGTCAGTGAGTACGCGGATTTCCTCATCCAGACAGACAATGCCGTTGGTGAAATGATGCGGGCGCTGCGCGAAACGAATCAGGCCGACAACACGGTTGTGATATTTACGTGCGACAATGGAACATCGGATAAGGCAAACTTTGCTAAGCTTGATGCAGCAGGCATTCATCTGAACGAACACTGGCGCGGGTGGAAGGCGGACGCCTATGAAGGCGGACATCGAGTGCCGTTTGTTGTCCGCTGGCCCGGCCGAATTGAACCCGGATCCCAAAGCGAACAGACAATCACTCTGGCCGATATCATGGCCACTTGCGCGGACGTCGTAGGACACGAATTGCGAGCGGACGCTGCAGAAGACAGTATCAGTCTGCTGCTCACGCTGCGGGGCAAAAATGTCGCAGGACGGCTGCATGAACTTGTCGTTCATCATTCTGTGTCAGGGCACTTTGCCGTTCGGAAGGGGAAATGGAAACTGCTCTTATGCCGCGGTTCAGGTGGCTGGAGTCCACCGCGTGAGGCCGTCGCCAACAGGCAGGATCTCCCCCCCGTTCAGCTCTTCAACCTGCTCGATGACCCCAAAGAAACGACCAATCTTCAGGCAGACCATCCGGAAGTCGTAGAGCAATTGACGGCGGATCTTCGTCAGGTCGTGGAACAGGGACGTTCGACTTCAGGAGCCCAGCAGCCAAACCATGCCGGTGCCAAATGGTGGCCCGGCCTGCCATGGAAAAAGTCCGATTAGGGCTGGTTCCGCACAACAGTGGGATGACGGCCCGATAAGCCGAACGTCAGGCTCTGTTCAAGTCGTCAGACAGTCAAACCTCGGTATCAAAGTGGTCCGGAGAATCATCGACCGACGCCCATTTTCTTGAAGTATACCAGGTCCGGAGATCAAAGCGTGAGCACGACTGCAAACACAGCAGAACCGTCAATTCCGACGAACCACAAACCTCGTCGCCCGTTTCATCTCTCGTTGCGAGAAATATTCTTCTCCATCGCATTGCTGGCGGCAGCTACGGTTGTACTCGAGCAACACGGACAGCTGTCCGACGAACGGGCGTCCCTGTCTCGGTATGAATCGGTGCGGATCCCAACATCACTTGTGGCAGATCAGTTTCGCATCATCACACAAACGATTCTTGATACCGATCATGTCAAGGTCGTGAAATATCGTCTGGAAAACATTGACAAACACTTCGCCACACTGGAGGAGCAGAGTGACTCTACTGGGGGAGGCTCTAATGGTTGCGTCTCAAGCCGCGATCGTAACACCAACCTCCATTTCACTGAGGTGACTGTGCTGATTGACCATGTTGCGTCACAGAGCTGCGTGAAGGTGCTGCCGAAGGTAGGAGGCGCGTCGGGGTATTCCGTTGCGTCGGTTCAGGACGACTACGTGCTGGATGACGAAACGACCATCAACCATGTGGATGGCGTGTATTCTCGCAGCGAAACCGTGGAGCTTTTTCAGTGGGACGGAAAGCCCTTTACCCTGTCTTTAAAGTAATGAAGACAGCGAAACAACACGATGGAGTTCGGTGGCCTGAAAGATGCGGGGCGTGCTGGAGGAAGGCATGAACAACAAGTCGCATGACCCTGAAAACGAAGCAGTCAAGCGTACGCTTGAGTCGTCCTATTGTCCTGACGCCATAAAACAAGCGCGCGAGAAGCAGGACAGCCTGCTGCGGGACCGACTTAAACATGGCCCATACAGGATCGCGGATCTAGGGTGTGGTAATGGCTATCATGCGGTGATGCTCGCGCCGTGCTTTTATCATGGTTTTGAGAGCTCACCTGAAATCGCCGAGACCGCGCGTGCGCTTTGGCAAAAGGAAAACGTAGACGACGCACAAGTTATCGTGGGTGACGTGGCTGAGGCGGAAATTGAGAGCTCGTTCTACGATGTCGTCCTGTGCCTGTACTTCACACCAGGTAACTTCAGGGACAAGTCAAACGATCTCAGTCTCTACAGCAACGCCTATCTGGATCGGGACCCACAGTTCATTCGCATTGTGTCTCGTTTCTATGGAGCCCTGAAAACTGGCGGATCCATGTTTCTTACCATCTATAAGGACGTGCGCGAGGCACAGGCAGCGCAGGTCGATTATGGCGAGCACACCGGGCAGCACGTTGTGACGTCGCCAAAGTCGCGATTCGTGGCGACAGCGGAAGGTTTTTGGTCCGCCCGCTGGACGAAAGACAGCATGTTATCCAATCTCAGTGCGTGCGGAATCCGTTCCGACACCGTGGTCTTCAACGACCTGAACGCCATTGCCTGGTTGGTGGAAATCATAAAATCATGACAAAATGAGATCGCAACTCTACGCGAAGGGCAATCAGCTTTCTTAGCGACAATTGCGTCGTCGCAGTAAACGAGTCACGAAGCAAGAGCTGCAACAGGAGCTGGTCAACGATGAATGAAGGTCGCTGAGACGTTGGCTCGCGTGCTCACGATCCGGCCCGGGCACGACTGTCCTTGAACCTCTGCTGCGTTGTTGGCTGGTGCTACCACCGGTCGGTCACTGTTCACGGCGCATTCCCCGGGAATTATTCGTTAAGCGGTTCAGTGACAACGGCCAGTCTCAATACCCGCCGCCAGACGACAAGCTGACCGAGGTGCAGTGCCGTGTGGCCCGACAGGATGTGAATCACCGCATGGCCAATCGTCGGAAGAGAATCTCGAAAACGAACATCGGGCAGTGGTTCGGCAAGACCGGTTTCTCCCATCGCACCTAGCGCCGCCGACAATCGGTCCCTGCCACCTGTGAGCGCCGGCAACAGCGCCTCTTTGTCCGGATATGCGGTTGCGGCGGCCGACGGTGTGCTGCCTGTCCCAAATCGTGTTCCCCAGTCCTTCACCCGCGTGAACCGTGCGGAGATTGTTCTGATGATGCAGTTCCGCTTCCAGACACACGGCATCAACGCCGTTGTGATGTCTCAATGTCAGCCCGACGTGTTGGTTGAACGGCAATTCAAGAATGTTCATTTTCTGTTCTTTCCTTCACCAGCCCGAAGATCAGGTCATCCACCGGTTGACCATCACGGACGAAGCAGCATCGCAAAGTCCCTTCGAGATTGAAACCGGCCTTGTGCAACACACTGGCTGATCGTGGATTGATGGCAAACGCACGAGCCTGAATCCGAATGAGCTGGTATTGATCGAATGCAAACGAACAGAGACGGCGGACAACTCTTGTCATGATGCCCTGGCCCCAATACGGTTTTGCGAGCCAGTAGCCGATCTCCGCTCTCACTCCTTCAGTGATATCAAACAGGCCGACGCCACCAATCAAATCTGCGCCGTCGCGAATCGCCCAACTGCGACGACCGTCCTGAGCAAACGATTCGCGAAGGACCGTCGATATCCACTGGTCAGCGTCATCCTCCGAATAAGGAAAGGGAATCGACAACATATTGGAATGGAATTCATGTGTCTGGTTGAGATGCTTCACGTACGCTGGCTTGTCGCTCCAGGTGATCCGTGACAAGCTGATTCCATCCGCTACAGGAATCGTCGGGACAGGATCAACAGCAGTCTGGGAATTATGACGGAGCCGTTTACCGAGACTCGATCGGTCTTCGATCTCGTAGTCGCAACGCTGGTAAAAGGCCAGCATCTCAGAGTTTTTCGAACGTACCCGCAGGTTAACCTTGGGACAGCCCAGCGAATGCAGTGCTGACTCCGCCTCTTTCAACAGTCTGCGGCCGATGCCACATCGCTGATGTTCAGGAGAAACTGCAAGACTGTAGATCCAGCCGCGTACTCCGTCGTAGCCGGCAATGACGGCACCAACAACGCCATTATTCAGCTCCGCAACGAACACAAGACCGTCATACCGATTCAGCTTGCGCACCAGGACATTCCGCGGATCGTTCCAGGGCAGTGATGACGGCAGGACCGTCTGCCACAGCGCAATCACGGCTTCCGCATCGCGTGTTTGAAATTGACGGGTCACAATTTCGAATGTCATTGGCTTTGCTCTCGCACCTAAGCGGATCGGATTTACGATACCTCATTGACATCGGGCAGTTCAAGCAACAGGTCTTTCACAAAGACGCCGGTCCCGGCGATTCGGACTTCAAAGGGCTGAGTACGATTTACGACGGTGACTTCAACTCGACCTTCTCGGCCAACTTCGAAGCCTTGTTCAACTTGAAGAGTGTACTTCCGGTCCTTGCAGAATTCCGGGGCATACCTGGCCATGTACGCTTCCATCACTGCTGACGCTGTGCCAGTGACGGGATCTTCTACCGTCAGTGAAAATGGTGAGGAAAAGTGTCGTCCGTGAAGGTCAGTATCGGCGAGAGTGGTTTCCATTGAGAACGGATGCACGGACGAACGAGGCATTTGCGTCAGGACGTCAGGGAAATTCTGACACGTCGGTTGCATCGACGTCACGGCTGCCAGGTTAGATGTCGGGACGATCAGCGTCCACGTTCCCGTGCTGCCGAACACAATCGGCAATGTCGCATGAAAGTCGCCGACCTGAACTCCCAACGAATCTGCCAAAGCCGGTTGGCTTCCATGAAACTCAACGAACTCAGCCGGTGCCTGAGTCACCTTCGCTGCCCGTGCGAATCGAAATCGGCAGCACACCCGCATCGGTTTCGATGGCGAGCGACAGCGGCAGACTACTTTCCGACAGGAGCCTCTGCTCGAACAGGGTCACAATGCTGGCGACAGCAGCGTGGCCGCACAGCGGCGTTTCGTGACCGGGGGTAAAAAATCGAATGCGTCGAGTTGCCTTATCAGAAGGAAGCACGAAGGCGGTCTCGTTAAACCCGACTTTCAAGGCAATGGCCTGCATTGTCGAATCGGACAGGCCGTCAGCTTCCAGCACCACACCCGCTGGATTTCCCTTGTGCGGAGTAAGCGAAAAGGCGTCGTAGTGATGCACACGTACTTGCATGAAGTCTGACTATCCGACCGAATGAGACGCTTACCAGGAGCGGTTGCCGTTCCACGCCGAAAGACACAGAAGTTCGGCCTCGGTACGCGTTTCAACAAACCTGGAATTCCGTAACAAACCTGTTGCTATGCCCAGCTATAATGATCCCGAATCCACAGAATTTGCGCCGTGTGATGCCGCCCATGCCATGCATAATTGTTGAGCGCCATCCAGAGGCTGACAGATTCACCGGTCTGCGGGTGAAGGAAACTGCGATCATATTGCTCGCTGGTCATCGACTCCAGGAGCTGACTTCACTTCGTGTGCAGACCATCCAGCAAAGCCAATGCAGGTTCAACATCGCCCTGAGTGCAATCGCTAAGCTGCACCCAGTCACCTTCTTCGTAGGCTTTGATTGTCGGACGATCTTCGGTGAGCGTCCACTTAAAGCGAATGATACTGTGCAGATGACCGTCGGCGATGTGGTGCGTGATTTGCCGTATCGTCCAGTTCCTGTAGAGAGTGTCGAGTTGCAAATCCGTTAGCCCCGCCACTGCCTCTCTTAACCGGGTGGGAGCCTGCCGAACGGTTTCGATCAGTTTCGTTTTGACCGCTTCATCGAAAACACCAACTGGTTCAAATGGCCCGGCCGGATTGTCAGGAGTCTGTGTCATCGCTGTCCCCCACGGCATAGCCACGATCAAGTTAAAACTGTCGCTCCGAAACGCTCCGAAACGCTCCGAAAATCAGCGTACAGAATCGTCAGAACACCGGTCAAGAGAATCTCAAACGGCCTTCGCCTTATGATCCGGACCGAATACGCTCTGCTGAAACAAACTGCATTTCCAGGATCCGTCCTGTCGAGACCAGACTGAAGTCGCCCAGCGTTCCGGTGGTGAGATCTTAACTCCTCGACTGGTGCCGTCGATTGTCAGGTGATAGCTAAGCAGGATACATCCCTCGTTAAGGCAGACGACTCGTTCGGCATCGATGGAATACCCGGCAATTTCATCGATCACAGGTGATTCACTGACGACCGTCCCCCTGGCCACGCGTTTGCCGTCGAGGGTAACTTCGATGTACCCATCTGCGAATAGTTCGCTGAGTGCCGCCCCGTCTTTACCAACGACCGCCTGCCACACCGAGTGCTGCAGATTCAACACAAACTGATGCACTTTGCCAGCCGTCAAAACTCTGTCTTTCGTTGCTATTGCGGATCGCCAGAACGCGATCATGATTTGGAGACTTCCTGACCGGAGTCCGGGCGTGGCTTGAAACCAGTCAACAGCGCTAGCTCCCGCCACTTCCAGTAACAGTCCACATCTTCATAGCCAATCTCTGTGAACCACCGCAACTGCGTTTCAACATCCAGCAGTTTATTGGACGGGTCTTCGTCCTCCGGCGTCATTTTCATAGTTGCCATGAATCGATTGTGAATCCGTTCATTGGGTGAGGAAACATGCTCAATATTGCAGAAAACGCCACCGGGTTCCAGAAGATCCCACACCTCAGCATACAATTTTCGCTTGCGGTCGTCAGTGCAGTGGTGAATGGCAAAACTGGAAACAACGCAGTCGAAAGTGCCGAGTTTCGGCAGTGCCTCGTCCATATTGTGCTGGACCAACGAAGCTCGCGAGCCAGTCTGAAATCTCAGCCGAGTACGATCCAGCATCGTCGGTGAGAGGTCGAGACCAACGCCCGTTGCATCGGGACAATGTGCCGGCGTAAGGCTCAACAGATGGCCATCGCCGCAACCGAGGTCAAGGACCCGCTTCGATTTGGGTGGCACTTCAGACAACAGTGTCGATTCCCCCTCAACCCGATGTGGGATGTCGTTCATCCTGGCCAGATAGGCTTCGGCGTGTTGCGGTTTCACCCATTCGTTGCTCATTACAATTCGTTTCTGTCGTTCGCTGATAATCGTGGTGTGAACCCGACGATTTCTTTTCGTGTCATTCCGCGCATACTTCTACTGTACCGACGACACCGTTAGCTCCGGAAGGTTCATGCATGTCATCAGAAAGTCATAACGGGTTCGGCTTTGCCATGCAGGGGCTTCCCTGGACGCTCCTGGCCCCGGGTTTCCGCGAGAAATCCTGGGTGTCCGGGAATCGTCGGTTTCGCCTGCTTGAATTCTCGGCGCCGTTCCATGAGCCGGACTGGTGCGTCAGTGCTCATGCCGGCTACCCTCCGCCGGTATGCCCGTTCATCAGGTCCACGTAAGTACTGGAGATTCGGTTAAAGATACGGATTGCCGCGGGCCGAACGCCGTAGGCGATCATGCGACCATCACGACTGACAGCCACCTGTATCCGCCCACCTACTTTCGGGGTGACTCGTTCCAGCCCCTTCACGTGTTCGCCGGTCGTCGAGTTTCAGAGTGACAGAATGCCGCGATGATTGGGAGATCTCGCCAGCAGCATTCCATCCGGCGTGGTCTTGATTCCATCGTAGGAGTTGAGGTTCTCGGTCGTCAGCAGCGGATGCAGCAGTTCGCCCGATGAGATCGATTGCAGGCATATTTCGTTGCGGTTTCGCGGGTCTGTTCCGGACCACATCAGTCGGGTCCCATCAGCCGAGAACGCCAATGGGACTCCCGCCGGCTTTTGGTACTTGATGCTGAAGGTGTGGCGTACACGACTGCGTTCCGGCTCATGCACGGCAATGTCCTGCCGCGTCGAAGACGCGGCTGTTCGACCGTCCGGACTGAATAGAATTCGATCAACCGGTTGTTTGTGCGCCTGCCACGTGTCGCCTGACTGCAGGGTGTTCAGATCACAAACGGTGACCTGGCCCGAGCTCATACCCAGTAATAGCTGCGAGTTGGCTGGACTGACCGCAAACGACTTCACGCGATCAACACGGCCATCCTGTGGGCCCACCGAAACTCCTGTTTCGGCGTTAAAGATGACGACTTCGTTTTCGATTCCGGCCGCAATCAACTGGCCGTCCTGCTGGAATGTCAGCGACGAAAACCGCGAGTACAGCGAAGTACTTTCTTCAAACCAAATCAACTCAGCCGTCGCTACGTTCCAGACCTGGATCGACCGAGCCGTTGCCATGGCAACAGACGTCCCTGACGGGTCGAAGGCCATCGCCACTGTTGAAGACCGCCGCGAGACGGCCTTCGGCAGTTCATAAGTCTGCAGTTTCTGCCCGGTCCTGGCATCCCACAGGGTTCCTGGACCACTTGACCATGCTCCGGACACCAGCTGCGTTCCGTCGGGACTGAACTTCAGGGCTCCAAGGACGGTGCCGGGTCTTGCAGTGTCGTGTCGGTCACTCCAGATCTGTCGTCCCTGCGCAACCTCCCAAACACTGACCTGTGTGTATCTGCCGGTGGCCAGCCTGAAACCGTCCGGGCTGAGGGCAACACCGCGCCAGCGATCGGATTTCACGGCATCTTCCGGGGCATCAAAACGACGCATCACTGTGCCCACCAGCTGGCCCGATTTCAGGTCCACCACATCGATACTTTGTTGTTCCGGTGTGGCGTATTTCATCACGGCCACGCGACTGCCGTCGGCGCTGATGGCTATACGGATTGGCAGTGGAACAACGTGTTTGAGCGTCCTCGACGCCTCCGTCGCCAGCTCGATCACGCGGATCTCGCCATTCGCCATGCACTGGATCAGTTGGTTTCCAGCGGGTGTCAGAATCTCGCAGGTGGAGTGGTCGCTCTGCGCTGCCGGCTTCCAGTCCGGCCATCTTCCAAATGCGGACGGTGCCAGTGAAATCGACTTTTCCCGGAGCCCCGTCGTCAGGTCCCAGTGACGGCTGAGCCAGAGAACGATCTTCCAGCAGCCGTTCCATACGCCGCCGCACCACTGTTGACCATCCGCCGATTTCCAGGGCCAGCGCCGGCTGACTGCGGGGAATCCATTCGGCCAGGGATGATGCATAATCAACTGGATCGGGTCCGGAAAAAACAGCCCAGTCATCACACGCCTCTTCACTCGACTGCATATAACCGCGCCGCAACCACCAGATGACCGGTTGCCACGGCATCACAATCGTGACCAGCTCAATGATCAGGCGTGACCAGCCGTCCCGCCGCTGCACATGGGCCAGTTCGTGAGCAAACACGCTGACCCAGTGGTCCTGACTGCGACGCCTGCCCAGTGGCGGGACGATCAATCGTGTCCGCAGTCAGGAAATCACAGCCGGACAACCGGCTCGGTCACTTACGAACACCGGTGGAACCTCGGGCATTCCGAACAACGAAGCCGCTCTTCGGCTGCACTCGACAATTAGCGGCTCACGGCAGATGTGCGCAGCCTGACACATTCGCAGAATCGCAAACGCACTGCGCCCCAACCGCAGCAGCAGAAAAACGGCGGTAATCGCCCAGCCCCAGCACAGACCCGACCAGATGGCAGGCCAGGAAAAAAACGCGACCTGCTCTCGTTTCAATGCAGCACCGAGAACCGGCGGCGGGGTGATTGAGATTTCGTCCTCGTGCCATTCCCCAGGGTTGATACCGACATCAGGCGTCTGTTCGACGTGCTTGGCGCCAATGCCCGGGGTTTCGGTGTTGGTCTCCGGTTGCCCCGGCAACACCGGCGTGTTTGCTTCAGAAGGTCTGGGGTGTGCATCCGCCAACACGGTCTGTGTTGTGAGGATTCCCAGTCCGGCAGATCGCACAATGGCCGTCGCCAGTGGAGTCGCCACACAAAGTGAACAGGCCATGACGGCCAGCCACGCTTTCGCCGCTGGCTGCCGAGTGACACGCTGCAGCAGCAGGGCCGTGATTCCGATCAACGTGCTTTGCCACGCCAGGTCGAATGCGAACCGCTGAAGTCCATCATCGGGAATCAGTGAGAACAGTTCACTCAGGACACTTTGCCCTTCGTCTGACGTCAATCAGTTTCTTCAGATCCGCAAGTTCCTCGTCGCTCATTGGATGTTGCTCAAGCAGGCTCGACAGCAATACATGGGGATTGCCTTCAAACACCTGCTCCAGAACATCCTTTAGCAGACTTCCCTGAGTCGCCTGGCGACTGCGGGCCGGGCGATAGACGTTTGCTCGACCTGCGCGTCGATGCTTCAGCCAGCCCTTTTTGTCCAGCTTTTGCATGGCGACCATCACAGTCGTATAAAGAGCCTTCCGTCGCAGCGCGATCCGTTCATGAACCTGAGAGACCGTCGCGTCCCCCGGATTCCAGACGATTTCCATCACTTCTGCCTGAAGCTCCCCCAGTCCGTGCAGTGATCGCTTCTTTGACATGACACCTCCAACTACGTTGAATCGACGTACGTCTTTAAAGACGAGACAGCCGGGACGGATTGTCAAGCGCAAATTCGTCCGATTTGTCGGCACGACTGCATTGCACAATTTCAGTCAATTTTCGGTGCGGCCGTCAGATACCTGCTGCAGATTCATCGCAGCCCGCGCCGCTGTACATTCAGGAAAACTGCGTGCACGTCACCGCTATGGAATTTTTTCCTGAGCATCGGGCCACCGGCCACCGTGTCAGGCTGCGTCCTCGACCAGCAGTGACTGACTCAAACGTTCGGTTGATCGCGTCGCTGCAGCAGGTCGGGCAGACGCAGCATCAGCCCGGTTCGGAGAATCAGAACGAGTCCTCCGTAGACCATGAAGTGAAAGACAACGACAAAGACGTCGCTGTTCGGCAGCCAGTTGTTCCTGAAGATCTCGTGACGGTCATGGAATTCGTTCATCCCGGTGGTAATGAGCGGACTCATGAAAAACCACAGGGGGAAATCATCGGGATCCATCCCAACTGAAATCAGGATCAACGCACCCACCAGCAGAGGAATCAGGCACAGGACAAGTACGCTGACGAGACTGCCGATCATTGCCTTCATCTGAGTATTCAGTTTCATGCCAAAAGTCAGGGCGATCCATTTGACAAGGTGCATGTAAATGAATGCGTTGCCCATGGCGCATATCACGTACAGCGCTGACGCACAGAACCAGTCGACGGTACCGGTGCGCGCGACGGACTGTGCGCCGTAGTAGTAATTTCCACCGGACGTATTCCATTGGGTGAGCGTGCTGATTCGAACTGTCGTGAAGAAGACGTTAAAGAAACAGGTACCCATCACGGGGACCAGCAGCAGCAGGATCAGCCGGTTGACTCCCGACCGCTTCTGTTTCAGGATTTCGAAGTTGTCCAGCGGAGTTGCCAGCAGCGCGTCCAGTGTCTGTTGTTCTCGTTCTCTGCCAAACAGGCGGCAAGTCTGTGTCAGGACCATCAGCACTGCCACAATCAGCAACACAAAACTGAAGAGCGCGCAGAAGTCATCCGCCTGGTGGTTTGGGTTTTCTGCCAGCACCCACCACTGCAGCAGGAAGAGTCCGGCCGAAAAAATCAGCAGCATCCTCGGACGGTTCAGGCTGTTTCTGCGATTCTCACGCCAGCGAATGGGCTTATCATTGGGCAGATCGGTAGAGCTGCGTTCAACTGGCAGAGAGTCTGCTTCGGCCACCAGACGAGCCGCTTCGGCGCCCACACGACTGCTCTGAAATCGTGTTGCGATGGGTCGGATAACGAACGCCTGCAATCGCAGCCATTGTCGCCCCAACGAAAATGCGGCTCCGTAACTGAACCAGACAACGCCAAATCGGGCTGCCACGGCAAACAACAATGTCACCGTCAGTTGCGGGACTGTCAGCAAGGCAATTTCTGCCACCGACTGAGTCTGTTCCACCAGCATGACCAACTGATAGCCAGGAAAGAACAGAAACTCTTCATCGCTCAATGACGGCAGAAAATCAGGTCGCGGCAGAATGTGTGCTTCTACCAGAATGGGCCACGTAAAGTACATGGCGGCCAGAATCATATACGTCGCCCAGAATGCGGCGATGCCGGTCTCCAGGATTGCCGAACAGAAGACGGCAACCGCTGTGATCTGAAAGATCGTGAACAGCAGAATCATCAGGCCAAGAGAAGTATCGCGAAACGATATTCCGCCAAACAGGTACGTAATGCCAAACAGTGGTGCCGCCACGATGATCAGCGAAAGCAACGGCAGCATTCGCGAACAGATTTTTTCCAGCACGATGCCGTGAGGCGTTAATCGGGAGATCAATAACAGCCCCAGCGTCTGCTTTTCCTTTTCCGACGTGATGGCGGCACACGCCATCGCCGGTGCCAGTGCGTAAATCGTCACCATCAGGGTGATAAACAGGACGGCCGACATCTCACGTCCCCGACCGAGCATCCACATCATGTTGATGGCGCGACTGTTGAGCTCTGCATAAAACGCGAGAAAAACCAGCGCGAAGGCACACAGGCAGATGCACCGCAGCACATAGGTGCGTTTCCGCTGAGCCAATTCAATCAATTCACGCTTCAGCAGCGGCAGTTCAAAGACAGACCGAAATGAGTCGAACATTCGTGAACATATTCAAAGGACAGCATGGCAAAACACGGGGGCGGACACAGGCAGAGATTCGTCCGGGCGTCGATTCTGTTTGAAAGATATCAACATCATCGATAATCCCACAGATTACGCAGTTCTTGCAGTTCAAGAAGTCCGTGCAAGCACTGAAGGATAAATCGATCGATTCTCCATGACAGCACCTGACTGGTGGACAGCCGCATTTGTATCTAATTGGTTTCCTGCCGTTGCAAACGCTCGACGGTGCCTTTTACATGAACAGATCAAGTCCAGAGCAGTGGATTGCTGATTGATTGGTAACCCCGCACCGTAACCCCTAGTGGTCGACGCGACACAAGGACCGTCTAGACTCCCTGACAAAGATTAACATTCAGAATATAGTTGCGGACGTTCCGTCGCGCTTATGCCGGGGGCTGGGGATGGTTACCACTTTCGTTGGCTGTCAGCCAATCTACGGGTTACTGTCAAATGTTGTGTTTAGAGAAAGTCGTTCAGGCGACGATTTCGGTTTGAATTGTTCGGGTCTGTGAAGGTTTCGTGGCTTCCTCCTTGAGTTGATGCTCATTGACTTCGTCGATGAATTTGACTCCCCGTATGAGGTCCGGGATGTGGTGATGACCGCGAAGTTTTTTCCATCCCTTTGAGGCACTCTGGGCCAGCTTGAACATCATGGTCAGGCTGGCTTTGGCACTGCCGCAACCTTTCGTTTTTCGATGTCTCAGACGGATCGTGGCGAACGTGCTTTCGATCGGGTTTGTGGTGCGAATGTGACACCAGTTCTCGGCCGGAAAATCGAAGAACGTCAGCAGGATATCCCGATCTTTGACGAGGCACTTCACCGCATTTTCGTACTTGGCATCGAAATTTTTCTCGAACAGATCGATCGCGTTGTTCGCTTCGTCTTTCGTGGCCGCTCGCCAGATCTCGTGCAGCATCATTTTCGCCTGAGGCTGAATGCTCTTCGGCAGTTTGTTCAGGACGTTGGCTGTCTTGTGAACCGTACAACGCTGAACCCGTGTGCCCGGATAGACTTGTCCCAATGCCTTCCAGAAGCCAAGTGCTCCATCACCGATCGCCAATTCCGGAGCGTAGATCAGGCCTCGTGCCTGAAGGCTAAGCAACACTTCCTTCCACGACAATTCGCTCTCGCGACGGCCATCGACAACAGCGATGAGTTCCTTCGTGCCATCTGCCGTTGCTCCCATTAAAACCACTAGACACTGGCGGTTTTCGTCTTTCGTGCGCCCTTCGTTATCGTTGAAACGAACGTTGCTGTGAATGCCGTCGGCCCACATGTAGACGTACCGTTTTCCGACCAGAGAACGCTTCGACCATTCTGCATATTCGTCTTCCCAGACAGCCTTCAGTCGAGTCACTGTTGAGGCCGACAGCCCGACCGTCGCGGTGATCATGAACGCGTTCACGGACATCGGCCTCGAAAATATCGTTGGTAATTGTCCGGCGTTCATTAACGTTACTCGCAACTTTATTCTGGACGGCCACGCGCTGTCACTTCCCCGGGACCGTGTTGTTCTGGAGGTCCTTGAGGACATCCAGCCTGACGCCGAAATTATTGATGGCCTTCGAAGCCTTTCGTCGCAGGGATACAAAATTGCGCTTGACGATTTCGTCTATTCTCCACACATGGAGCCGTTGCTTGAATTCGCGGACATCGTCAAGGTCGAATTACCCGCGGTCGACGACAAAGATCTGCCCCGCCATGTCGAATTGCTCCGGAGAAGCAACGCCCAACTGCTGGCTGAGAAAATTGAAACACATGCAGAATTTGAATTCTGCCGCGAGTTGGGGTTCGATTACTTCCAGGGCTATTTCCTCAGCAAACCACGCGTGGTTTCCGGAAAGAGTATACCGACCAATACGATCACTGCGGTGCAACTCATTGGCGAGCTTTCCGACCCCGACATTGATGTCACTGATGTCGTGAAGACCATGGGGGCCGATCCTTCGTTGTGTTACAAGCTGCTGAAGTTTATCAATTCGGCGGCGGGTGGACAGACGAAACCAGTTGTATCGTTATCTGCAGCGATCACTCAGCTTGGACTGCGTCGTCTTCAGTCGTTCACGATCTTCGCGCTGTTTGCGACGGGAACAGATGCAAGGCCGATTCAGCTGATCGTCACCGCTCTGACCCGCGGCCGAATGTGCGAACTGTTATCCATCGCGCAAGGAAGCACCCATCCGGAAATGTATTTTCTGGCTGGGCTGTTCTCAATGCTTGATGCTCTGCTTGACCAGCCGATTCAGCAGGCTCTGAATGCCGTTCCTCTGGCTCAGCCGATCAGCAGTGCAATCCTGAACGCAGAAGGCCCGCTGGCCGACGTCCTGAAGTGCGCCCTGAACTACGAGAAAGGGAATTTCGATGCCGTCAGCCTGCCGGATGTGGACGCAGAAAACATTCGTTCCGCCTACCTCGAAGCAGTGGGGTGGGCCAGGGACATAGCAGCAGACGTGTCTCCGCAGGATTAAGCTGCGGCTCCGTCACAGAGGTGATTAGGAGCCACGGACAACGGTCGACTGGTGTGAACCGGAATCGGGGAACATAAGGTCAACCAGACTTTCGTTGTGTCGGCGTATCGCCAGTCCGGCCGGAACGGGGCATGTGAAGCAGGAAAAAAACGGTTCATTGACAACGTCTGCTATTCCATTGGTCCACAGTCAGTACGCCTGGCAGAATACGGTCATGGCCAATCCGGGGGCACTTGGCAGGACGGGGTGTCCGCCCAGAGGTTCGATCCAGTCGTTGAGATCGTCCAGAGAAATCAACAGAACATTTGGTTTCGGTTTTGTCTCGGCAGCGTACAGTGGCGAACACACGCCACAGGCCAGAAACAGTCGGATGAAACACTTCATGATCATTGTATTATCGTCTTAGGGTTTTGGACGGTTGGCAACTTCTTCATCACTTCGCCAGGGGCTGGAACGCTCTTCACCGAAGTGTTGTGACTTCCGCCATCGTTCAGCTGCAAAATTGCTCGCCGGACCTGCTACACGTCCGTGCGACACGCACTACTCGATCACCCAGTCCGTGGGCGTCTGGAAGCCCTGTTTCCCTTCAAGGAAGTGCGGAATGCCGTCGATCTGGAGACGGCGGAATGCCTGCAGCCGCTGCAGCATCGCGGCCGCGACGTCGGGGTGGTCCGGCAACAGGTTCTTTGATTCGGAAGGATCGCGATCAAGACGGAACAGTTCCACTTTAGGCGTCTGTCCGCCGCCCTCGTCAAGCACCACGTCCAGCACGCTGCCGTTGGTCACGACCAGCTTCCATGTGTCATCGCACACCGCGGTCTGACCCGGCGTGCGTTGTGCGATGTAGCTGAACCAGTCCCTCACCGGAGCCTTCTTTTTTCCGCGCATCACATCCAGAACATCGATCCCGTCAAGCCGGTTGCCGTCCTTCGACTTCACCCCCACGAGCCGCTTGATCGTGGGATACACATCGATCATTCCCATCATCCCGTCGACCTTGCCGCCGCCACTTATTCCTCCTGCAGGCCAACGCACCAACGCCGGCGTCCGCACGCCTCCCTCGTAGACCGATCCCTTTCCGCTGCGCCACGGTTTGTTGTTGCCCCACGACAGCGCCCCATTGTCGCTGAAGAACAGAACGAACGTATTGTCGGCAACCTTCTTTTCTTCGAGCGCCACCAGGACCACACCGATCGCCTGGTCCATCGAGTCCACCATCGCCGAATAGATGCGACGTTTTTGCTGTTTGACGTTTGCATACGTTGCGAGATCCTCCGGCTTGGCCTGCATGGGATCGTGCGGAGCGTTGAACGGAACGTACAGAAAAAACGGCTTGTCGACGTGGCTGTTGTCGATGAAGATCGCCGCTTCCCGTCCGATCAAATCGGTCGAGTAACCCTCGTCGTGCGAGGTTTCGAGGTCGCGGTGCCAGTCGAGTTCTCCTTCCCGCTGGTGTGTGAAGTAGTCGAAGGCTCCGTTGTAGTGTCCGTAAAAGGACGTGAAGCCGCGGCTGAGCGGCAGCAGCTCTTTCTTGTAGTGCCCAAGGTGCCACTTCCCGACCGCTCCGCGCCGCTCATAACCGGCGGTCGCCACCAGGTCGGCGATGGTGCGTTCGGTTGTCGGCAGTCCCCATTTACGCCAGGGCGTGATCACCGACTCGCCCATACCATAGCGGATCGGCCACCGCCCGGTCATCAATCCGGCCCGCGTCGGCGAGCACAACGGAGCCACGTGCCAGTTTTCCAGTTGGGCGCCTTCGGTCGCGAGTCGATCCAGATTCGGTGTGGCGATGTCGCCTCCGTGATAGCCAACGTCTTTCCATCCCAGATCATCGGCAACAATGATCACGATGTTGGGCTGCTGCTGGTCGGCCTCAACAGCCAGGCACGTGCTGCCGAACGCAAGCGTCAGGGCGCCAACAAGCAAATATGTTAATTGGGCATGCGTCATGGTGAATCCTTACAGATGGTCGCTGGCCTGCTCCATAAACAGTGGAGTCACGATCGCCGTGTGAAATTAGACCGAACGGTCCTTCAGTGTATCCCTGGGATGAGTCGCGTTTCCAGTGAGCGGTTGCATTTGGATTACAGGCGTCTTGCCGTTCTTTAGCCAAAGGCAACGGGCGTTTACCGTCCCGCGCCTTGTCAGCCGACTGTGGCACGCTGGTTATTCACGTGGTCGCGTTTGAAAAACGCCTGCCGATTCGCGTAGGATACCGGGCATGAAATCTATACCCCCATCGGTCGGGCTCGGCGTACTGCTGACGCTCGTTTCGTCCCTCGCGTTTAGCGAGGACCGCATCGTCGATCCTCAGTCCTTTGAAATCACAGCGCTGCCGGAGGAGATGAAGTTATCTCCCTTCTACGCCAAATACGTGAACGCCAACGGATACCCGGTCGTGGCTTCCAGCAAGGTCGACGACTACGCGCTCAAGGAGGCCGCCTATCTGATCAACATGATGCTGGCCAAACGCCCCGACGTGAAGCAGGCAATGATCGAGAGCGGTTCACGTATGATCGTCATGGCGCACAACGAATTTACGAGCGACCTTCCGGAATATTCGAAGTTGCGACCGAAGGACTACTGGGACGCCCGAGCCCGCGGGCTGGGCGGGTCAAAGGACGAGCCAGTGTGCTCCTGCGCCGAGGAAAACGTGCTTGCGTTTGAGGGCGATCCGTATTCGACGGAGAACATTCTGATTCACGAATTCGCGCACAACATCCATCTGCGGGGCATGGTCAATGTCGACAGGACTTTCGACATTCGTCTTGAGGCGACCTACGATAAGGCGATGAGTGACGGTTTGTGGAAAGGCAAGTACGCTTCAGTCAATCACGCCGAGTATTTCGCCGAGGGTGTGCAATCCTGGTTCGATAATAATCGGCAGCCCGACCACGATCACAACCACGTCGATACCCGCGAGGAACTCAAGGAGTATGATCCTGGATTGGCGGCGATATGCCAGGAAGTCTTCGGTGACACCAAACTGGTCTACACGAAACCGACCACGCGATTGCATGGCCACTTGACCGGCTACGATCCCTCGAAGTCTCCAAGATTCGTCTGGCCGAAACGACTCGCCGAGGCGAAACGCGCGATTCGGGAAAAAGTGAAAGCCAGTGGCGAAAGCCGAAAAAAAACCTACGTCAATTGACCGGGCAGTTCGAGTGACTTTCTATGTGCCGGTACGTCAATCGAGTGACAGGCTTTGTCAACAGAGTGGAGCCGCACTGTTCAATTGACGCGTCCCTGGCAGGCATTTTGGGGGATCCGTGGTTGACGGAATTGCCATCGACACTGTTGTCGACAAACAGCAGATGTCCAACGCCGCAGTGCGGCAGTCGCATCCTGAGACGCCTGCGCGAATAGCTTGGTGATGTGGAGTGAGTGCCCACCCGGGAATCCACCACGACAGATCCGATGGATTGAGTGATGGTTGTGGAACTGGGACCGAACGGTGTACGGCTACGGCCCGAGAACCGGAATTCGTTGATCCGTTCAACCGAGTCACAACCTGGTGTAGAAGGCTGTCTCAAGGTAGAAGTCATGTGACTTCTTCGTCTTATCTTCAAACTGAAGTTTCCGCAGAACTCCACCAAACCGGATTGGTTCGTCGTGTGAAAGCCGCTGACCACGGACGGTTGCGACCATTGAGTTCGGTTTGCGCATTCGTCGATCGTCAAACACCTCGTACACGTCAAACTGGTCGTAGATCGGGACCATCATAAAAGTTGTCACGTTGCCGGCCATAATCGGGATCATGATGAATCCGCTGAACTGAGTTCGATCTTCGACGAATCGAGGGAAGCCAGTCGCAATTATCGAACAACCTGCCGTACCGTGCTTTTCGATCTCCGAGGGCAGTAAAACCTGAGGCCTGTTGCGTTGGTACTCTCTCCTCAGATCGGATTCCAGTAGTTCGATGATTGACTGTCGATCATCAGGCTGCAAATCCTGCTGCGCCATTTCAAGAAACAGAAAGGCCTTCACTCCAGCGGTAAAGACTCCAGCAGCCTTCGCCAGTTCTGCCCGAGTGACGGTATGATCGTCTGCATCTGTGAAGAAATTGTAAAAACGTCCCCCGTTGTCGATGGATTTCCTCAATCCCTGCATCGTTCGATACGGCTTCAGTTCACGCATGATGTCAATCCTTAAAGAAAGCTATAGGTTTTTATAGATGTCAACTCAACTAACCGACGACAGCGTATTACGCTGACTTGTGGCCGCGACGTTTTTCCCCTTGCGAGAGTCGCTTACCCACGAGCCCCACGACCACATCTTTTTGAAGACTGCTCTGGATCTATGACCAGAATAATCTACGGCTATTCGGGGGAAGGCAGCGGACATTCGTCTCGCGCTCGGGAGATGGCGGCCTGCCTGATTGAGGCAGGTCACGACGTCCGGCTTGCCAGCTACGACCGAGGCTTTGAAAATCTCTCAAAAGAATTTGATGTCATTGAAATCGAGGGTCTCACGATTTCCGCCGAGGAAAATCGCGTTTCGCTGCTGAAGACCATTACAGAAAACCTGAAGAGGTTACCTGCCGGAAATCGCAGCCTGTGGCAGCTTCGCGATATCTTTCAGGAGTTCGAGCCTGATGTGGTGATTACGGACTTTGAACCCCTGACCGCGTACCTGGCACGGCATTTCGACCTGGCGTTGATAACGATTGATAATCAACACCGAATGCGCTACGTCGAATACGAGGTGCCACCAGATAGCGACTCAGAGGCCAGGCTCATTCGGCGTCTGATTCAAATGATGGTTCCGTGGCCAAGCGTATCGCTGATAACGGCAATTGCACCCGGAAAACTAACGAATGACCGCAGCTTCGTATATCCGCCGCTCGTGGGCAAGGACATCACAGAACTTCGCTGCCGCGACGAAGGCTACATTCTGGTCTATCTCACCAGCGGGTTTGATTCGTTGCTGCCTATTCTAAAGACCTACTCCCGCGAACGCTTTATCGTTTATGGTTACGACAAAGAGCAGGTTGACGACAATCTGACCTTTCAACGCGCTTCCCGAGATGGGTTCATCAATCATCTCGCCGGTTGCAAAGCAGTCATAGCGACCGCAGGTTTCACACTGATTAGCGAAGCGCTGTATATCGGCAAACCCTATCTTGCCATGCCGATGTCGGGGCAATTCGAACAGGAATTGAACGCCTATCAGTTGTCTCAGAACGGATGGGGTGCAGCCATGAATGAGTTGAACGATACCGCCATCGGTGATTTCCTGTATCGAGTTCCCGAGTATCGTGAATGCCTGAAGAAATACGACCGCAACACTGCTCTGGGGATCAAGAACAAACTGCTTGAGCTGGTCGCTGACCGAGGCGCACTGGCAACTGAATACAAACGACGTCGCGAGACCGCGTGAGAGTCTGGTTTTTCCACCTTCGGCGTTGTACGCTGACTTGTGGCCGCGAAGAACGCGTTTCAATAGCAGTTTTGTTACTCCCACGAGTCAGGACAGATTCGGCCAGCATATGTTCAAACGCCCACACACCACATTTCTTGTTTCGATTCCTGTTCTGACCACGTCCACCAGCATGGCGTCGGACGTCCTGGTCGAGGCGGAGAGCTTCAAGGATCCTGGCGGATGGGTACTCGATCCACAATTCCTGGACACTATGGGATCGCCCTATTTGCTGGCTCATGGACTGGGAAAGCCAGTAGAAAACGCCACGACCGAAATCGAGTTCCCGGAGTCAGGACAGTATGTTGTCTGGGTACGAACCAAAAACTGGGTCCCAAAATGGAGCCCGGGGCAGTTCAAACTGTTGGTCGATGGCAAGGAACTTCAGCCGGTCTTCGGGACGGGCCAGGACGATTGGGCATGGCATCGCGGTGGCACGATTGATGTCACGAAGCCCCGGGTTCGTTTGGAACTAAACGACCTGACGGGATTCGATGGCCGCTGTGACGCGATATTCTTTACGACCCGGCAGAAATTCATTCCACCGAATCAGCCGGGACCGTCGATGCAGAAGTGGCGCAAGTCACTTCTTGGGTTGCCCACCGTCCCGCCGTCGGCTGGTCATTTCGACGTGGTTGTGGTTGGCGGTGAAACTGGCCGATGCTCATGGTCTCAGTCGTACGGTCTCGGCGTTGAAACTGGATTACAATGCGGTGAAGAGGCGTGTCAATTCGAGGAACTCGGATTCTGCGTCAGTGTCTCCGG
>JBDONA010000435.1:0-1747 GCA_039831575.1 Fuerstiella sp. | reverse complement strand
CGTTGCTAAAGGCAAAGTACACGCCCGTTTCGCCGTTGCCGAGGAAATACGGCAACAGAAAGACGTCATTCGTAGGTTCGTCGCCTCTGATGTCCGTGGGGACCCCAAGCAGAGCGACCACGATGAACAACGAACAGAATCTTCCCATGGTGACGCACATATACATCAAACCCTCATTAATCACAGGATGTTCGTACCCTGAACACCGAATTGCCGCACGTCCTAACCTCCACTCGCCGACTTCCAACAGGCTTGAAGCCACGCCGCTTCTGCTGGCCCCAGCACCAATGCCCCAACTTCTCCATCACGGACCTCATGCACCGTATTCCAGCCGATGTCGCCGCCACGAAGCTCAGCTTCTTTTGTGGCTCTGTCGAAGCTGAACACCCACTGCTCCCCGAAAGCGTTCTCGAAGTAACCGAGATATACGTTCGGATCATCGCCGTTGATAATCGGCGGATCACCGCAGGCGACACTATGGTGGTTCCGAATTCGAAGCAGTGGATCTGACACTGGACGTCCATTTAGGGGAAAGGGGGCTGTCGGGGCCGCGACCGTTGGCCGCTCACTCGACATCTTGCTTCGATAGTGCTCGAATGACAACCAACGAAACGAGATCCGGCACGACCTATTGTGATCAACAACTCATGGGATCAACCGTTACCGGAATCGCTGGAGACAATCAATGAAGACCTGGCATCCTGAGCAAATCCTGCTTGCTGGCTCGATGATTCTGTTGCTGCATCAACCGGCATCGTCACAAACCGTCACGGCAAACACCCGTGACCAGATTGTGAAAGCCGTCGAACAGGCAAAGCCGGGCACGACGATCCTGATTGCACCGGGCACGTACCAAGGTGGCCTTCATTTCAACGGGCTTCAGGGCGAAGAAGGGAAGCCGATCACTCTGGCGGCATTGGACAAGAAGAACCCGCCTGTCTTCAAAGGACGCAACTCTTGCTTTCACCTCACTGACCCGGCTTTTGTCGAATTGCACGACCTTATCCTGACAGATGCGGTTGGCAACGGCCTCAACATCGACGATGGCGGGACATACGACAGTCCAGCACATCATGTCGTTTTGCGTGGTCTGACGATCCGGGACGTTGGCCCCGACGGCAATCGCGACGGAATCAAACTGTCTGGATTGGACGACTTCCGTGTGGAAAACTGCACCATCGAACGCTGGGGGAGTAGCGGATCAGGAATTGACATGGTTGGATGTCATGATGGGAAAGTCACCGGCTGCACGTTCCGCCATCGCGGTGACACTGACGGGAGTGGCGTGCAGACCAAGGGCGGCAGCAAAGACATAGTCATCCAGCGATGCCGCTTCGAGAACGCTGGTGGTCGAAGCATCAACATTGGAGGCAGTACCGGACTTGCGTACTTCCGTCCGAAGGTCGATGGCTACGAGGCCAGGAACATCACGGTTGAAGACTGCACGTTTGTCGGCTCTTCAGCCCCGATCTGTTTCGTCGGTGTCGATGGTGCCACCGTCAGGTACAACACGATTTATCGGCCAGAACGGTATGTTGTGCGGATACTGCAAGAGTCACGAGGTAGCCAGTTTGTTCCGTGTCGAAACGGAGTCTTCAGCAACAATGTGATCGCGTTTCGTTCGGACGAGACCCGGGGAGCATCAAATATCGGTACAGGAACCAACTCCGATAGTTTTGAGTTCACGAGCAATCATTGGTTCTGCATCGACCGGCCGAAAAGAAGCAATCGGCTATCGTTGCCGGTG
>JBDONA010000976.1:0-7268 GCA_039831575.1 Fuerstiella sp. | reverse complement strand
TCCGCGCTGCTGCGGCCAGTGAAACAGCGGACGCAGGGTTTCCCATGACCACAGCCCAACCAGCATCAGGATCGGCAGCAACAGCCGCGTGCTGACGAGCACAGATAATCGCTGGGATTGGTCACCGGGAATAAAGTCAAACATCATCCGCACGATTCAGGGTTTAGGGCCTGGCCACCTCGTGAACGTCCAGTCGGCACACCAGTCGCTTCGTCCGTCAAACTGCTCTACAGCGTTTCACGCTGACTTGTGGCCGCGAAGAACGCGTTTCAATAGCAGTTTTGTTACTCCCACGAGCCAGCACGATTCGGATTAAGTCAACTGCTCTAACGATAGGCCTCAGGCTTCTGCGGAACGACACCAAGCTTTTCGTAGTTGAACCCGCTGGCCAGAGGCGCGTAGTTGTCGATGTACTCCACGCTGCTGCCAGGGTCGATAAGATCCTCAATTTGCAGACACCAATAGACCGCATTTGTTGTCAATCGACGAAGACCGGAGCTCTGGTAGTCTTTCGCACTGCCCATCGTGAGGTGGAAGACACGGGCCGTCTTTTCCAAAGTGCCTGTCCAGGTCTTGGTCCATGCCACGGGTAACGGCTTTTTCTTTGGATTGACGCCGTCGTCGTGGCTGCGACCTAACAGTGGCTGCCCGAAAAGAAGTGCCTGGCAACCGTCAGGAAGACCCTTGCCTTCCGGATAGGTTCGGTAGACGTCGGACGGTCCCCAGACGTCTGTGACGCCGCTCAGGATGGGATGGTCCTGCATGCCGTCGACAGGAATGCCTCGTGTGGAGTCAGCATGCCAGTTGCCGTGATGGCTCCGGAACGCCCCTCCCAGAACATCGTCCCCAAAGCGAACATTCTTCCCGTCTTTCCGGTACGGAAAATTCTCAAGGAAGCCGTGATTGGCCGTGCGGATTCCGATGAGCGGCTTGCCGGAATCAAGATAGGTGATGACATGCTGAATCTGGTCGTCAGGTAGCGTGATGAGTCTGCTGAACAGAATCAGCAGGTCCGCCTTCTGCAGGTGCTGCAGACCGGGAATTCGGTGCTGCACGGTCTTGTCCTGCCAACGGATTTTTTGTGTCGGATCGACCTCGTCCTTCTCGTTCAGTGCAAACAGAACTGTGCAATCAAAGCCGTGACGCTTGGAAAGTATCTTTGCCAGCATCGGCATTGACTGTTCGCTGCGATATTCCTGTTCGGCAGAGACCAGCACGATATGCCTGCCGCTGCCTGGCCCCGCGGCCCCCGGATACGTCAGCCACAGCGGGCTGTCCGGCACCGGATGTCGTTTCACGGACGTGTATTTGTCGTACAGACGCTGCCAGAAGTCCTTCCAATATCCGTCGTAATAGTCGTACGCGGCAGTTTCAATGTGCTTCGGGTCAATGGATTTCGGTGACGTCGTCGGATCAAAGTCTGTCAGGTGGCCTGTTCCTGCGCGCGTCCGCGGAGACACGAAACGCCAGTCGAAATTTCCCAGCACATCACTGCACAGTCGTGCCAGCGGCGCGTCGTATTCCTTCAATTGCTCGCGAGTCTGAATGTGATTGTGGTCGTGGTCCATCGTGCGATTCGTGTCGTACCAGCATTGCAGACCTTCTGCCCAGTATTCGGCCCGATTCTTTGCGGCGTAACACTGTTTCCGGCCGCCAAACACGATCAGCACTTTGTCCTCACCTGTCACCATCACCTCGGAATTCGTCGGTTTGCCGTTCACCAGTATGTCGCCGCTGTCGAGACACGTTTTGATCAACTCCGGCGATACGGCGGAAAACCACTTCACCAGAGCATCAAACAGGCTGACCGGCGTTTCTCCCTTCACGCGCCGAAATCGCTGAGCTGCCCGACCATCGTCCCAGAGTCCGGCTTCTTTGGCCTGTTCGAAGCATTCTGTCAGTCGATCCTGCAGCCCCTTGTCAAAGCCCGCGCCGTGAATGACGTGACCAAATTCGTGAATCAGGATACTCTCAAGCTGCATTCCTCCTTCGAATTCCAACACGTCTTCTTCTGCGAACACGACCGTTGGTCGACCATTCTTACGCGTCAGGAATCCACGACTGCGCCAGTTGTAGAAATCAAGTTCTTTGCCCGTTTTGTCACTGGCGAATTGAGGCAAATCAGATGTCAGTTCGTCGTGTCCGATCAGTATGCAAAGCACTTTCTCATCGCGAATACTCTGAGCAATCGGGGGATGGATGCTCTGCATGATCATGCTGAACTGATAGGCCGCTTCCCGATGCGCAATGTCTGAGACTCGCTCAGAGCTGGCAATCAGAATTCCTTCCGCCAGCGTAGCCTTCCCGTAGAATTCGGCAGACAGTTTGTATTCGGCTGCCTGCTCGTCGCTCAACGGGTGTACTGAAAACTCTGCGGCGCCTGCCAGAGGAAGAGCTGTCGTTGCCAGAACGGCGACGCTGACAAGTTGCCGGAAAACAATAGACCAAATATGCATCAATATCTCGCGTGCAAAGACGTTCATCGTAATCGGACGGCCTCTGAGCCGACGCTACTACACCAGCAATCAGCAAGTTGGTCCAGTCGGGGGACCGATCAATTCGGTCGATCCTGGAAGTCGCGGCGATTCAGGCGGAAAGAATCAGGAATGCGGTGTGTGGCCAACTGGAACAATCGAACTTTTATCCATTTCGGCCATCACCAGACGTTGCAACGGAATCAGCGCGACACAGGGCTCAATGTTCACGACAACAGTCGCGGCTCTCGTTGAACGCAGACATCCCCGATTTTCCTGCATCGTCCTCCCGCTTGAAAATCGCACCACTTTCCTGCACCCTCCTTCTCAAGGACGGTCGAGCCTAAGCGAGGGGAGGATCCGGCGTGGACAGGACAATGAACTCTACAATTCTTCAGTCGATCCGTCAGAAAGCCGGAACATCGCCAACCAGCATCCTGATGTCGATCCGTCGACCGAAAGCGATGCTCGAGGCATGGGTCGCCGAATTGCCGCAGAAATACGAACAGAGAAAGGACAAAGAAAGAAAGAATAGAAATAATCGAGGCGGTCAAACCGTCAAATCTCTCACACCGGTTTAGAATTCGGAGACGCACACGGACTTTTCCCAGGTTGGAAACTATGAATGTACACTTCGACGGACGCAGGCAACTCTTAAAAGCGGCTGGGGTTTCCTTGACGCTGCCGATGCTCGAGACGACCTCTCAGCTTCTGCGGGCAGACGATGCCCATAGGGTGCCCGAGCCCAAAGCCAAACGGCTGATCTGTGTGGGTTCCAACCTCGGTTTGTATCGACCGGCCTTCTACCCCGACCAGACAGGGAGCGATTACAAGTCATCGGATCTACTCAGTGTGCTCGACAGTCATCGAGACAACTACACCGTATTCTCCGGTTTGGATCACCGCTCGGCCAACGGACACGGCAACTGGGACAACTATTTGTGCGGCCAGCACGTCGGATCTGTTTCGCTGGATCAGCTTGCCGCGGAACGAATCGGCAAGTCGACTCGTTTCGAGTCGCTGCAACTTTGTGCCGGCGACATTCCTTCACAGCGCATGGTGTTCACGCGTCAGGGTGTTCCGCTGCCAATGATCAATCGACCGAGCGTGGTCTACGGCAAGATGTTTGCGACTGCGGACGATCGTAAACGAAGCGAACATCTTCTTCGCACGGGCCGAAGTGCACTGGATGTTGTCCACGAAGATGCCAAACGCCTGAACAGACAAGTCAGCAATCAGGACAAGCAAAAGCTATCCGAGTATTTCACGTCTTTGCGTGAGCTTGAACAGCGGATGGGTCGTCAACTGAATCACCTTGCCGACGACACACAGATCAAAATTGATTATAAGATTCCGCCGTTTGATCCGGTCGCACCTACGTTGATGCTCGAATGCGAGCAGATCATGTTTGACCTGATGGCCCTCGCCCTGCAAACCGATTCCGCACGTGTTGCAACTCTGTTCATAGCAGGACTGGGGCAGGTGTTCACGCTGGATGGGCAAACACTGCAGGCTGGTTATCACGCGCTGTCACATCACGGCAACGATCCCGACTTGATTCGCGACCTGATCCGTGTCGAGACCGAACATATGCGTTGCCTTGATCGCTTTCTGACGCAACTGAAGCAGAAAACCGATCATGAAGGCCAGCCGCTACTGGATTCAACGGTCGTCATGTTTGGCACGGGCATGGGCGACGCCAGCCGACATTCCAATCGTGATTTGCCGACGTTGGTGGCCGGTGGCGGTTTCAAACACGGCCAGCATATCGCAGGTGATCTGAAAGACGATTCGCTGTTGCTGGGGGATGTCTTTATCTCCATCCTGAAACAGATGGGAATCGAAACGGACAGGTTTTCGAATGCTTCCCACGGTGTGAGCAACTGGGCCTGAATCGTGAATCACTTTTCCACGTTTTCTACATTGGTGTTTGCCAGTTGCCTGTGTTTGCCGATCACCGAATCGCAGGCCGGTCATCCGATCCCTCCGTTTGTCGTGAAATTCCTCAACGATAATTGCACGGATTGTCACAATCAGAGTTCTCCGGAGGCCGATCTTAATCTGGAGCTAACCAGAATCGACTGGTCGGATCGAGGCACGATCGCAATCTGGGAGTCGGTACATACGATGGTCTCGAAGGAGATCATGCCACCGCCCGATGCCAGTCTTCCTGCCAAAAAGAAACGCGACGGATTTTTGTCCTGGCTGGATCAGACGTTGATCAAACAAAGCCCGATCGGCGGAACATCGCTCCGACGTCTAAGTCGTCGCGAGTATGAAAAAACGATCCGCAAAGTATTTGCACTGCCAAACTTCACGCTGCCCAACAGTTTTCCGCCGGACAATAAATTGCATGGGTTCAACAACCAGGGCGAGGCTCTGGTCGTCGCGGCTTCACATCTTGAAGCGTTTTCGGAAACCGCTGCTTTGGTTGCCGATGAGTTTTTCGCACCGCCCCGTGAACCCGTAAAGGCAACTGCGTTTGATATTGCGGGGAAAGATCTCGTGATCAGCTATTCGTCTGCCTGTTTTATCGACGGTGCCATGAGACTTGGTTCGTCCGGCACCAAAATTCGCCGCAACGCGACCTGGCCGATGCGATTCGCGGCACCTGCCAGCGGGCAGTACAAGGTGGAAATCACCGCATCTTTCAAAGGCACGCCGCCCGAACCGCCAATCCTCGATGTCTCATCGATGGATCTCGACACACGGAATGATAAAAAGGGAACCACTCTGGAGGTTCCACCCGGCAAACCGAATACGTTTCAATTCGATCTCGACCTGCAGCGGGGGCAAACTGTTGTGTTTCGATATTCGAACGGGCCTTACGATTACGAGAACAAGTCGACGTTCCCGGATTTCCTGAAACAACTATTCCTGAAAGATCCCGGATTAGCCGCGGCGTGGACAAAGATCGGACAGGCACCGCGAGGCGGTAGCGGATGGTTGCGACTTAAAGAAGCAATGGATGATCCGCAACTCGACGTCGTGCAATACGCAAACGACGACCAACATTTGGCAGAGCTTGTCAAGCGGCTGGCCGGAAAGGGAGTGAATACAGGCGAAACACTGGTCTACAAGTATTTCGAAGAAGGCCCCAATATCGGCATTCACAACGTCAGGATTACCGGCCCACTTAAGATTTACCCCGATTCGGATGACGTCCGCGTCGAGCGACAGCGGAAGAAACTGCTGGGCCAATTCGAAGGCAAGTCGGACACCGCGTCGCTGCAGTCATTTTTCAAGCAGTTCCTTTCAACGCTGTTTCGTCGACCAGCTCGCGAATCTGAAATTGCAGCTTATGTGAACCTTGTCAGGCGCGAGTTGAATTTGGAAAGATCCGATTCGTTGAACGACAGACTGCACCTGGCGATTCGAACCGCATTGATTTCGCCGGCGTTCCTGTATCGTAGTATTGGCCCCGGCAAGCTGAATGACCATGAGTTGGCCAGTCGCCTGGCCTACTTTCTGACTTCCGGTCCGCCAACTGCAAGGCTGCAGAAAGTTGTCGCCGCCGGGCGAATTTCCAGGCAGGAGGTACTGGTCAAAGAAGCCAGTCGTTTGATCAACGACGAATTCGCTGAAGACTTTACGACCCAATGGCTGGGCCTGGAAAAGCTGGACAACCTGATGCCGGACGCGCGGCTGATTCGGAATTTTTCAGAGGGTCATCGTCTGGCGATGCGGGACGAAGTCAAACTTACCTTTCAGCACATTCTCAAAAACAATCTGCCAGTCAGCGAGTTCATTGCTCCCGATTTTGTGTTTACCGACCCGCTTGTCGGTTGGGAAATTTATGGTATTGACCAGTTCAAACCACCGACGAAGACACAGGGAAAAAACAATAAGCAACAACGAAAGAAGAATGCCTCATCTTTCAGGAAAGGCATGCAACAGCTTGAAGTTCCTCGCGATGGGCGGGCAGGCGGTCTGCTCAGCATGCCGGCCATTATGATGGCGACGGCCAACGGAGTCGATACGCAGCCGGTACTGAGAGGTGTTTGGATGTTGGAGAACATTCTTGGTTCGCCCCCACCGGATCCACCAAATGCCGTCCCGGCTTTGACCCCCGATACCGCCGGCGCAAAGTCACCACGGGAACGTTTGGCGGCGCATATGTCGTCAGAGAATTGCGCACTCTGTCATCGCGAGATCGACCCGCTTGGCTTTGTGCTGGAAAACTATGACCCCATTGGGCGCTGGCGGGATCACTATCCGAAGTACCTGGAAGACGAAGAAGGCGGGAAGTCCAAACGCATCGATGGACTGGCCGTCGATGCAACGGGGACGCTGCCCAGCGGAGCCGAACTCACCGACGTGACGGACCTAAAACGGATCCTGTCCGAGAATCCAGAACCATTCGCCAGATGCATCTCGGAAAAGTTGTTGACGTATGCAACCGGGCGTCAATTGAATTACCGCGAACGCGCTATCGTGGCCGGCATTGTTGACCAGCAGAGCGTAAACGAATTACGTTTTAAAGACCTGTTGCTGGCGTTGATTGACAGTGATATTTTTCGCACGAAATAGTTGGAGTGTCGGCCAACGCACGACTCTCCTGACTGCATGCCCACGTGTCGGAAGACAGAGACCAGACGCACGCGAAACTGCTTGCTTACTTTATCGATAGATTATTGGCCTCGATAGAGGCTGAAAGCACGGCGGTGACTTCCATAAGCGGATTGGCAGCTTTGAACTGCCCCATCATGGTCTTTCACTTCGCGAGAGGGGATGATACAGGCGAACTCCGATTACACCTGTAAGAAATTGCCATGAAGAACCACATCATTCTGT
>JBDONA010000143.1:0-7273 GCA_039831575.1 Fuerstiella sp. | reverse complement strand
AAGGACCTCCCTAAGCTGCTCGAAGCTCTGCAACGCGAACTCCTTGACAAATAAACTCTGTCTCGCTGAAATCAATTCTCAAGCCAATACCGTCACTCACGTTTCAACTACCGACGGGACACCCTCTTGTACTCGTTTGCTTGCTATTCTTGCACGATTATTCGTTGCAGGGTGACCTGGGCAGTCGCTCATGGTCATTATGGCATATTCTACTCCCATGCATTTTCCCGGAATCCAAACTCAAATGTCGCCAGACGATGAAATTCCGGGGTGTGGCGAGCGTGGTTACGGGCGTTCGGGACGGAGCATGGCATTGTCGATTACGCACGAGCATTGGCGGTAGCTGTCCGGCAGCATGGCTGGCTCTGTACCCGGCGGCCGAACCGACTTGGTCTGATTACGGCAACACGTTGCCATCTTCAGACGGTCCTGACGTACCAATTCATTTCGTGATGTGTTTTGGGAGAAGCATGGAGAATGAAGCGTTCAGTCAAATACGTCGGTGAGGATTCCGAATTCGTTGAGAAGCTGAAACAGAATTCAGAGGCGTGGGTCTGGGAGTGGACGGAATTCAAAGCGTACACTGATCTGGCGTCCTATCTGCGTTGCGTGAAACAGTGTCAAACTCCGAACATGCTGACCAGTGGCAAGGAGTTTCGGTTATGGCTGCGCAATCGCTTTGCTCCGGTCGTCCTGGACATCGACTTCAAACAGCCTGGGACTGCGGAAATCGTTCGCAACATCAAACAGATCGACGGCGGTGTGCCGATCATCGTGATCTCTCAGCAGCCCTCCCTGACATCATACTCACTGGCGCGAATGGACGGGGCAGAGGCTCTCTACGCCAAGTCGCTCAACAGACCGGAAAGTCTGATCGAAGGGATCCAGGCTGCCTTTGAAAAAATCGACCGATGGGAGAAAATGCTCCTTCAATTCAGAAGGACGCCTCGCGTGGCGGGACACGGCGATTAGATCGTCGGGGACAGGTTTCTCTGTACACCATGAAGCGAACGGAAATGGGCAGACCTCAGCCATCTTTCCCGTTTCCGTCCTTTGCCAGGGGCAGAGTCATGTGGAAGGTCACTCCACGATCCTGGTTCGACGTCAACCACAACCGACCATCGTGTGATTCGATGATGGTTCGGCTGATGGCCAGACCCATCCCCATCCCTTCCGACTTTGTGGTAAAGAAGGCGTCAAAAACCTGATCATGTTCTTCCGGGACAATTCCCGTGCCTGTATCGCAGACGGCGACTTCGATCAAACCATCAACGGTCCGCGCCGTCGAGATCCTGAGCACTCGCCGCTCGCGTTCCGTTTCACTCATGGCATCCAGTGCATTACGAATCACGTTCACCAGGACCTGCTGAATCTGGATTTCGTCGATGACAACAATACAGCAGGAATCATCCGCCTGCTGTTCCACGCGAACCTCGCACTGACGCAGGTCCGGACCCAGTAATTGCAGCACTTCGTCGATTCCCTTGATGAGATCAACTGGCGAGCGAACGGCCGCCCGTTTGCCAACCAGCATGCGGAGCCGTCGAATGATCTCGCCAGCCCGCATGGCCTGCCCCCTCGTTTTCTCGAACAACTCCCGTAACTGATCCATGTCTGCCGATTCCGGACCGGACAGAAGCTGTTTTCCAGCAGAGCAGTAGTTTGAGATTGCAGTGAGTGGCTGATTGAGTTCATGCGCCAGTCCGGTGCCCATTTCTCCCATCGTATTCAGACGCGCGACGTGAGCCAAATGCTCATGAAGCTGTCGCACCTCACTCTCCGCTCGTTTGCGATCGGTGATGTCGACCGCAAAACCGAGTATCTGTGCGACGTTGCCTTCGGAATCGTAGAGCGGACCGAACATGGCATCGATGTCAATGAGTTGATCGTCAGCCACACGAATGGGCACGTCGTAGCGAACCGTCTCTCCGCCTGCGGCACGTCGAAGTGCATTTTTCATTTGCCACTGAACATCGGTTGAATATGACCACCAGTATGTTTCCCAGAAGGGTCTACCGGTCACATCCGCCTTCTGTAGACCGGCGGCCTCCAGCGGGGCCCTGTTTGTGTCAACCAGGATGCCGTCTATTGTGCACAGGCCGATGAAGCCGAACAGACCATCAATAATGTCCCTCAGGTGTTTTTCGCTCTCGATCAGCGCTTTGTCGATAGTTTTTCGATTCCTGATCTCCTGGTTCAGTCTTCGATTGATTTCGCGAAGTTCAGACGTTCGTTCCTCCACACGACGTTCCAGAGCACCATGTGTCCGTTTGAGGGACTCTTCCGCCGTCTTGCGTTCGGTAATGTCGACCAGAGTCAGGTAGACGCTGGACCAATCCGGAGAATGGGGATCGACAAACATCCGCAGCATCACGTCTCTCCTGTCACCGCTGAGAGTCTGCACCGTGGTGTCGGATGCGAATGTTCTCTCGCCGACAGCAAGGGCAATAAACTGTTCGCAGTAGACACCATAGGTTTTACGGGGAGAGGACCTGGCCAACGACAGGACCAACTCAGCCTTGCTGGCGACAGAATAAAGTGTGAGAGCCGCGACATTGACATCGACGATCTTCACCAGTTCGGCGCAGCTGGCCACCGCCTGTGTGTGGCCTTCAAAGTATTCGCGAAAGTCATGGACGCCTTCGTCGCGAAGAACATCAATCCGCTGCTTCACCGCCGAGAAATCTTCGTGGAGAAGACAGACGGGAGAATTCTCAAAGAGAAGGCGCAGGTTTGCTTCGCTCCCTGACAACTCCGTCGTTCGCTCTGCCATAGCGGTCCCAAGATCATTGACGTAGCTTTCCAGGTGCGAGCGATTGGCGCGACGCACTTCGCTCATCAGTTCACTCGGATCAGCAGCTTTCTCAAGGTATGCAAACGCACCACCGCTGACCGCATCCTTGGCTGATTCGAATTCGCCGTAGGCGGTGTTGATGATGACGCGGACATCGCTGCCAAGATCACGGAACAGCTGAAGAAGTTGTATCCCCCGCATGTCCGGCAACTGCAGGTCCACGATCGCGATGCCGAATTCCTGCTGCTGCACATGACGCAGGGCCTCGCCAGCCGTACCGCATCCCGTGACTTCGAAACCCTCCGATTCCAGAATGTCCGTCAGGGTCAACAGCATCGTGGAGTTGTCCTCGACGACAAGCACTCGAGAAAATCGCGCGCGGTTCGACAGATCGACAGTATCCAAATCTGTAACAACGGTCCTTGCCGCGATGCTCATTCATGCTCCTGACGTGGTTTGCGCTGGCGATTTCAGCTGCCTGGCGGGTGTTTCGCGACCAGGATTCCGAAGAGCCGCAGATGCAGTGCGTCGCACCGACTTCCCGCCGACCGTGAACAAATGTGAATTCTCCGGCCTCCTGGAAGCCAAGATAACAACGTACGGAGAATTGAGTTTCCTGACAGCCAGCCGGAGCTGGAGACCTTCCATTACAGGCGTTCTTAACTCGACCCGGCTCAGGTCCATGCGAATCTGCTCTGCACAGCGCTGCTTGTCGTGTGTAGAACGTCCGCAGGATACAGAATCTTCGGTGGTCGTGCGCTGGTCACCAGGGCGTCAGTTTAAAACTTTGTAGAGGATGTCCGGCCGGCTGTCCGTGTCAGCCCGTTTGCGGCAACCGCAAACGGTCTTTGAATAACAGCTCCATCATTTCATACCGGGACGCCACCCCTAGTTTCTTCCAGATACTGGCCCGGCGAAACTGAATGGTTCGCAGGCTCAGGTCCATCGCCTTCGCAATGGCCTCAATTGTCCTTCCGCGAGCCAGGAAAATGAGCACCTCACGTTCGTCTTCGGTCAGTTGATTCATCCTGCGTTCCAACGCAGCGTGCATCTCATGTTCACGACGTCGTTCGACATCTTCAGCCAGCGCCTGGCGAATGGCCACCACCAGGTCGTCAGTCTCAAAGGGCTTTTCCAGGAACGTGATGGCACCTGCCTTCATCGCTCGGACACTCATGGAAATGTCGCCGTGACCTGTGATCACAATCGTGGGAAGAGAGTGTCCAGCGGCGACCATCTGAGCCTGCAGTTCAAGGCCGCTCATGCCTGGCATTCGGATATCGACAATCAGACAGCCATGCCGGTCATTCCGGAATCCGGCCAGAAACTCGTCTGCGCGTGAGTATGTTTCCGATCGCAGGCCCAGCGTCTGTGCAAGAGTGCAAAGAGAATCCAGGAGTGCAGCATCGTCGTCCACGAGAAAGAGTGTCGGTCTGTCGTACAATGTTCGCCTCCCAAAGCGAGCGAAATACGCTAGCTATGCTGAGTGAATGATAACTAAGCAGGATGTTAATGGGTAGTCGAGACTCCAACACAGCAGCAACGGCAACCATATTGTGTCGGCATCACCGTAGGGCAGGCGGACGTATCGTGTGACGGTTTGTCACACCCGGCATGGTGACAGACACAGGGGCATATCGTGCGGGGATTTGTTGAATCGGAGGCGAGACACCTCCACAGGACTCACGACCCCACAATGCGTTGCGCCGAGCGCGCAATCTGAAAACATGTTCAAAGTTGCGCTCAGTATTCTGGTAATCTCGCACGATCAACGATTACAGGCAACCAGGTGATATCTCACGAAACATTGTTGTGATGTCCCGTTTAGCGTCGTCGCGACGCGGTGGCACGGCCTTCGTGTAGATATGACAGAGTGAGTAAAGAAGCGCGTGTTAGGGGGCAGAGACAGATCTGATTCCGCCATGTTTTCCGGCTTTACCTGGGCGTGATGCACCAGCTGTTTTCTCAACGTATCCGATGAGGGCCATCGACCATGAAGCGATCCGTAAAATACGTCGGCGAGGATGGCGGTTTTCTGGCGCTGCTGAAGGACGATTCACGGACGTGTTGCGGGGACTGGACGGACTTCAAAGCGTACAACAACCTTGCATCGTATTTGCGTTGCGTTAAACAATCTCAGTCGCCGGACAATCTCACGGACGGCAGAGAGTTTCGGCTGTGGATGCGGCAGCGGTTTGCTCCTGTTGTGCTGGATCTGGACATTGATCAAACGGGATCGACGGATGTCATTCATGACATCAGACAAATTGACGGTGGTGTGCCGTTGATCGTGATTTTCAGTCGCTCATCGATGAAGACGTACTCGATCACAAAAATTAACAGCGCCGATGCGTTCTACGCCAAGTCACGCTACAACATGGACAGTCTGGTCGAAGGGATCAAGGCAGCGTTTGACAAGATCGGTCATTGGGAACGAACACTCCTGCAGTTCAGGAGCACGCCCAAATTGGTGGAACATCGCGATTAGAGCCGTGGGCCTGTTCTCTTGAAACATTCCCGCTGATGGGTAGGTTGTTTGCTGACGGTGGAACAGGTCTTTCGCCACCATGAGTCTGCATAATACGCTGTAGCACGTCGCAGACCTGGCTCACCGCAACTGCGTCCACTGCATGGCCGGGAAACGAACGCGACATACGCCGACGCCATGACACGGTGCCGCTGGACACGATGCATGGTCGACGTTGACCGCCGGCCGTCTGGCTGCGGTACAGATTTCCAGGCACCTTCGAGAAGTCTGCAATTCGTGTTTCGGAAGGCCGCCGAACGAAGCGCACGCACGAATCAATTGTTCATGTCAGGGTTTCCAGGCATCTATGGACAATGATTCCTTCCGTTCTGCATCAGTCGTGCTGTTCCGTATACTGACGACGGCAACTTTGCCGAACACACTCAGGTCGGCAGATCAGACATTACCATTCGTGGCCGGAAGGACGCCTGTCTCGAGCAATGAGCGTTCTGTGGAGCAACCAAATGAAAACACTTTGCCGGCTTCTGCTCAGCGTTAGCCTGTTTGTCGGCCCACCGGTGTCGCTGCTGATCGCCGCGGAAGAAGCGCACCAAAGTGTAGTGGTTCGTCTGCGGAAGCAACTGTTTGTGGACGACTACGTGGTCGCGCAGAAAACGAACGTCGTGCGTCAGCAGGGCAGGGTCACCAAAGCCAATGGCGGCAAGCCCATCCTGGTGGCCGACAAGCCGTGGGAGACAGATCACTTCCTGATCGGATCCGTGTTTCGTGACGGTGACCGATTCAGGATGTTCTACAAGGCTGGATACGCTCCACCTGCTGCCGGTGACCCGCCAGGAACACCTCATCTGCTGGTCGCGACCGCCCAGTCGATTGACGGACTGAACTGGACAAAGCCGGAGCTGGGAATTCGTGATTTCAACGGCAGCAGCAGGAACAATCTGATCGAACGGATGGGGATGACATGTTTTGTCGATCCGCACGAAACGGATCCTGCTCATAAATACAAGGCCGCGTACTCTCACTGGCAGAAAATGTCAGCGGCGCTGGCGTATTCGCCTGACGGACTGCACTGGACGCCGTACAACAACGCACAGCCAGTCACTTACCGTGCGGCCGACACGATCAACCAACTGCTTTGGGATGAAGGTGCCGCCGTCTATCGACTGTACACGCGGGAGGACTATCAGGGCAAGCTGCGAGCGAAGATCGAAGTCCGTGGCACACGCGATATGACCAATGCGGATGTGAAGACGCATGCGGCAGACTGGACGACGACACGACGGTGGCTGCTGGATCACGAGGGTCCGGCAGACTTCAAACGCCGCCAGATCTACAGCCTTAACGGCTGGATATACGAGGGGATTCAATTCGGGCTGTTGTGGTCACTGGAGTGGCCGACGGACCTCAGCGAAGGTCCACGCGACCTGGTGAAACGACACGAACGCGACGTGATGAATTGTTACATCACCACCACTCGTGGCAACCAGGACTGGGATCTGCACTGGGTCTATGCAGACCAACCACTGATTCCGCGGGGCCCCGATGGCAGCTTTGATAAGGACTGGGTGCAGCCGGCCATTAATATCGTCACCTGGAATGACAAACACTGGTTCTATTATGGCGGCGCCAAAGAGCGGCACGGCATGGAAGGACGCGGTCCCATCTCGATCGGTCTGGCGACGTTGCCGCTGGACCGCTTCGCAGCACTCAGCGCCGGCGATCAGGGAACCGTCCTGACAAAGCCATTTCAGCTTCTGGGCAATCGTCTACAGATCAACGCTGTCACAAACACAGGAGGAAGTGTTCAGGTACAGCTTCTGGACGCGAAAGGACGCACGTTCGACGGATACGGGCTCTCCGCCCTCTTCGTCGGCGACTCATTGCGTCACGAAGTGACGTTCAACGACAATAGTGATCTTTCCGACCTCAAGGGAAGAATGATCTCGCTGCGTTTTCTTCTCAAAGCAGCGAAGATCTACAGCTTCGCCTTT
>JBDONA010000991.1:0-1752 GCA_039831575.1 Fuerstiella sp. | reverse complement strand
TGACGTACTTGCCGATCATGCGACGTGCTTCCCGCACATAAATCTGGTGAGGCCAGCCACCATTGTCTTTAAACTCGTCCTTTGCCAGACCCCACTTTGACATCTCAGCGCGAACGTCTGCGGGGACTGCCGGATCATTGGCCATGAAATACATCAACCCCTGCTGATAGACTTCGTGTTCGCGAATGATTTCGCGGCGGCGTTCGTAACTGCCGTCCGGATAATCGTAGTTCATGCCGATGTTGTCGGCGCTGAACGGACCGTGATTATTGGTGTCCGTCTTATGGTTGGGCAGGGGATCGAATTTGTTGAACATCTGTCGCCAACCGGTGTCGAAGACTCTCAGCAACAGTGCGTACTGTGACGCGTCATAACCCGCCGGTTTTGCGAAGGGTATGCGGTTGTCGTCAATATTTGTCAGGCACATTCGAAAACAATAGGCCTGGACACGGTGGTCTTCTTCGCCCCTGATGCCGGGTGATTCTGCACTGACACGTGGCAGCAGACCACTCGACGCATCACCGGGAGTTCGGTAGGGATCCACCGGTTTCTTAAACCAGTGACTGTGGTGAAGAACGCCGACCTGAATGCCGTTCCAGGTTTCGTCATAGACAGCGTTCGCTTCACGTCCGACGTGATAATCAACGCCGGAGCCCGCGACCAGATCACCTTCGTATGTTGCGTCCACAAACATGCGCCCATGAAAAGTTCGGCCGCTAAGCATCGTGATGGATTTGATGCGACCATCCACCAGGTGTACGCCTTGGCCCGGACTGCGGTCCAGCCATTCATCGCGAAACACGGGAATGTCTGCTTCGGCGATCATTTCTTCAAAGATGTGTTCCGCGACATGCGGTTCAAAAACCCACATCGCTGCTCCGTTACCAGCGCTGCCCGGAGGACTCTGATTGCGATTGCCGAACTTTGCCTGATCCTCCCACTTCCATGCGTCCGACTTCTGATAGTGCTTCCAGACGCGATGGTAAAAATCGCGACTCAACCCGCCGATGGCGTTCTTGTTTCCTGAATCTGTCCATCCAAGGCCGCCTGACGTCAGTCCACCCAGATGCCTGTCGGGACAGACGATTACCGCAGACTTTCCCATCGCTTTACATTGAACCGCTGTGGTCACCGCCGCGCTGGTGCCACCGTAGACGACAACGTCCCAGATGTCGTCGGCCGTCGCTGCGGTCTGCCCCGCGAGCAGGATCGCCAGCACCAAAGACGTTGCCGAGTTCGTGCTCACACTCCTGTACCTGGACATCAACATTATCCCAATCAGAATTCCTTTGTCGCACACGCGTCTGAAATTTATCCTATCGTCACTTGTTGTCTATGCAACTCCTGACACGCTTCGATCGAGGGCGCTCCCGAATTCCATACACTGATCCCGGTCGCATGGGTGTTACCGATCGCTTGCAAACCGGCACGTGTTTCCCCAGAATCTGACCACGGGTGCTGAGGCGTATCGGTGCCCACTACCGCAGGTGCGAATTTCGGACTGACACGGTATCGCCATCAGCGACGGCACAAGGCCCATCGGGATTCTCGCGTTCATACTTCAACTTGTTCAAAGGTGAGTACTTAATGACATACCAGATTAAGCAGCTGAAGCTTGGCGGGATTTTGGACCAGGCCATTGCTCTGACAAAGAACCACTTCGGACTGCTGTTCAGCATCATAGCGCTGGTCTACATTCCGTTCTCGCTGATATCGTCGTTTGCAATTCTTTCAGTTACGCCGCCGCCGCCA
>JBDONA010000558.1:0-7285 GCA_039831575.1 Fuerstiella sp. | reverse complement strand
GGCAGCCACATCCTTCTTAATGCAGACGCGTTGTTCGCGGTCGGCGAATTGAGACCCAATACAACTCTGTCGAATACGGAAGCTGCCGCAGCACGAGATTCGGGACCCAGATTTGGTATTCGCATTAGATCGCAAAGAACGAAGTAGCCGTCATACCGCAGCAGCGGATTGCCATTCACCAGCACTGTATTCAACGAACAGACCAGCATTACGTTAAAAAAAAATGTATGAGGAACGCCTGGAATACTGGCCAGCCAGAGCATCCCGAAAACGGCCGCCACAAACAGCTCGACGGCGATTCCGGCAACCGCAACGTGAATTCTGTGCATTCGGTTTCGCTGCAGCCACGAGTCCGATACGTCGCAGTACAGCAGAGGCAGAAATCCAACGATGATGCAGCCCAGTTCGTGACATTCGCCACCGTAGTGATGGCAGGTCAGACCATGACCGATTTCATGCAGAATCTTAATGAAGACAATCGTCCCTCCAAGCATGAAGACACTGTGAGGCGTCATAAGCTGACTGATGGACGGAAGTTCGGCGTTGATTTGTGACCAGCGTGAAATCACAAGAATCGTCATCATGCCGACGAAAATGACGGCCGCACGAAGAAACCAGGGACGAAAAATCCAGCCGAATTCACGATCCAGAACTCGAAACAGTGCCGTGGGATCAATGCCACGAAATCTGTGACTGATCAGAGCGAACAGTTTCATGTAAATGGCCGAAGATCTGGCCTGAGATGCTTTTTCTGCAAGACGGACACCATGTCCGATGTGGACAGGCGTCAGCAACTCACTCCGGATCGCATGCGCCACAAACATCTGCAAATTCTGACCTGAGAATGTCGTTTCGGGAAAGCGGTCTGCCAGTAGCCCGGCGGCCTCTTTCCATGATCGACGGCCGTCCAGCAACTGCAGAAGCCGTAGCTCCTCAGCTTCGACTCGAAAATATAACAGGCGTACCGGATCCTTGAGCGTCCACGTTGTGTCGTCTTCTTCAGAGGGGTAGACCTCAAGATCCCTGCGCATTCGCCACGGGATGGCCGCATCTTGTGGATCTGCATCAGGCATTAATCATGGGATCGTCATCTGCACGGGCTGTCCCGGACGCAGCGCCAGTGCGGGATTCGAAATCTCGGCTTTGACCTCAACCTGCCCGTTCACGGAGTCAATTTCGGGGCTGACAAATACAATCGTGCCGGCGACCGTTATCGGCCCCTGACGGCTTTCGCCGGTTACGGTAACTGGCCGGCCTCGGCTGGATTGATCGACCAATGCGGCATCTACATAGCCTTCAACATAAAGCCTGTCGATTCGGATGATGCGCAGTACCGGTTCTCCGGCTTCCACCCATTCACCTCGGTGACGCAGTTTTTCGACCACAATTCCCGTCAGCGGTGATCTTAACTGCCGTCTGGACAATTGTTCTTTTGCAACCTCTACAGATTTTTTTGTGCGTTCCACGGTTAGTGATGAAATTCCAAGTTCGCTGGTGGCCCTTTCCCGTTCCAGATTTAACCGCGTTACCGCGATCTGCTGTTGTTGGACGATCACGGCTGCACTTTGGCTGCCCAACGATTGCAGACTCTGTTCATGCCGCGCCTGCTCAATATCCATTCCACTTCCGACAACGTCCTGCCGCAACCGCGCCAGCTCCAGATCTGATACGCTTGTCGCGAATTCTTTTCTTGACGCAATTGCTCGGTCAAGTTCCTCCTGCGCCAGCTGGTTTGCAGATATAGCCTTACGAATGGAAATGTCCGACTCAGCCGTTTTTTGGGCAACGCTCAACTCCAGCTTCGCCTGCTCAAGCAGTTTGGCAGACTCGTCCGCGGTAGCTCCAGCGATTTTGACCGCGACCGATTCCTTTTCGCGTTTCACGGCCACGGCGAAGTCGATCTCGGCCAGTTGCAGCGCCAGACGTGCTGCCGTGTCGTCCAGCGATACCAAAAGGTCCGATTCGTCAACCTTATCCCCGACTTTGACATGAAGTTCCTTCAGCACGCCCTGTTCGCGGGCGGGCACGTTCGCCTGTTCTTTCAGGCGCAGAAAACAACCGGTGGCCTCAATGCCTGTCCCCGGACTCTGTGCTGAGGCCACCGTCGGCGCAACACTACTCATAACGCATGCCGCCAGAAGGCAGTACGCACGGCGGCTGACGGTGCAGGACAACAGAAGGTTGAATCTGCGGTGAGTCACGAGTGCCGACTTGGTCGCGCTATTGTGAAGTGACATAGTCCTATCGCTTGTGAACAGAAGTACGGGTCGCGGAGCTGTTACCATCATCCGACAATCGCGACAAGACCGCCAGGCGACGACCGGGCGATCTCTATAGCCATGTGTATCGTTGGACAAAATCAATCACTTTCCGGAACCAGACATACGCGGTTGCGCGTTTTCCACAGTGTATGTAGGCGATGACGCCCGTGCCCGGACGCTCATTCTGAAAACCTGCGTTGCCAACTCGTGCAATGGCCAGAGTTGACAGCGTCCCGCGCTCATCAATATCCGTTGACGCTGCAAGCGATTCCAATTGGGTCTCACGAAGCGTCTCAGGCGACGTTTCCAGAGCAAACGTGACCGACAGATTTGCATCATTTGCACCCATCGCGGCAAGAACATGACGCGCATCTGCTTCCAATACTCTGAGATCCAGCTGCCAGTCAGCCGCCGGATTTGCGATCTCAAACAGAAACTGGCCGCGTTGAACGGGGCGTTGAGTCAGCAGTTGCTTCAATCGATCACCGTAAACGCGACCATCAATCCGCGACACGACGTTCAATTGCTCGATGCGTTCCATGACGATCTTAGACTGCATCGCGAGCGATGCGATCCTCTGCTTCAACTCTACCTGCTCTGCAGACATCAAACTGTCGTTGTTCGATGTACGATTCCCACGCATGGCATCAATTGCGGCAATACGCGCGCTGACCGCCGCGAACTCACCGTCGATGGATTGCAGCTGTACTTCGAGGTCTTCATTTTTCAACACGCAGAGCGTTTTTCCGGAAGCGACATGACTGCCGTCGTCGATACTTACGTCTGTAATGGTCCCATCGTCCGGCGCGAATACAAAGGCCCGCTGAGTAGGCACAAGCTCGCCGTAGACTTCGATGCGAAGTTCCGACGGAATCAGGCAGAACGCGGCAAAGGCGACAAAAAAGACCGTCCAGGCCGGACGAGTAAGCCCCTTCAGTCCACGTCTGAGCTGGCCGATCAATGTTGACTGCTGAAGTGTCTCACAGTTGGAAAGAGCCATTGACGCGTGGTGACAAAGCCGTTCAACTCGCGACCGGTCATGGTCTGCAAACGGTTCGCCAGCGTGGACAACACAGGCCCATGTGGCATCGTTCCAGCTATTTGACGCGACAAGAGGCTGTACGATTGTCGGTCCGGCATCGCCTGGGTTGCCAGCCTCCACTTCATCGATCTGCGAACATATCTGTCGAATGGCGTCGGACCGCAGATTTGGTCGACTCACCCCTGTCGTCGCCACGACATCCCAACGACGTCTGGCATCGCGGCGCGCCACAGCCAAACGCGAACAATCCAATGCCGCTGAACCATCCGTTGCCAGAATGTTTGCAACGACGTCGCTGCTAAGAGAGGTGTGCAACTGAGCAATGACCGCGTTCAACTTGCGGTCTTGCTCTGAGTGCTGAAAGTGCCGATCCAGTATCCGACGTCGCTGCAGATCTGCGAACACATCTGCTAAACGGACGAAAAGACCGTGCTCGGTTGCCGGCTGCCCCTCTGTGGCGCACAAAATGAGCCGGTGCTGCCCTGCCAGCACTGATGCTGTCAGCAATCGCCGCCCGCCGTTAGTCGACGCTGGATTCGATTTCGTGATACAGACCTCACCGATCGGGGCGGAACAGACATCGTCTGTACTGAGCTCAGCATAATTGTCGTCCCCCAACTGAGCGAGCAGCGTCGCGCCATTACCGCCGCTCGTCCACAATGCGATGCCGCTTAGTCTCAGGTCCGTCGCAGCCTGCTGCAACAGGACGGGCAAAAACTCCTGCTTTGCTCCGTCCTGCTGATGCCGAATTCCGGCAGACTCAAGTATCGATTGCAACACATCATTCATTGATGTCTGCCCTTACGGACTCACGTGACCCATTTACAACACATGCCTGAGTGTATCTGACTTTCTACAGTTCTGCGACATGAACACACACAGACTGATTCCGTCTGCAACAGCCGTATCGTTGCAATCTATCCTAGTATGACGTGAGTCGTCTCTGGCCCGGCAGTTATTGGTGAAGCCAAGCGTGCAACTTAACTGTACAGGTGTACGGTGGTTTCTGTTCCCGGTGACGGCCCTTCGGCGGTTATTGCCGCTCAGGTCGGCACGATGCGTCCCTGTCTGACGGGCGTACGGGTCGTGTCAATCACTCTGAACAATCGTAGAGTGCATGCCGCACATTCGCTTCAATCATAGACGCTTCCTGTCGATGAATGTTTTCAGTACGACCACAAACATTGTTCGCGCTGATGTGCGGGCATGTTGAAGCTGACAGAAAGGAGTCTGTTGGCCTGGGCGTCAATCTGCCGCATATGGATATATCGACATGCCGTTCTCCAGAAAGACGCCAGCCGCCACCCTTCCAACCTCTAACCCAATTCGCATTTTGGTGTCGTGGCAACTTGCAATCTGGCTGGCTGCAGCGCCAATTGCGTTTACGGGTTGTGCAGCCTCTCCCAGACAATGGGAAAAGACTGTAAAAAACGACACAACGCAGATCGATCGCATTACGCAACAGATCGACAAGTTCGCTCCGTCCGTGTTTCAGGAAGTCGCCATGACGTCGGCCCCGGTGACGGCGCTCAATGTGACTGAGTCTGAAATTATACATATTGACATGACGCTCGACGAGGTGTTGAGCGATGCCATGGAACACTCGACCATTTTGCGGGATATCGGTGGAATTGTCCTTCGGGCACCTAACACTGTTAATACCCAGTATGCCACTCGATTGCAGGAGACAGACCCCCGCTTCGGTGCGGAAGCGGCGTTGAGTGCGTTTGACGCTCAGCTGAAAGCATCGGCGACCTTCAACAACAACAACAGAATCTACAACAACAGTTTCTTTGCCGGCGGAGCAACGTTTTTCCAACAGGATCTCAATGACTATCAGATTGAAGTGTCGAAGCGGACAGCTTCGGGGTCTCTTCTCGCTGTGCGTGGGGTTTCGGACTACGACGCCAATAACGCGCCTGCAAACACGTTTGCAAGTTCCTGGAACTCCTGGTTGGAGGGTGAGATTCGACAACCGCTGCTTCAGGGCGGAGGATTGGAATTCAACCGCATCGCTGGGCCTGGCTCCACTCCGGGAATCTACAATGGTGTGCTGATCGCAAAGGCGAACTCGGACATCAATTACGCAGAATTCACGGCTTCGCTGCGTGACTACGTCAGCAATGTTGAAAATGCGTACTGGGACCTGTATCTCTCGTATCGAGAACTCGATGCGCGCAAGAAGAGTATGGAAAAAGCTCTGGTCGTCTGGAATGAAGCCAAAGCCAAGGATCTTGCAGGCAATCCGGAAATCGCGGAAGAAGCTCTCGCTCGACAGCAATATTATCAACTTAAGGCTGACGTTGACGAAGCACTCTCTGGCCGCCTGTTACAGGGAACGCGGACCAGTAACGGGTCCAGTGGCGGGACTGTTCAGCTGGCTGGTGGTGTGCTGACCGCAGAGCGGAGGCTAAGACTACTGATCGGCCGGTCAGCGGCTGACGGGCAGTTGATTCGGCCCTCAGAAGAACCCACAATGGCCGAAATCCGCTTCGACTGGCCGGTATGCAGGGACGAAGCTGTACGTCAGCGTCCCGAACTGCAACGCCAGCATGTGGCAGTCAAGAAACGGGAAATGGAGCTGCTCGCGGCAAAGAATTTCCTCAATCCCAGACTGGACGCATTTGGGCGATACCGTTGGCGGGGCTTTGGGGACAGCCTCATTGGCAGCGGGATACAAACCGGAACCAGTCCGGCGTCGTCGCTCGGCAACCTTGCCTCTGGTGATCAACAGGAATGGATGCTCGGCGTGGAACTGACAGTCCCCATTGGTTATCGCAAGGCTCACGCTGCCGTTCAGAATGCGGAACTGTCGCTGGCCCGTGAACGAGCCATCCAGAAAGAACAACAGCGGGAGGTGGTTAACAACCTAAGCGGGGCGATCGCTGACGCTGTGCGAGCCTTTCAGGCGATTCAGAACAATCTGAATCAGTATCTGGGGGCCAGAGATTATCTGCAGGCTCTGGAAGCTCGAAGAGGGCAGAAGGTTAATGATCCTGCCGACAAGATCCTCGATGCACAACGTCGACTGGTGCAATCTGAGATTCAGTTCTTCCGCTCACGTGCTGAATATGCTGTAGCCCTGAAGAACGTGCATTACGAGAAAGGTTCGCTGCTTCGCTATAAGGATCTCAGAGTCGCAGACGGGGCTCGATACAATGACGTTCCTCATGGACAGGAGATCCCCGACGGTGAACCAATCAGTCCTCTGCCTATGGCAAGTGACTCCGATGTCCAGGAGACACGCACTGGCCATGCAACGACAGAGAATTCATCAGACGGCGAATCAGAATATTCAAGTCCACCCGTGAACCCTGAAAATTATTTACCTCACGTCAATGTTCCAGGAGTTCCTGCCAAGGATAAACAGACCGTTCATGACGAGGCGAATCCATTGCAAAATGCCGGACACAAAGCGGTTTCCAGAATCAAAGAGGCAATGAAGAAGACTCTGCCCGTGAATCATTCAGTCACCAAATCGGAAAAGCAGACGCAGAAGCCGTCGCCGCAGCGGCAGGCAATTGCAGAAGCGACCTCCACACCGCTGCCGTCATCCACCATTTCGATATGGCCAAGCACCAAAGCAGTGGGTTCGGTGCTGAAAAAACGCCTGCCGGAGGGGTGGTTGCCCACTGTCAAGTATTGAATCGGTAAGTTCAGCCCCCAATCAGAACGGTCGGCATTCCGATCACGATGGAGCCGCCGTGGGCTGTCAGGTCCCCCATCCTTGCGGCCAGCATACCGTTAATCATCACGGTCATTGAACCCTTGGCGATTACATCTGGCGGCCCGACGCAAACGCACATATCCGAGACCCGCGCCGCGGGAACACCTCCGATCAGAGTGGTGATTCCGCCAGGCGGCAGGATTGGCCCACCGACATGCGGTATTGGAGGTGTACCCGGAGTGACCATGGGGCACACGTGCATGTCCCCAATCCTTGCGGCTGGCAGACTCATTCAGTTGTCTCCCGAGATTGTCG
>JBDONA010000757.1:0-1754 GCA_039831575.1 Fuerstiella sp. | reverse complement strand
GGTGTTCGGGAACGGCGGCCCACGACCCTGGGTCACTGAAGTCGACACATCCGCCGCATGTTTTCGCCCAGAGGCCGTCCAACGCAGGATCGAATTCGGAATGCCTGAATCTGCCAACGTCAAATCGATTGATGCGGTGAAACGCTTTCACGCGGCTGTCGTACAGTTTCAGGAGGAAGCACGGCTGTGCGTGACGGCTCTGGAGATGCAGTTGCTGCGAATCATGGGTTGGCTGGAGCGCGATCGCCCTGGGTTCTGGAAACGGGAAATCGAAACCTGTTATCGTGAAATGGGTGAAGCTCGCGTGCGGCTGCATCAGTGTCGCATGCGCAAGTACGCCGACTATAAGCCGACCTGTTTCGAGGAAAAGAAAGATCTGGAAAAAGCCAAACGTGAACTGGAGTTTGCGCAGAAGCAGGTCCCTGTGGTTAAGTACTGGAACGTCAACGCTCAGCAGGAAGCCAACGAATACCACGGACGTGCTTCTCAACTGACACAAATGCTGGAACGAGATGTACCGCGACTGCTGGCCTTACTGCATCACAGCGTCGATCGACTGGAAGCCTACGGCGACCTGCAGGTTCCTGGAACGCGGGCAGAAAACATTTCGTTTCGTCAGGCGGGAGATTCGGGTGACGACACAGCGTCGGCGGATGATGAGGAAACGGTCGCCCCGCAAAGTGGGGAAGCGGACACATCAGATAACGTGGAATAGCGTACGAAGAAGAAAAGGGGTCGGGAACCAATAGCCGGAACGGCCCTTCGGGTGCTTCGCACTATTGGTTCCCGACCCCTTTTCTGAGCCTAAGCAAGGTGAGGGCGACACGCTCTGCATCGAGGAAAAAACGGAATGAGACACGCCGACTTTATGTCTCCGGCCGCTCGGCTGGATGATGCTATTAAGAAGCTTGAAAAAGCGTGGATGGATACGAAAGAGGAATGGGCGGATCCGGTGAGTCGGCGTGTGGAAGACGACTATCTGGTTCCCATCCACGGGCAGGTTCGCGCGATGCTGGACACCATCGAAAAGCTGTCAGGAGTGATGTCAAAAGCGGAACGAGCGTGTATGCACCAGCGTGAACACGGTCCGATTTTGTGACAATTCGCGAAAGCTTCTGATTCCTGCCGGATGCGGACGCCATCCTGTCGTTTACAGATTGGGGTATGTCATGACAACAGCACGGCATTTACGAGCCGTTCCATCATTGGAAGCGACATGGACACCAGGCAGATAACGATCAACTTCCAACTGGCAACGGCCAGCAGACTGGCGACTGAAGGGAAGAACTTCCGATCTCAGTTGCTCACGATCCAGCAACAGTTGCGTGAACTGACCGAAGTCCGCGACGAAGAGCTCGGCAGATTGGAGAATTCATCTAACGCGGCGCTGCAGACGGAGCTACGACGGATCGAAGCGGACGTTGACAGCCAACTGGAAACGCTGCAGTTGGATTGCCGGATTCGTGCCGAGTCTCTGAACGAGAGCCACGATCAGGCCTTGCGGCAACTGACGGGGCGGATGAGCGAAGACGTCGCGCGTCTGGAAGAGCAGCGAACAAGTGAAACGTGGATCCTGCAGTCAGTGCTGGACGAAGACACCGACGACAGTCCGGTTGCACAATTCGACCGCGAAGCAGAAACCTTCGTCACACAGAAGGCATTTCTGGACCAACGATTTGAACTGTTGCAGGAACAGTTGCAGCGGACAGGACAGTTTCTAAGCAGCTGTCACGCCAGCACTGATTCCGCCTTAC
>JBDONA010000052.1:0-7293 GCA_039831575.1 Fuerstiella sp. | reverse complement strand
CAATCAATCCTGTCGCACAGAAACACACATCCACGCACCTTCACTTTGCCGGAAGGAAGACGCCGTGGATGAGACACGGGAATTTCAACTGCCGGGCGGCGGCCTGAAATGCGAATCCTGTGGTTCGCCGCTGCCAAGAGTCTACCGCACCCGGCCGAGCGGTGGATTCATTCTTCGCCAACGTGTGTGTCCAGCATGCGGCAAGTTGAATACAACGTCGGAGAGGGTGATCAGTGCTGAGTCACAACGGAATCACTTCTTGTGAGCAACAAGTAGACCGCCCGAATTCACGCTTCACCGTCATTTCCTGGCTGTTCTATCAACGGCGGCGCCAAGTATCGATCCAAGAATCGCCGTTCGTCCGATTCGGTAAGCCACCGGGCAACGAATGCACCGTGTGCGATGTTGCACACACTGTGCATTAATGAGCGATATATGCTTATGTTTAGATGTTTAACTGTGGTGTAGAGCAAAGGCGACGCTGGCACAGCCTTTGCTATTTGTACAAGGATACCGATCCCACAGAACGAAACGTCGATGGGGAACACTCGCGAGCCAAAGCAGCAGGCCGGATGATGAATTGCGAGCGATAACGTCGGTGCGTAGACTGCATGGCAGCCACCGTCCTTTCTTCACAAAGGGCGTGTTGGTTAGCACCGCTGGAAATTGCGCCAAAGTGTTCGTTCTAGTTTTTGACCGCACGACATCGCCAGTAACGAGAATTGGGGCGAAGCTATTTGGCGTCCTCCCCCGCCTTTCCAACGGCTACCAAGAGGTTACGACTACTGTAATCGAGGACTCCTGCCTCTCGCATGGCAATCGGATCAACCAAGACATCAGCGATGAAGGGCTTCGTGTCCACTGATCTGATTCGCACGATGATGTAAACCTCTTTGCCGTCGCTATTGTGGCAATCGTACGCGACTTCCCATTCGTTAGTGCTCATGTCAAAAGGCTGAGTACCGTCTCCCGTTGTCGCTTTTACCTCGATCCGGCACATCGGCGAGTTTTCTCGTCCCGTCAATCGCCCAGCCCAGTCGCGATACTCGAAATCGAATCCGAGTGTGTCATTGCCCTCCGAAAATCCAAACTTCTCGCGATTCTCCGACTTCCAGTTATGGTGATCGAAGTCGTCGAAAAGAGCTTTGAATTGTTGAAAGAAGAATCGTTCACCAATCGCACCCAGAATTGCCGTCTTCTTGTCATCCTTTTGACTTTTTGGCGGACGCCAGCCCGGACGGCGTTTTCGTTTGCCGCGTGAGAGCGGCTCGACTGAGGAACGAGCGACACCAAGGAACGCCGCCAGATCGAGTTCAGCGTCGATAAACTCGGCAATCTTCTCGGCGATCATTCCATCCGAGCCACTGCCAGCCTCTTTGTGAAAATCGTCCTCAGCCAGCGTCTGGCCAAGAATCTTGAACTTCGTCTTCTCCGGCCCGGGTGCAGCAGGCTTTTGCGGTTCTCCCAGCTCGGGAAATTTGCGCCACAGCGTTTGCCAATCTTCCACGTCACGAAAAGCTCGCTGCTCTTTGAGACGTTCGGCGGTTTTCGGAGCAAGCCGCTCCAATGCGTAGCGTACTGCCGCAAGTACAGATATGCGATTTGCCCACCAACTGTCGCTGAATGTATCAACCATAACATCCGATTTAACGACTGCGGAGTCGAGCGGCTCGTGGAAATACTGGGCCAATGCCTCGGCGACCTTGATGACCGTGCTTATGTCGTCCTTCGCCTCGGCCATCCGCGACTCCAATGGAACATCAAGATAAACGGCAGCAGCCCGTCCCGGCTCTCGCTTCAGTTCGATCAAATCAGTTCGACTCGGCGGGTGCGCGGTAAGCTGAGTCAGGGGCTCAATAACTAGCGTCAACACTGACGACACGTCGTGGGTGTCGGCTAGGCGAAGCGCGTCCTTGCCAACGTGTGCGATGGCTTGGGCTTCCGTGACGTTCGCATGTGCAATAGAACCCGGGGCCTCGCTAGAACAGCTTGTCTCAATCCAAGCACGCAATCTTGGCAGCGTTTCAGCCGGAAGTCCCTTATGGCCTCGTCCAGATGCCGCGGGGACTGAGAGATGAGCGACGAATGCCTGAAGTCGTGCCGCCAACATTAGCTGTGCCTGACGATACCAATCTGTTGACTGAATGAAGACAAACGGATCTAGCCCCAGCTGGCGGCGTGCTGTCTGCCACGCTTCGACTGACAATCCGGCTTTGTCCAACAGCAAGACCGACCCCCTGGGCTCCTCGACATCGATTGCCTGCTCAATTATGCCTTCAATACCATCTAGCCTAAGCCATCGTGCAGCCTCCTCAGGTGAATTGGTATTGCCATCCCAACCGGCCAAGAACTCTTCAATGGGATCGGTCTGGCGGGTTCGTCGCCAAATCGCCAAGCAAGCGGCTTCGTATCGCTCCAGCCTATGTACAAATCCGGTCTTGATGACTGCCTCAACCTCGATTCGCTCGCGACTCGTGATCCGCTTATTCGCGAGAAACGCATTCTCTCTCTCGGCATCTAATGCCGACGCATAGCGTTCCCAGATGTCTTCGTAGGCGGGGCCGACGATTCGCCAACCGGACGCTACAACTTTGCATGGTGCAACTCCCTGCGGCAACATCAGCGTCGGACCACCCTCGGCCTGCTGATCGAAGCAGATCCTGTCACAGTCGTCGTTCGCAAATCTTCCAAACACGACATTCGTCGATTCGAGTAGCTTCCACTTCTGAAGAAAGCGAGGCCTGCCGGGAGAGGTCGTGCGCCCGCCACCCTTGACGATTAACAGCGCCATATCCTCAGCGACAGACTTGCCCGGAAACTCCTTAGTGAGGTATTCCAACAAGGGCATCGGCGTCGTTATCGGATCGAAATTGACGGCAAGCCGCATCTCGCTGACTCGTACGACCTTTTCTTTCCCAAAAATCTCAGTCAGCGCGTGAACTAGGTGCTCATAGGTTCGCTCAAACCTCACCGGTAGTGTCCATCGTTTTGCCGGCATCGAAATGTGCTGCCGACGTACTACATCGTCGTCGACGAAGATCTGGTCAATCTCGGTCAAGTCGGCTGCATCAAGGATGCCATCTCGCTCCAGCGGCACTGGTGCCTCGGTGATAGACTCCAAGTCGTTACTGTCCTTGGCTTCCTCCAGCTGGCGGTCGATGCGCTCATAGAGGTCCATAGCCAATGTCAAAGCGTGGCTATGCCCCTCATCTTCGGAGTCACTCAACCACGTGGCAGTTTGATGGAGCGCACTAACCAGCCGTCGAAGGGGCGCATTGTCCAGACTGCAAACACCAATCTCATCGAGAAGAAATTTCGCGCTTCCGTACTCGCCTGGAATGCTGGGAAGCAGTGAATAACCACGTCTTCGGCGGTCCGACGCTTCGACCCACCACGCGGCATCGACCGTCTTCAATCCCTGTGATGTTGGAAACGCCTGCCACTCGGCCGTCCTCAGTGCATGCAACCAGAGCGCGGGAACGTCACTTGGATCGCCTCCGTGAAATCGTGACAACTGTGTAGCCATGTGCTCCCGGTATGCCTCGGGTCGTCTCAACACGGCTTCAACAACCGTCGGTCGCAGTGCGGGATCTTCGAGCCCGTCGATCCACAACACATCCAACAGGTGAAACTTGTAGCTGTTGTAGGTCGTAAAGGTCTGACTGCGCCGGAAACGAATGCGATTAAGGTAAGAGTTCCAGACGTCGGACTCGCATTCTGGTGGACATTTCACTTCGTGGTTAACTGAGAGAGGGTATTTATCATGGCTTAACAAGACAGGCGGCTTATGGGCGAGAGACAGCATGCGGGGTGAGTCCCAGACTCCAAGCCGACTCATGCCGTGGCACCACTCAGTCCGATCCGCGCTTTCGAAAAGACTGCGCGCCCGTTTCTCGAAGATCTGCCACGGGACTAGCTGTGAATTTGGGCGGCTACCGAAGGCTTTCGTTAAGAGTTCATTATTCTTGCCATCTTCCCATCCCTCGCCAAGATACACGGAATCCGGCTCGGTCCACTGCCACTGTCGCTGGGGCCGATTGAATGCCGGAACAAGGAGTTCGCCGGTCTTCACACGAGTTTGGGACTTGGGCTTCATTTGATTCAGCCACAACACAGCCTGATACAGTAGACGCAGCGCCAAATCGTTGTCATCCGACGCGTCTTTCATTGCCGGAATCACTGCATAGTTGATGAGATCTTCGAGGCGAGGAAGATTGACAAGTCCCGGGCGGCGGTCGCTTGAAAGGCGCGCAGCGATATTCGTATAGACCCGGCTGTTAGGGCGCCTTGCTTGAAGAGCGGTCTCATCGAAAAAATTCAGTAGGTCGGCAATCTCATCGTCGATGTCCGCTAGCTCTTCATCTTCAACATCGGTATCGCTAGCCTCATCCGTCCCGCCGTCACCCGCGAAAGGTCTAAAGAAGACTCGATCCCTAGACCTTGCCAGCTCGCCATTCCCGACTGGTAGGATAACCTGATCTTGCAACGTATCCTCATCAATATAAGACCGCGTCAGCAGCCATTCAAAGAATGGCTTCCAGAAGGATTCGCCGTCGCTCCGATGATGCCTGGTCGCATGCTCCAATAACGAAAGGTTGTTCGCGCTCCGTATCGCATACGCGGAGTCAGAAACTGAGCTGTCCTTGCAAAGTTTATCCAGAACAGAACGCGCACCTAGGAGTAGACCGCGGTCGGGAAGAACGAAACCGTATTGACGTGGATCACCAGCCCCTTCGACCAACACCATGAACATCTCGGCATCTGAGGCAGCCGGTATGGATAGGTCGCTAGGTGTGATGAATTGACCATCCCACGTATACACAATGTCGGTTGTCGCGAGGCCGTCGTCGGAATAGAAGTGGTCGGCGACCGGCCCAGTCCCGCGCTCCATCATCAATGTCGTCAGCCGTCCGCACTTTGGTGACGCATCGCTTTTGAATCGTTCCGCCAGTGAGCGAGCGAGATCCATCGCGGTGTCGAAGAGCAGAGCGTTGTATTTGTTTTCAAGTACGATCTTCGTGCGGGAGATGGTGCCATGGAAGGGCGCATTCACCCAGATAGGTGAACCGGTTTCCATCTGAGTTGGTAAACCGATACAGAAACGCCCGTCTGTTCCAAGGGCACAGACATCGTCGATAGAGTCATCCTCTGCGTACGGAATGGCAATTGCTACCGGGGCGTCACGCACGTCCTTCCAGTTGTCGGCCGGCAAGCGTAGATCGGCAATCGCGCCTCGTACCGCTGCGCGCTCGTCGTCCGTACTTCCCAACAGCCGCCGCGCGACCCACCACTTTTGCGTATCTGGAGGCAAGGGCTCGTCATCACCGGACAAAGCGTGAGAAATCGTCGCTTTGGTTGTGACTGACTCTATGGACACACCGTGTGAGCCGATGCTAACGGACTCGGGCGGAGTACGCACTAGATGTGCGTTGTAGCTGCGGGCCTGATCACTGATCTCGATCCGGTCAACACCTGTCAGAAATAGAAGGGAACTTGCTGGTGGCACATCGTCAGGCACATCGTGACCAACAATCTCGTCGAGTGCCTCATCAATCAGTCGCTGAACTTCAGGATCGTCTGGATCAACGGGCAGAACAATCAGTGTCTGGCATCCGTTAACCGCGCCCGCGTCCACCCCATACTCAGCCAGGCGGTTGGCATACCGGTCTGATTCAGCCTCCAGCGGAAACTTAAACCCTGCGGCTCTTTCGGCTTCGCCCAGGACGGAGTTGGCGGCATCGTCGGTCTGGAATCTCGCGACGATTGCTTCTCGGCGATGAGGCTGCTCGGCAAGTATCTCGTCGACTATCTTGCGCAACTGTTCTCGAAAACATACTTCTTCCAAAGGCCGACGTACGATACGAAATCCGAGATTCACGCCATCCGCCAGGCTCTCGCCGAGGCGCGAACTGTAGATTTCGGTCGCGTCGGTGATCTGGAACACCGCCTTGAAGCCAACTCCCTTATTGCCGATGCACTCACTTACGGACTTCGTGCTTCTGAAGAGCGAAGTGATCTCATCTACTTTATCTGCATCAAACGGTTCGCCCACATTTCCAACGGCAATGGACTCGGGCGTCCTGACAATGATCACCGATCCCGTCTCTAGTTTCGGATCGCGTATCGCCTGATCGTTCGCGTTCTGAATTAGTTCAATCAAGAATCGTCCATAGTATTCTGCACTGACGTGCTCGGCGGCATTGGCGATCTCTTGGTAGTACGGGTCGTTGTTTGCTATCGCTCCAATCAACGTGTCCAGGCGACTGCGCCATAGTCGCGACAGCACGAGGTGACTCGGGGAGTCTGACGGCAGCGTGCTGTGGCCAGTGGTGGTCGAAGTATTTGTCATGTTGCTGTGTGTTGAGAAGGCCTATGATTTGTCGTTACTTTGTAATTACTGTTCAGCATCAGGCATCCCCACGCGATGTTCAACTTCAGATATTTTTTTTAACGAACTTGCCTTTATCGTAGCAAATCCGGCAATCTCAAACCTATTTACATCAAGAACCGTCATCTCCATCGGCCACGTATCGCGTAGAGGAGTTTCTTACGAAACGTGGAGCTTGAAAACGCCACCAGTGCCGCACAACTTGTTTCCCTCAAAACGACATGTCACATCTGGGTCGTTGACCTGTGCACCAGTTATTCGCGCGAGCGGACCTCGTTTCGGAACGAGAAGTAACCATGCGTCGGAACGACAGCGACAGTTTGCCGACTGCAACCGAGCTCGCTTGTAAGACGATTGACCGTGATTTGGCAGTGTATTCTTCAACAATTGTAAATCAGCGACGATTGTACGTCCGCTACACGGGGTCCCAAGCGACGCACTTGGCGCGGGTGAGATTCCTTATGCCGTGTTAGCGAAGCTTCCGGCTCCGGCCATCGTCTGGCCGGTATCGGCAGCATCTTGTCTGGCCAGACCAAAGTCCGTCAGCTTCGGCTCACCACGGGATGTAATCAGAACGTTGGCAGGTTTAATGTCCCGATGGATGATCCCCGCGTCATGGGCCGTGCCGAGCCCGTCACACAGTTGGCACGTCATGTCCACAGCTTCTTCCAGAGGCAACGCCCCTTCACGGCCGAGAGGCGAGCAACAGACCGTCTCAACGACATGCTGCGGGATGACTTCGGATTCGACGCGATTAAATTGTGCGTCGTTCACGAATCGATTCAGCAGGCGGGGCTGGAACTCGTCTGCAGCAACAGAGGCTGCTTCGATGCGTGTCCTGCATCGCGGACCACCGTGAGTCAACAGGATCGCACTGCGCATAGAGAAAGGCCAACAGCTCGAAC
>JBDONA010000158.1:0-7300 GCA_039831575.1 Fuerstiella sp. | reverse complement strand
CGCTCCTTCTTGGACAACCGCACGATATACTTCTTTTTCATCGAAACTTCCTCCTTGAGTTAAGAGAAGATTCGCTCATCACGCCAATTTGTGGAACCCCAATTCCAAAGACTGACGAAGCACTAGTGCTTCGTCAAGTCTTAATTTAGGGTAGCCGAAGTCGCCAGACTTTGGACGACATAGAGACAAACCTCCAAACTCTGGCGAGTTCGGCTACGGAACAACCCCAACTCTTAGACTTGACCGCGCACTACTTCGAGTTCGACTGACTGAGTTCGGCTCGCAGTCGTTTCAGTTCCTCGGCTGGCACACGACTAAGCGCCTCGGCGGCAACTTCGGCAATCGTTCTTCCGCTGGAGTCTGTGGAGTTTACCATACCCAGCCAGGCTTCAACCGTCTGAACCGATTCAGCGTTCATACCAATCCTGCCAAGAGCATCGATCGCCTTCGCCGTCTCATCCACTGTGAGAGAAAGACGGATCTTATTGCCGGACAAATCAACTGACAGGAACTCATTCAGAAAGGGAATTGCGTCGTTCGCCGCTGGTCCGAATTTTCCTAGTTCGTCGAAGAAAAGCGCCCAAAGACTGTCGTAGCTGACAGATCTTCCTTTGGAATCGGCGAATTCATCAACACCGACCCAGCACGCTTTAAACAAGCCGCGGCCCCTGCTTTCCAACAGGTTCACCAGCGTGGCGACCACGCGGCCCGAAGCATCCGTGTGCTTGGTCCACAGTCCCAGAAGGTAGGCAGCCTGAGCTCGCACTTCAGGTGCCGCCGATGGTTCTGTCAGCACTGCAATAAGGTCCTCAAGAACTTCGACAGACTCAACCTCGCACTCGATCGCAACATGCAACAGAGCCAGCGGGTCCGGTGACATATCGAGTCGCGACTTACCCTGCCTGTTTGCAAGCTTGAACTTATCCTTTCGCGCTTCGTAGAGCTGGATGTATCTCTGGCCGATCATCGGCCGTTTTTCCGGTGCCAGGTCAAACAGAATTATGGCCGCTGCTCTGACTTCCGGGAAATCGTCGGATGCCACCATTTCGGCGTACCGATTCACAATTGACGGCTCGCCGATCTCAAAGCCCTGCGTCTGATAGATGGCATCGATTCGAACGTCAATATCGTCATCGTGCGATGCAGCGACCAACGCAGGGATCAGTCTGGTGCGAGCCCGTTGCGCCGCGTCGTATCCCGGGGCGGAGCTGCTGGGCTTCACTTCCTGACAGTCCAGCACACAGATCGCGTATCGTCTGGCAGCGGTATCTCCGTCGGTCAGAAACTCTCGCAGCAGTTCAACACCGTCCGGGTCGTCCAGCAGAGGGCGATATGCCTGGACGGCTGTGAATCGCAGATGTTCTTCGGCGGGCTCACCAAATCCCAGCGGCGTGAATGACAGTGTGGAAGAGTGTCGAAACAGATGCTTGACGGTTTCGAAGATCATCCGACCAGCTTCGTCTGCATTTGTGTCTACGCCGAGTATGCCAATCGCCTTTAACGCCGGGATCTGTTGACCTGGATTTCGGTCAGCGAGCTGCTTCTGCCAGCTGGACATAGAAGTTCCGACGTACGTCGGCTGCATTTTTTCGGCAACATTCGGGGCGACAGATAACTCAGCTGTTTCGTTGTGTTTCACATACCTGATCTCAGCCACCAACTTCGAACCGCGGCGGACGGTGCAGCGTTCTGCGGAAACCTCGATGGAATCGGTTTCACCAGGAATCCTGATTTCGTACTGTCCCGCAAACACGGAGATCGAAGTCCTGCCCTGCTTCAGAGACAATTCGTCGTGGAGTTCTCCGTCCTTCAACAATTGAATCTGCACATTGGGAACGTCGCATTCAACAACAATCACGCCTTTGTCTGTCTGCAGTCGGAACATGATCGCCCCGGCCAGGGCAGCAACTACCAATAGATTCCTTGCGGTCAATAGTCCCGTCGATGGCGGGCTGCCTGCGTTAGCCGCGGAACGGCTCTCCTGGGGCTGAACAGACGCCAGCGATTGCGGCGCGGATAACGGTGGTTTCTTCACTGGTTCCGGAGCGGCCTCAGCAACTGACACTGCGTTCTTCAGGTCGTGACCGGCTGTAAACGGTGCCAGTGCCTCAGCGACTTCACCGGGTGTGGGCCAGCGATCGTCAGGGTTTCGGGCCAGCATTCGATTGACGACGTCAGAGAATTCCAGATCGACGCCACTGAGAACGTCGGACAGCCGTTGTGGCTGTTCCGTTGCCAGAGCCCGAATTCGGGAAAGCGGCGAACGTCGTTCGGATGTCGCAAACGGTGCTCGTCCTGTCACCATTTTGAACAACGTGGCCCCGAGGCTGTAGATGTCGGCCCGAATATCGACATCGTGGCTGTCATCGCATTGTTCCGGTGCCATGTAGTCGACGGTGCCCATCATTTGCCCCACGGTTGTCAAATCGTTGACTGCTTCGTGTTGATCGGTCAGCAGAGCCAGCCCCAGATCCAGGATCTTCACCTGTCCATCCGGTGTCACCATCAGGTTTGATGTCTCGATGAACCAACTGCCGTTCATGGACATGCTGCAGGCCAATCGCCGCCTGGCGGATAATCTCACATGCGTCGGGTATCGAAAGCGGGCCGTGACGATCCACGAGTTCTGAGACGTCGAAGCCATCGATAAACTCCATCGCCAAAAAGTGCTGACCATTATCTTCACCTGCGTCAGTGGCGCGAACGATGGCAGAATGATCGAGTTTTCCGATTGCCTTCATTTCACGTTCAAATCGCTCAATCGCATCCGCTCTGCCGAATCGGCGAGCTGTCAGGAGCTTCAACGCGACGACTCGATCAAGTTTCGTATGAACAGCTTTGTAGACGGCACCCATTCCACCAGTTCCCAGAAGTGCGATCAGTTGGTAGTCTCGTATATCTGCAGGACAGCCTGAATCGGCGATGTCCGTCGGTGCCACACTGCTGCGGTTGACATGACTTGCGTTCAGGACTGGCGTGTTCTCCAGCCGTTCCATAGCGGCAACATACTCGGGCTTCAGTGTATCGCGTTTCGCCGGTGGCAATCGCAGATGATCCAGCATGGAGTCCGCGGTGCCGTGGAGTGACGAGATCGTCTCCTCGCAAGCTGCGCACGTCTCAAGATGAGACGCCACAGACTCCCATCGGCTATCCGGCATACGACCACGGGCGTAGTCGCGAAGCTCATCGGTAGACAGACACGTTTGCGGCAAATCCGTCGTGATATTCCTCTGGGTTGGCGGCCGTGAATCGGACACGAACATTTGTTCCTGCTCTACCAACCTCAACGAAAGCGCGCGACAGCATTTTCCGGAAATCTCCAGAGCGGAACGTAACTTGTTTACGAGACACTATTTGTGGAAATACGGGTGAGGCGAAAACGCACGCAGATTCCCCTGTATAAACGCTCGCACGTTGAGTGATCCGCGGCTGATTCGTTCGGCAGCCTGCAGATCCGGCGATCAGACTTCAGCGGTCCTTCCGACTATTCCGGCAGCTCACCCAGTTCCTGCCCCAGCCGCCGCAGCACTCGAGATTTCGCCTGACGAACGCCATTGGCGGTGATTCCAAGACTTTCGGCGATCTCGGAGGTCGGCTCATCTTCGACGGCCGATCTCCAGAACGCGTTCCAGGTACGTTCTTCAAATTCGGATCTGACCATGTCCATCGCCCGGTGAAGGACTCCACTAACCTCACGAGGGTTGGTTACCGAAAGCGAATCGTCAGAGAGCTGTTCCGACACGGCCGCCAGCTGAACATAAGCATTGGTGCCGCCAGCGGCATCGACCTGGCGGGCACTCCGGCGGCAAAAGTCTCTGACTTTGTTTCGCGTGATCGTTCACAACCACCCGCGAAACGAATCGCTTTCGCGAGTCCTGTCGAAGGCAGAAATCGACTTCGCCACGGCAATAAAAACGTCCTGCATCACATCAGCACTGTCCGCGGCATTCAATCCCGTCCGCTAGCACCAATGAAAAACCAGCGGGCCATAAATCTTCACCAAAGGCTGCCATGCCTGCGGATCGTCGCTGCGCACGCGAGCCAGTAGACTCGGTGAAGTGGTGTTTGCTGAACGATCCGGATCCACGAACCGAACTCCCTGTGTCAATGAATGTCTCTTGCCGCTGAAGCATTCTTGCGTCCGATGTTGCGGAATTCAACGTACTGTTGTGATGGCGTCGGGCGTCAATGTCTGGCAGCCATAATTCTGACACGATGTTGAAACCACTTGTCAGGACATTTTCCTGCGAACAAGTACCTCTAATCGGAACAACACCGGCTTCTCACCAATACAAGTTCGAAACGCAAGCGAGTGTATCAACCACAAGTCACACACGCATGCTTGCAGTTCGAGCTTGTAATTGGCGTTTTTGATGCGAAAGTGGAGTGAATTCACCCTGTTTTCGAGTTCGGAATCTGGTCATCAGACACGGAGATTCTCGATGCAGACGAGTTGTATCACAGCAATCAAAGACGTTGAAATGTAGAGCGATCTACGGCATATCGTTTCCAAACGATCGTGAGCAGGCTTCAATCAAAACAGACGGCATTCCGGCGAATTTCGCTGACTCATGGCCGCGGTTGACGTGTTCTAATAACACAACGGCTGCCCCCACGAGCCAGAACGGGTTCCGTCAATTTGTAAACTGCTCTCATCAGATCACCTCAAAAGGATGAGCCGATGGAAATCCACGACGTAGCTGCGGAACGCCTGCTGCATGACGCCATGCATTCCGTTTCGAAATACTACGAACAGCGAGGAATCTTTCAGGACAGTTTCGGGTTCGGCGATCGTCCGGCCGTTGTGGTCGTTGATTTCGCGTACGGCTGGGCCGACGACGCTTACGCAGGTGGCAGCAGTCGGCTGGACGCCCCCATCGAAGCAACCGCCCGACTGTTGGTAACGGCCCGTGCAGCGGGTGTTCCGATAATTTTCACAACCAGCCCGTGGCGCCCGGACAGCGGCGATCAGGCGTTTAAGTCTGCGGCCGATTTGTCGATCGGGTTTCGGCAGTGGGACCAGCGGGCGTGTCAAATTGACGTCCGTGTGGCTCCTGCTCCTGAGGACCTGGTCATCGAAAAAGAAAATGCCAGTGCCTTCTTCGGAACACACTTGAGTGCGTACCTCATTCGTCACCGCATCGATACTCTGATCATCACCGGCTGCAGTACCAGCGCCTGTATCCGTGCGACAGCCACTGACGCAAAGAGTTATCGATTTCAGCCCGTCATCGTGAGCGAATGTGTCGGCGATCGTTCGGCCGCAGCTCACGTCTGGACGCTGCTTGACATTCAGGCGCGTTTTGCCGACGTGGTGTCACTGGACGAAACATCCGATTATCTGAACAACCTGGCGGAACGGTCCGCCGTGTAAACCATTTCTGCAGACAGCAGCAGCAGACGATTCAGCGGCCTCCAGGGCATTTGTCTCAACACATTTTACCCTCCCGTCTTTACGGGAGGGTCGCGAGGAACGAGCGGGGAGGGCGATCGAAAGCCGAGTTACGAATGCATGGTTGAGGTTGAGAGACCCTCTCCGGGCCTGATAGCCCGATGCTCCCGCAAGCGGGAGAGTTAAACACTTAAACTTGTGCACCGAACTGCTTGCAGACGCTTCGATCGTAGTCTTTAAAACGGTGCAGACACCGATGCTCTCTGGGGATGTCAGACAATCGCCTCGATCACGTGGCCCTCCAGGAACGTCAATCGTTCGTCTCGTCCCAGATGAGGATACGTGAGTTTGTGCTGATCGAGTCCCAGCTGGTGCAGCATGGTGGCGTGTATATCCCGGAAGTGGTGCGGTGACTCCACGGCCCGCAGACCAATTTCGTCGGTCGCACCCACAATCTGCCCGCCTTTGACACCTCCTCCGGCCATCAACATTGTGAAACCGAGGTTGTGGTGATCTCGGCCCTTGCCGCCCTGAGCCTCGGGTGACCGGCCAAATTCTCCGCCCCACAGCACCAGCGTTTCATCCAGCAGTCCCCCGCGTTTCAGATCCTTCAACAGGCCGGCCACCGGCTGATCGGTCTCCGACGCCTTCCGCAAATGATTTTCCTCGATGTCTTTGTGAGCGTCCCACTGCATGTTGCCAGGGCCACCGCCGGAAACCACGCAGACGAAACGTACACCGTTCTCCACCAGTCGCCGCGCCAGCAGGCAGCGTCGCCCATAGTCGTCCGTGGGCTTCTGTCCGACGCCGTACAATGCGAGCGTGTCTTTCGTTTCCTGGCCAAGGTCGAAAACTTCGGGCGCCCGGGTCTGCATGCGGAATGCCAGGTCGTACGAGTTCAGTCGAGCCTGCAGTTCGTCGTCGCCAGGCTGTAACGTGGCTTCGTTGAGTTCGCGAATCAGTTTGAGCGTTCGCTTGCGTCCCCGCAAATCGACGCCTGCCGGCAGGTCCAGATTCAGCACCGGGCGGTCTCCCGGGCGGAACATAGTCGGTTGGTAGGCCGCGGGCAGAAATCCGTTCATGTACATCGGTTGCCCGGCTTCAAGTGCACCCAGGGGGTCTGGCAAAACGACATACGCCGGCAGTGAGTCACTTTCTGATCCCAGTCCGTACAGGGTCCACGAGCCCATGCTGGGGAATCCGGGGACAGTCCGACCGGAAAACAGCTCGTACTGCGCCGCGGAATGAACGACCTGGTCGCCGTGGCACGATCGAATCACAGCAAACTCATCGATACACGTACTCATGTGTGGAAACAGATCCGACACTTCAATTCCGCTTTGGCCGTACTTTCGGAATCTGCGTTTCGTACCGAGCAACTTGGCGTCGGACTGGACAAATTGATACTTCGCTTCGCCAAACTGACTGGGGCGAGGCTGGCCGTGAAGTTCGTTCAGCAGTGGCTTGGGGTCGAACGTTTCCAGCTGACTGGGGCCACCTGCCATGAACAGAAAAATGACGCTGCGTGCTTTGGCTGGCTGGTGAATCACTTTGGGGTGCAGCGGACCGACCACATCCGCGCGGACGTTGTCTTCGTGCAGCAGTGATGCCAGGGCCAGTCCACCAAAACCGCAAAACGCATCGCGCAGCGCCTTGCGACGGCCAGAAACCGGCCTGGGGATTTCAAGTCGTGTTGTAGTCATATCATTAGCGACCAACGGGAACGGACCAACAGATTCCGAGCGGCAGTTCGCATAAACCGTCGAAGACGTCTGCATTAGCTGGACAGCGCCAAGTCTTTTTGTGTTGTGTGTTTAAGTCGTGATGTGGTTTGGTTTTATGGATCTTGACATGGCGACGGAAAAGAGACGACCCTCCGTGTGATAAGACGTTTCACTCGGAAACCAC
>JBDONA010000499.1:0-1757 GCA_039831575.1 Fuerstiella sp. | reverse complement strand
GTGGTTTGTCGCAGCACGATAGTTTCGATTTGAAGCCGAACGCCGTCGATGATATTCGCGGCGACTTCCAACCAATATCGACACGTACTCCCGGTCTTCAGATTTGCGAACATCTGCCGATGCTGGCGGAGCGGAGCCAACTCTGGTCGCTCTGCCGGTCGCTGACGCACGGTTCGAACGAGCATTCGGCCGGTCACCACATCATGATGACTGGTAGGAGCAAGATGCCCGCCGGTTTCAACCCGAGTCGTCCGATGCCAGCCGATCACCCATCGATCGCTGCGATCGCTGGCGCGGTGACGAAGTCTCGCAACAATCTGCCGCCGGCATTGGCGCTACCGGAACGACTGATTCATAACTCTGGACGAGTGATTCCCGGGCAATTTGCCGGAACCATGGGCCCTCGCCAAGATCCTTGGTTCATCGAGGCATCTCCATTCCACAATCAGTCTTACGGTGCCTATCCCACACACCATTTCGACCATCAGGAGCGAGGCGACAAAGACAACCGGGTCTTTCAGGCGCCCAATATGGCACTCCCAGATTGGCTCGCCGAGCCTCGACTGTCGAATCGATTGAATTTACTTCGCGAATTGGAAAATCAAAGACGCGCATTGGGTCGAGCGGCAGAGACGCAGTCGTTGGATGTTCACCGCGAAGCCGCGACTTCGTTGTTGACTCATTCTAAGGTCCAGTGGGCTTTCGACGTTACGGACGCTGACCAGAAGGAGCAGGAGCGTTACGGCAAGAACTCATTCGGCTGGTCGCTGCTGATGGCTCGGCGACTGGTCGAGGTGGGTGTCAATCTGGTTCAAGTCAACTTGGGCAACAACGAAACATGGGATACGCATGGCAATGCATTCCCCCATTTGAAAGACAAGTTATTTCCCCCGACGGATCGGGCCGTGTCGGCGTTGTTGGATGACCTACACCAGCGAGGAATGCTGGACGATACGTTGATAGTGATGGCGGGTGAATTTGGCCGCACTCCAAAAATCAGCCTGCTCGCCCAACACTACGCTCTGCCGGGCCGCGATCATTGGGGCGCAGTGCAAACGGTTTTCTTCGCTGGCGGTGGGGTACAGGGTGGCCGAGTGATCGGCTCGTCGGACAATTTGGGAGCCTACCCGGACCGAGACCCACAGACACCGGAAAACATGGCCGCCACCATCTACCGTGCCTTGGGCCTGCCGCAAACGACAGCCTGGCACGATTCCCTGGATCGTCCTCACTATATCTATCAGGGGGACCCGATACCCGGATTGATGTAACACGGCCCGGACGCTTTGTTCGTTTTTTGTCCCAGTTTATTATTTCCAGCGACGAGAGCCGCACTCCTTCTCGCTGGTGTACCGGCGTCAACGATTCAAACGATGGCGGATCCCGTTTCAATTCTAGAGTCTCACCATGCCCAGAACGTGTTCCGTCATTGCCCTCCTTATTTTCTCACTTCTGCCCCTGATAACCGTCTCAAGCGACGAGCCTGAAAAGCAGGCGACAATCGACGAACTCGCCTCAAAGCTCCCTGCGATCGCCGGCAAAGGCGCCGAGGCATCGCGTCGCAGCATCGCTTTGGCCAACGACTTTGACGTTACCGTTGTGGCCAGCGAACCTCTGATACGTGATCCGGTCGCAGTCGACTTCGACGAACACGGACGAATGTTCGTCATCGAACTGCCGCAATACAACGGCTATGCAATAAAAGGGTTCTCGCGAAAGGGCTCGATTCGCCTGTTGCACGATTCGAATCGCGATGG
>JBDONA010000190.1:0-1759 GCA_039831575.1 Fuerstiella sp. | reverse complement strand
ACGATCATTGATATCGACCCCGCTGCGGGAATCGAATTTCACGCCGACAGCTTCCAGACCAAGTCCATCGACGTTGGGCGTGCGGCCAATGCCCACCAGCACTTTGTCCACGACAACTTCGTGTTCCTGGCCGTCCTGTTCGTACACGACCACTGTTTCGTCGCCGCGTTTTTCCATGCGTGTTGTTTGAGCGTTCATGACAAACCGAATGCCATCGCGTTCCATGGCCTGCTGGACGACCAGTGCCGCGTCGGAATCCTCGCGCGGCAGAATGTGGGCCGCCTTTTCAATTTGAGTGACTTCGCAGCCGAAGCGAGCGAAACTCTGAGCCATCTCGCTGCCGATCGGGCCGCCACCGATAACGGCCATCCGTGCCGGCAATTCGGTCAGCGAAAACAGCGTTTCATTGGTCAGAGCTGTGACTTCCTGCAGACCCGGAATAGGAAGATCGGCCGCCCGAGTTCCCGTGCAGATGACCGCTCGCTTGAACTTCAGACGCTGGCCCTTCACTTCGACAGTGTCGTTGCTGATGAATTTACCGCCACCGAAATACACGTCGATGCCCAGTTCCGTAAAGCGAGTGGCTGCGTCATGGTGACTCATCCCCGCCCGCAGCTCTCGCATACGATCCATTACCTTCGCGAAGTCGGCGTTCCAGCCGTCGGGCACTTCAATGCCAAATTCACTTGAATCTCGAACGGCCGCGGCTGCCCGGGCGGCGCTGATGATCCCCTTTGAGGGAACGCAACCGACGTTCAGGCAGTCGCCGCCCATCAACTCGCGTTCAATCAGGGCGACCTTCGCCCCCAGTCCGGCCGCCCCGGCAGCCGTGACCAGTCCTGCCGGGCCGGCACCGATTACCACAAGGTTGTAGCGGCCATCGGGCGACGGATTCTGCCACTCCGGCGGGGCCACGTGCGACTGCAGCAACTGATTGTGCTGGTTCAGAGGTTGCAGCTGCGGAAGGCTGGGCATTGGCAATCACTCCTGAGAACGGTGAGGACACGCTGGCGGGGGGGGCTTTGCAATCGGCCGGATATGGGTCGGCGACGTATTGGATCACCGGGAACTTACTCACTTTGTGAAATCAAACACATCGCAGAACCCTTTCCTGAGCCGACGATGTCAGTCCTGTGGTTTTTTGTAAGGACTGCCGTTTATCGTTAGTCAGTCACACACCCAGTGCGGAAGATAACCGAGTACTGTCGGACTCTCGCCCCTGTTTTGGAATCCTGTAGCCATATTCATTGAGAGGATTGTCTATGTTCCGTCGAAGGATGTTCACCGCCACGGTCATTGCCGTGGCAGCCGTTTGTCTGACCACAACGGCGTTCGGTCAATCCAGTTCACGAGGAAACGTGATCATCAATCGAGGATTCTCGCAGGGATCGTCGACGATCCAGAGCGGTGGCTCGTCCAGTCGCGTCGTCCCACAGGCACAGACGTTTGAAGATAAGTTCTGGCGCTACCTGCGCGACAGTCACTACAAACAATGGGCACCGGTCCCCGGCCAGACGGACGATCAATATCCCGGGCAAAGTCCTCACGGAGCCAGGCTGAAAATGTACCTGAACCGTACGGCGGCGGGACGACCCTCAGAACTGCCAAACGGTTCCGTCATTGTCAAAGAGAACTACGACGCGACGGGCCAGAAGCTGATGGCGGTCACGGTGATGTACAAGACGGCTAACTACAACCCCGAAGCCGCTGACTGGTACTGGGTCAAGTACCTGGCGGATGGCAAGGTCGATCAAAAGGC
>JBDONA010000514.1:0-7317 GCA_039831575.1 Fuerstiella sp. | reverse complement strand
ACATCGAATCGGTGAAGCTGTCGCCGGACTTGCCGATGCGAACGAATCGGACCACTCGCACCTGCATCATGGTCTCAAGGGGAGTGGCCCTCCCCACCAGGTATTCCAGCTCAAGCTTTTCTTTTGACATGGAAGTAACGGGTGCACTGTCTGCGAGTTGCACGACTGTTTCGCGATCAATCGTCGTTTCCACCGAAAATCGGTCATCGCGCTGTAACCCCCACACCGCCGATTGCGCGAACGCGGCGTTGACGCTGATTGCGAAGACGCACAGGACGGCAAACAGATGCGGCAGGCGAATTAGCACTTCGAAGGCCTTTTTGAAAAAGATCCGTCCATGATGCACGCATCCTTGAAGGCGACTCACTCGGCACCCAGCGGTCGCTCAGGCGTGCCTGTCGTTCGATAACGTCAACTGACTTCGTCCAGAACTTCTTCAGCCACGAAGATCGGCAACGGTGGATTAAAATGGACCGACAGCGCCACGGCGTCGCTTGGTCGACAATCGATCTCCAGTATCTGGTCCTTTTGCTTAACCTTCAGGACAGCGAAGTAGATGTGGTCCTTCATTTCCGTGACCACCACTTCCAGTGGTTCGCCTCCCAGACTCTCGATCGCAAGTCGCAGCAGGTCGTGCGTCAACGGCCGAAACGGCGGTTCTTCCAACAGCCGACGGTTGATGATACCGGCTTCGAACTCCCCGACAAGAATCGGGAACCTGCGTACGCCGTCCACTTCCTTCAGGTAGATCGCCTGCTGGTCATTGATCTCCGAGACAATGACTCGGCTGAGTTCCATTCTGACCGCCATGGCCAGCCGCCTTTCTTGTCCCCTCGGGGAGGGGACCTCCGTTAAGAATTCTTTCTGCAACGCCAACCGACGGGCCTGGTGCCGTTCACAGGAATCGTCATCACTGTTCGAGCGATGTCACAGGGAACTGTGCTATGTGCTACGGCAGGCGGCGAACCTTCAGATTTCGGAATGATACGATGCTTTTGGGATCGTGCGCCTGCAGGGCAAACGTGCCTTCGCCAAGTCTCCGCTCAAAAGCACCGCTGAACGCCTTCTTGTCAGCTTCTTCGGTGAAGTCGACGGTGACCTTGTCATTGACTTTAATAATGATATGCCGCCCCACAACCTTGATGTAGGTTTTATACCATTCGTTGTCCTTGACGACATCCTTCAGGTCGTCCGCACCAACGTTGACGACGCCGTACAGGCTGCCGGTTTTCTTTGGGTCTCCATGAGTAATATTCACCTGGCATTCGTAACCGTACTTTGGCCAGCCTTCTTCCTGAAGTTTTGTGTGAAAGTAGATTCCGGCATTGCTGCCTGGCGTCGTCATGACCTCGCACTCAAACTCAAAATTCCTGAACGGCTTGTCGTCACCAACGTAAAACAGATGGCTGCGCTCGCCCGTGCACTGCAGATTTCCATCGGCGATGTTCCAGGAGTCCAGATGTTCCGTCTTCTTCCAGCCGGCAAATGACTTGCCGTCATATATCGATTTCCAGCCATCAGCGTCTTTGTCTGCGGCATTGGCCGGGCTAACCAATGCAGCAGCCAGCGATAATAACATGACAGTTCGAAACATTGGGAATTCTCCGGATGAGATTGTGATTTGGTGTGTCAGCACTATGTGCAGGCTTCGCGCCATTCGTTTCTTGTGAGGCCGCCCAGAGTACGCGATGGTCCGCCCGGATTCCACTGTGGTCAATCCCTGTTCGAAAGGAAAGCAGATTTGAAGGCGCGGCGGTTTTGACACAGGAGCCAGCGGCGATCAGACTTCAGGTCCTTGAAGAGCTGCGCTTCTGTGGACCAACGGGTCCGTATTCCTTTGACCACGAAAGACCCTGTCATGATTCTGCGCAACAGCCGAATTGCTACTTCTCTCCACGTGTGTGCTCTCGCGATCATGACCGTCATTTTATTTTCGGGGGCTCAGAACGATGCCGAAAAAACGTTCTCTGATGCGACCATGGACCTGGGAATCGTTGTCAATGACCTGGGGGCGAGTGTCAGGTTTTACACTGATGTTGTTGGTCTGGAAAAAACCGGAGGATTTGCCGTCGGCAAGGACTTCTGCCGCGCTACGGGCCTGACCGACGACCATGCCCTTGATATTCAGGTTCTCTCGCCAAATGGCGACACAGATGGCACCAGTGTCAAGTTGATGGCGCTGCCGGGCGTCGACAGCAGGACGGGTGATCACCGTTTTATTCATTCACAACTGGGGTACAGCTACCTGACCTTTTACGTAACGGATATCAACGCCGCGTCTGCTCGGATGAAAGCGGCAGGAATCAAGGCGGCTGGCAAGGAACAGGTTCGCGTTCCTCTGGAAACGCCCGTTCCGATCTTCCTGACGTTGATCGCCGACCCGGACGGCAACCTGATCGAACTGATCGGGCCGAAAGCAAAATAGTGTTCCGAATGTTTTTTGAACAGAAGGACGCAAAGGGCGCAAAGAATCCATAATTTATAAACTTTGCGATCTTCGCTGCCTTCTGTTCAGAATTGTATTCGGCGCACGTGTAGAAAGTGCGTTCGTACAGACTGCGGACAATTTGAATGATCCGGGCTTTGGAATTTCAGATTCCCGATCCTTCTGTCAGGACAGGTGAACGGACTGCATACTTCCCATTCGACATTGAACACACAATGAACGTAACAATCACATTTCAAAAACTACTGCTGGTCTTCCTTGTCGCTGCACGTTTGGTTACGTTCAGCAGCCACGCAGCGGCTGCGCAGGAATCACCGGCGGCTGGCGGGAAATCGCACTTCGAAGTCAGCGTCGCTCCGTTTCTGGCACAGCACTGTGTGGCCTGTCACAGCGGTGATGAAGCGGAAGCCGGGATTGCGTTCGATCGCTACAGCACTTCGGCCAACGTGCAGACGGAATACGATCTATGGGAAAAGGCGGTGCGACTGATCAGGGATCGCCAGATGCCTCCGCCCGAGGAACCGCAGCCGACGGCGGACGAACTGGTCGCCGTTGCCACCGCCATTCAGGCAGAACTGGCGACGTTCGACTGCACGGCGGAACAGCATCCCGGTCGAGTCACGTTGCGGCGACTTAACAAGGCTGAGTACAACAATACGATTCGCGACCTGATTGGGCTCGACCTGAAGCTGGCCGACGATTTTCCGTCCGATGATGTTGGCAACGGGTTTGACAATATCGGGGATGTGTTGTCCCTGCCGCCTGTCCTGCTGGAAAAATATCTCACAGCGGCTCAATCCATTGCAGAACAGGCCTTTGCAGATCCGCAGGCTCGCGACCGGGTTCTTGTTCACCCCGTTCCGGCGGGTGATGGGCGTATTGACGCTGTCAGACGTAACGTACGTGACTTCACGGAACGGGCCTTCCGGCGATCGATCACTGAGGACGAAGAAGCACGTCTGTTTGCCATCATGAAGTTCGCATATGAACAGGACAGTTCAATGGACGAGATTTTCAAAACAGTGATCGCCGCTGTGCTGTCGAATCCGCATTTTCTGTTTCGAGTCGAACGTGACGCGGATAGCGACGACGAAGATGGCATCCGTGAACTGAACAGCTTTGAGGTGGCGTCGCGGCTGTCGTACTTTTTGTGGAGCAGTATGCCGGACAAGGCTCTGTTTGATCTGGCTCGCAGCGGCAAACTGACACGTCCGGAAGTCATTGTGGCTCAGGCAAAGCGCATGCTGGCCGACCCGAAGTCGAAGGCTTTGGTCGATAACTTTGCCGGCCAGTGGCTGCAGCTGCGGGACGTGTCACGACTGATGCCTGACCCGGAACTGTTCCCCGATTTCGACGGCGAACTTCGTACTGCCATGCGTCGCGAAACGGAGTTGTTTTTTGAATCGATGATGAAAGAAAACCGCAGCGTCCTGGAATTTCTTAATGCGGACTTTACCTTTGTCAACGAACGTCTGGCGCGGCACTACGGAATCCCAGGCGTCAAAGGCCCTGAGTTCCAGCAGGTGGCACTGAACGCCGGTCGTCGAGGCATTCTTACTCACGCCGGCATCCTGATGCTGACGTCCAACCCGACGCGGACGTCACCCGTAAAACGTGGTAAGTGGATCCTGGAGAACATTCTGGCCGAACCTCCTCCACCGCCTCCGGCCAACGTCCCGGAACTGGAAGAGGACGGCGAGACGTTTGGTTCATTGCGCGAACAGATGGAACAGCATCGGTCCAACCCCACGTGCTCGGTCTGTCACCTGAAGATGGACGCGATCGGTTTCGGTCTGGAACACTTCGACGCCATCGGCGCATGGCGTGACCGTGACGGTCGTTTCGACATTGACGCTTCCGGTGAGTTGCCGGGCGGTCAGAAGTTCAGTGGGGCTGAAGAATTGATGGAGATTCTGGTCCAGGAAAAGAAAACCGAGTTCTGTCGGTGTCTGGCGGGTAAGGTGTTAACATATGCCCTGGGTCGAGGTCTCAGTTCTTACGACCGATGCACAGTCAACGATATCGTTCGCAATCTGGAACAAAACGACTACCGGTTCGAGGCACTCATCACTGCCATCGTGACCAGTGATCCGTTTACGATGCGTGACTCCAAATGAAGGCGACGGAGGACAACTAATGACTGAGCGCCATTCATCCTTCTCACGCCGCAACGCACTGCGGGGCCTGGGCGTGTCACTGGCACTGCCGTGGCTGGAATCTGTTTGTCCGTTGACTCGTGCCGCGACGGTTGCGCCGACACCGCCGCAACGCATGGGTTTCATCTTCGTTCCCAACGGAGTCCATCTGTCCGACTGGACGCCGCAGACGGAAGGTTTCGGGTTTGAACTGCCCTATATCCTGGATCCGTTGTCCGCCGTGCAGGACGACATTCTGGTCATCAGTGGCCTGACTCATGACAAGGGCCGAGCGAACGGCGACGGTCCGGGCGATCACGCTCGCAGCGCATCCGTTTTTCTGACCGGTGCCCAGCCTCGAAAAACGGACGGTTCCAACATTCGATCCGGCGTGTCGGTGGATCAGGTCGCTGCTCAGGCAGTTGGTAAGGCAACACGATTTGCGTCTCTGGAACTTGGCTGCGAACAGGGCCGCACTGCGGGTGGATGTGATTCCGGATACAGTTGTGCGTATTCGTCCAACATTGCGTGGTCTTCTGCATCAACGCCGGTTGGCAAAGAAACAAACCCGCGATTTGTATTCGATCGCCTTTTCGGAAACGGAAACTCGAAGGCAACCAGCAAGGACCAACAGCGCCGCGATGCGTTGAAGAAAAGTATCCTCGACTTCATTGCCGATGATGCACGCCGTCTGCAGAAGCAGTTGGGGCAAAACGACAAGCGGAAACTTGAGGAATACCTCAACGGTGTGCGAGAAGTTGAACGTCGCATCGAGGGTGCCGCTGATCAACCGGACATCACGACCGATGTCGACTACCCGGTTCCTCGCGGCACGCCGAGTGACTATGGCGAACACATTCGTCTGATGTGTGACATGATGGTGCTGGCGTTTCAGACGGACAGTACTCGGGTCGCCACTTTCATGTTCGCCAATGCTGCCAGCAATCGCAGCTATCGGCAGATTGACGTTGCCGATGGCCACCACGACCTGTCACATCACGGAGGAAACGCCGAAAAAGAACGCAAGATTCGCCTGATCAACCGGTTCCATATTGCTCAACTCAGTTATCTGCTGCAGAAGATGAAAGCGACGCCGGACGGTCATGGAAACCTGCTCGACAACACGACACTCTGCTACGGCAGCGGTATCAGTGACGGTAACCGACACAACAACGAAAACCTGCCGATTCTGATTGCTGGTCACGGCGGTGGCACCGTTGATCCCGGTCGACACATTCGAGTTCCCAGGGAAACACCTGTGTGCAACCTGTTCATGTCTATGCTGGACCGATTCGGTGCGTCCGTCGATTACATCGGCGACAGTACTGGAAAACTCTCCGGGTTACAGATCTGATTCGTCGGCCGCTGCCGTTGGACGACCGATTTCGAAATTGCCACTTTGCTCAATGATAATGCGTCGAGTCAACAAGATCCCAGGAACGTATCGCGTCCGGACCGTCGTGCTTATCACAGCGCTGGTTGCGTCTGCACCGCCGTCGATTGCTCAGGACGAAACGCCAGACATCGAAGTCTTTGCCGAACAGCTTCAGAGCGGCGACCTGGAGGAACGACGTGACGCCGCTTATGCCCTGGCCGTGAGAGGACCGGATTCCCTTGCAGCGCTGCCGGCGTTGATCAAAGGGCTGAGTGACCGCGATGAACAGGTGTGGACGCAGTCGGCGATCGCGGTCGCTCGCATCGGGCCTGCTGCGGTGGATGCTGCTTCTGTTCTGATTGAGAGTCTCGACAGCCGGTCTGATCAGATTCGATACCGAGCTGCATGGGCACTCGGACAGCTTGGACCGCCTGTGATTCCCGGACTTCGCAAAGCGTCAAAGCATGATGATGCTCGTATTCGCATGGGAACCGCTGACGCCATGGGCTGGCTTGTCATTAGCGCCTCTGACGTCGTTCCCGATTTAAAAGATTTGCTTGTTGACGGAAACGCCGACGTCGCTGTGCATGCGGCCACCGCATTGGGACGACTCGGCCCGCCCGCTGAAGAAGCATTAGCACACGCGCTTTCAAGTGAGCGGGAAGCTGTGCGCGTTAAAGCGGCTTTGGGGCTGGCAGAGATTGGTGATGTGTCTGAAACCACGCTGGAAAAACTGACTGACGTCACACAGGACACGCATCCGCCGGCCCGCGCCGCCGCAGTCGTGGCTCTGGCAACATCTCGCTTCGATCGTGTCCATCTGCTGGACGTCATCGCAGGTGCGTTGACTGACAAAGACACAGGTGTTCGCAGTGCCGCAGTGCTGGCTTTACGAAAACTCGGCCCGGAATCCCGCCGAGCTGTTCCTCTTTTGGTGGAAATGCTGAAAAGTGATGACGCCGATTCACGGTCGTCCGCAGCCTTTGCTCTGGGAACGATGGGGCAGGATGCTGCCGCAGCACTGCCGGTTCTGATCGCAGCACTGAAGCGTGAGTCTGATGACGAGTCCGAAGTGGTGAGAGCGATCAGTCGAGTTGGCGTGGAAGCCGTGCCCGCATTGCTGGCGGCGACAGCGGATTCGGACCTGCCGCCGCAACGCCTGGTTTCGGCACTCGCGGGAATCGGCCCGGCCGCTACTGACCTGCTGGTGGGTGCATTGGGCGATGAGTTGGCCGCGGTACGAATAGTCGCCGTCGAGGCGCTGGGCCGGATGAACGTGACACCAAAGTCGGCGATCGCTGCGCTGACGGTGTGTCTGCAGGACTCATCGACCAATGTCCGCGCTGCGTCAGCGTCGGCAC
>JBDONA010000088.1:0-7321 GCA_039831575.1 Fuerstiella sp. | reverse complement strand
TTGAGAGCCGGTTCGACATGCTGACCTCTCCCAGCACCTCTCGTGCTGAAATCGATCAACATACCCAACCCCTCTGTGGCCGCTTTTAACCCGCACATCACTGGCAGCTTTTAACTGCGAACTGACACATTGACACAACTGATCCTTCGGCAGTTGCCCGTAGACGTCCCTGACGTTCTCATCCGCACCGTGTTCGATCAAGACTCGAACAATGGATCCATTTCCGAATATCGCTGCCAGGTGCAAAGGCGTTTGTTGTTCGTCGTTCCGATCGCTAACGGACAATCCCGATTCAATCAGCATCTCCACAGTTTCCGCTACGCCTTTCGCGGCCGCATGGTGAAGTAGCGTCGAGTCATGGCCGATAAACGCGGGGCCGCTACTAAAACCTTCGTAGGTGACTCGGCATGCGCTCTCTGCCCCAGAGTCAACCAGTAATTGGAGAATTGTGGGGTGTTTCAAGGCATCGATAACAACGGGGAATCCGCCGTTGATACCATCGTTCACATCCGCTCCCTCCGCAATTAGTCGTCTGCACAAATCAAGTTCCCCTTCTGTTGCCGCCAATCGCAGTGCCAACGTCTTATCCCCGCCGTCCCTGATCAATTCATTAAACCGCTCCCAGTCACCTGAACGTGCGGCTGTTTCCAATTCGTTGTCCCGACGCTTTTTCGCATCGTCCCTTTCTTCCTGCCTTTCTCTCGCCTCCTTATTCTTAACTTGAAGATCCCATAGTGTTTCGCGTTCAGCCGTCCGCGGTTTCGACTGACCACAACCGACAATCAAAGAGAACGCCAGCAACAAGACAATTTGCGTTTTCATTTCGTGTTCCTCCCACGTTATGACGCGATTCCGCCAGCATCGTTCCTGAAAACATGGCGGCACGTCAACCGCAACCGGCCACCGATGGTTCGATGTCGATACGGATCATCACTCATCAGCCACCGCCTTCCCCCGCTTCCGCCAGACCCACTTCAGCACGCCGTAGAACAGGGCGAAGAACGTGACGATGAGCCAGAATGGCTGTCCCAAATAACCGTTTCCCGCGCCCACTAAACTTACGGAACTTCAGACCTATCGATCTGAGTTTTGAATCGTTGTCTTTGCACGTAATTGGACTTCGATACGTTCCACAATTTCACCGTTTAAACCGGCAATTCTCTTTTTTCTTAAAAACCTCGCCAAGACTATTGGATCAAGCGAATTGTCTGGAGTGTCGGTAGCTAAAATTATGCACGACTCCCAATCCTCATTCTCGGTCAGAGCAGAAAACATGAAGCTCAAATCGTCGGAAGGTATGGGATCTCGCCGCAACTCCAGAACCAAGCCCAAGGTTCTCGGAAGAAATGGAACGCAGTCACGAGGTGACGGCAGTTCCGAGGTCTCCGGCGCAACTGCCGTCAATCGTCCGTATTGCATCGCTACAAGCAGCTGGGCCAGAGAGTCATTTCCGTTCGCCAGCGCAATCCCCAAAGGATCTTCCAAGCCTTCGTTTTTTAACGAAGGATCAGCTCCATGCCGAAGTAGACTCATCGCAATTGCAAGCTGACTAGTTTCACTAAAGTTTTTCATTCTTCGCGATGTGCCCATTGGTGCCGTGAGTTTCTTGTCGGAGGGTAAAGCCACCGCCTGCATCGGTGTAAAGCTACGACAAAATGACGGAGTACCACCATCGGGACACAGCAAAATGGAGGGCGCTGAGTCTCCAAATCGCATATTCGGGTCCACTCCAGCCTTCAGTAACCTAGTGACCGTTGCTGTATCCCGATGCCGGATAGCAATAAACAACTCGTCTCGCTGCACGTCCACCAAAGCACGGTTGTTAGACGCGGCAATCGCGGACAAATCCACCTGCAAAATTGATACGAGGCACATTGCCGGGCCGTACATCGCGATGACTCTCAGCATGATCATTTTTCCTTACCGCCGTTCTAGAGTTCTTCCCACAACACTCAGCACCAACCCAATCCTCGCCACCATGAACAACGCCGGTCGAATCAGACTTCGCATGGCATGCCCTCCGGTCGTTTGCGGTAGATGAAATGGCGGGCGATGTTGAAGGCGGTGAAGAGGGTGACGATGAGCCAGTGGCGGAACCCGAACGCGGGCCCATAGAACCTCACGTATGAAACACCGGGCAGTAGCATTGCCACGAACCGACACTCAAAGTCATCTGGATTCAGTTCGAAGAAACTTCTCGCGTTGTCAGGATCATCATAGTCAGTCAACAGCATTGATTCGCACGACCATCCGAGCGGTTCGTCGTAATGGCCGACAACCCATCCTCTGGGGGCAATCGAACCGATGAGTGAACCGCCTTGAACGTCCGCAGAACAACCGAACTCCCACCACTGCCCCGCAATCCACGCCACGACAGCCAGGAACAACCCGGCGCGGGCGATGATGAACAGTGACATGCGGAGAAGGTTGTTCATGTTTGTTGTGTGTCCTGGTGCACGTACGCCAATGATGAGCCGTTTGCCGCATTTGCATTTCTTCTCTGCCGCGACCGCCTCCGGTTCATAGCGTGACGTCCTGGGCGGAGGTGTGCAATCCGCGGGGAGGCATGAAGGGGATTTCTGCCCAGTGCCTTACTTGACGGGCAGCAATCGGCACGGTGTACTGGAGGGAGTCGGCAACCCTGCCGGCGCACAGATTGCAATTCGTTATGCAGCAAGGGGCGGTCGTTCTGTGATCAAAGAGTTGACCCGTACGATGAACGCGGCAGAAAGAGCATGGCTCACCGAGTGTGTCACCGACATTCAACCATTCATCACGTTCCGAGACACCTTGAATTGGTTCATCGTTTGGTCCGGCGGGCTCATTTGTTGTGGGCTTTTGGCCGCGGGCATATTTCTTGCTGAACTCAGCCCGTTGGTTGGAGGCATGCTCCTCGGCCCGCTTGCGATTGTGGCGATCATTTGTCTTTACGTCGTAATTCAGATGTGGAGTAGCTACTTTCATTGGTCCGCCGTTCATAGAAACTTTGTTCGGCGTGATGTTCCGGATATCGAACATGCCCTGTTTGACGGCATGGTTGCCGTCAAGAACATCGACGCTACCGCCGTGATTGAACTTGTGGAATTTGAGGACGAGGGAGGCGGCTTTATTTTTGATCTTGGCGACGGACAAGTATTATTCCTGAAGGGACAACAGTATTTTCCCGTCATAGACGAGATGCCGTGGCCGAACTCACAGTTCGAGATAGTGCGTACTGTTCACGGTAATCGATGGGTTGGGATATTTTGTCACGGCTCACGGTTGAATCCCGTTCGGACAATTGAAACCTCTGACTGCATAGAGGAAATCGCCTGCGCCGAGCGGGAGGAGGTTGTTGAGGCCGATATTGAAACATTCGCGTTATCACTAATGGCTGCATAAATCGGGTGTGTGCCGTCGCTGACCGCCCTTCCCCCACACCACCGGCATGCGGGTCCGCATCGGAAACCTTATCTCTCTGGAAGCGTGACTCACGTTGGCAGACACCCCTCCCAATCAAGCCGAACGCAACGCCGTCTCTGTTCGCAGCCGCTGTGCAGTCAACCGCCTGAAGCCGTGGCGGACTCGTGAGTGCAAGGACGACACGCAGTACGAGGAGATTGTTTGCGGGCGGGAATGGGAGGCGGGGTGAGACTGCTGTTCGCGATGCTGCAACTTTGCGGGCAAACCTTGTTGGGCGTTTAGGTGTTGGTGAGTTGAAGAAGTGCGAGCACGATCACTGAGACATTGGCGAATACCGCAAACACTGCGATTAGACCGTCTGCCATGCCGTGGCTAGCGGCGGGACGTTTACCGTTCAAGGGGCCAAAGAAATAGCGAGCTGTGAGGGCAGCAATCGCAACGGCGACGGCTGCCCACGGTCCAACCATTGGCAACGCAATCAATGCAGCAAGGCAGATCGCGATGTAGTAAGACAGAGTCAGTAGAGTGGCAATCATTTGCGGAATGGATGCTGCAACTCTGCGGGCAAACTATGTTGTGCGGCTCGGATCTTGTGGCATATGTAGGTGAAGCCAAAATTTGGGACCATCTTCAGCAGGCTGCCAACCGTGCGCGAGTGCGAAACGGATCTTTTCTGCGACGATTGAAGGAGTAATTGAATCGAACGGTTCGCCAGTGAGATTGTTTGGATGCGCTGAATCAAGGCCAACCAAGAGGCTGCACCCCGGCTCGTCAGCGAGTTCGACCGCCAGCGTCAGGCCGCCACCGAATACCTGCTGATCATACGTTGCACGTTTTCGGATTCGCCAGCGGTATTCGACGCGATCAACGGTGATAGAACGCGAACCTTTTCGTCGGATGCTCATCGGGATTCGTTCTCGGCACGGCCGTCACCGCCCTTGCCGTCGGAAACGGTTGAACTACGGTTTATTCTATTACGCAAGCGACGTTTGCACTACGCCGAAGGTGACTCCGCTCTGCGGCCGTGCCTTGTTGGGCGCTCAAAAGACGTCGGGACGCGTGCGAAGCTCTCGTCAGCGCATTGAAGCTACTCGTTCGACATTCCACTCATCTGTATCGACGACGTATATGTCCCCAACTCGATCATCGGTAACCAATTTGATGATGAATCCATCGCGGCAAGGTCGGAAGAAATCGATGTAACCAGTCGGAGCTTGCAAACGCTTTCGGTTCGATCCATCAAATTCCAATTTCCAGATCTCGCGTTGCCATTCGGGGCTCAAGCAAAGGACATGTTTGCCGTCCGGGGCGAACACCGGACCTTCGACTCTTCCAAGCTCTCGACTGTTTGATCCATCAATATCAATCATCTTCCAAAGGCTACCGGGATCTGAGTTCTCTGTTGAATACAAGATAGTGTTACCATCCGGTGAGAATCGTGGAGAGTGCCCAGACACAAGGAGTCTCTTGTTCGAGCCGTCGGCGTCCGCAATCCAGATTTCAAAGATTTTGTTGGGCTCGTTGTACTGGCCGTAGGCGACCCTTGCTCCGTCCGGCGAGTAGACCGGGGAAGCTTCGAGTGTCCGAATCTGCTTGCTGCGGGGATTAGCAGCGTAGGAAGTGACCGACCGGCCCATGCCCATCGACAACGGTGATCGCTGCAGAATCAATTCAGAGCCGTCAGGAGAAAATGCCCAAGGATCATCCAGTACTCTGCCGGAAGTGAGTTGTCTCTGTTTTGATCCGTCTCGATCCATCAGCCAGATATGTCGGCGGCCATCGGCCTCGCGAGCAAAGGCTATGATTGACCCATCCGACGAGAAAATCGGATCGGTTTCAAATGCAGAACTGTCGGTCAGGCGAACTAGCTGTGTACCATCGCGGTTGATCTGATATATGTCGCCGTTGCCTGTTCGAGGGGACGAGAATACGATCACTGAACCGTCGGGCGCCATGGCAGGTGTGCGGGCCGGATAATGACCGCCACTCTGGTAATGTTGCCAGCTGTCTTCTTCCACAGGCAAACAACCGGAACAGACAACGAGCAGCAAAAAAAACGTGATTCGCGAGGTCATTGCCATGACTTGTCCGCCCAACGGGAAGAACATCCGTCGCCGCCGTGATCGAAGCGGACGACGTTGAAACAACAAGCGATTCTACCAACGGGACGCCCGCTGAACAAAGAGCGAAGGCGATCGCGAAGCGACTTTGCGGATGTTTAATGTTGTGCGACTAGCGATCACGCCAATACCCAGGCCGCCTCTTTGCGTGGGCTACGGCAACGATATGAATTCGATCGTCGTCATGGCAGAAGACGATCTGAAATGGGAACTTTTGCACGCTGCAGGAACGATGCCGATTGTCGATCCGTACGAAACGATCGGGATCGGCCCCGATGCTGGCAAGCGCAACGTCTACGGCAACGCAGAAATCGCGCGCCGCTCTGGGACTGCGTTCCGCGTACCAATCAGCAGATGCTTCGAACTCTGCAGTCGCTTCGGGATGGAAACTAATTCGCACCGTCAACACCGTGCTTCGCGAACAATCGAGCCCGGATGTCCGCCCAATCCTCGGTGACGACTGCACCGGAGTCGATCTCGTTGGAGCGGCGATCGATTTCACGGAGCCAGGCGTCCGAAAGCTGCGGCGGTTGATCGTCCGGCATCGATGACGCAAGTTCATCAATGAGTCGAAGTCGATCATCGACCGGTAGTTGCGCCGCCGCCGAAAGAACGGATTCGTAATTGGACATGGCTTTTAGCTCGCACAACGGTTGGCATGTGGGTCGCCGCCGTTTCCGAAGCAAACGACCGTGAATAACGATTGATTGTAACAAATCGGACAACGTCAAAGAACCAAAGCGGCGATTGCGCAGCAACCTTGCCCACATGCCTTGTTGTGCGCCACGGCCTACGACGATTGGTCACGGCGGCAAGTCGGGCACATGATCGTCCAATCGTCCTCAGCTTCGTGCCATTCCACAAGCCAGCCGGATTCACGTGCGCGCTTGCTAATCAACCGTTCCCAGCCGTCATCGGCGTAAGATGCACCCTCAGGCAACATAACGTCAACCCCACAAGAATCACAGAAGAGATCCCCGTAGATGAAAGCGCAATCTGCGAACGGATCGTCTCCAAAGCTGGACATGCGATGCACCTGATCGCACAACGATGTAATGACTGACAAGTTGTCGCTCATTCCGGGATAGCTCCCCATTGTGCGACACGGGTGCCCATTCTGCGTGAATTACGGCAAACACGCCAGTCCACCGAAGGTTTCGAGATCCAGATCAGTCTAGATGAAACCCCGCCGCGTCAACCTCTAAAACACGGCAGGGCCTGACGGCAACATCGCCGCCGGTTACGCAGCTCCTTTGACCTTCACACCTGCCAGGTATTCGGCCTGGTCACAACCGAAGTCGTGATACCCGCGGAAATCCACGCCCAACTGGTCAAAGTTTGCTTCCGCAGATTCAATCGTGGGTTGCTCGATCCCATTCAGGAAACTGACAACCATCGAGGCATACCTGGCTGGATCACGCAGCAGGTACCACGCAGTTGCGGACGAATTTGCGAATGCCGAATCCGACAGCCACGGCACTTCAACAGGGCGATACTTACCGGAGTGAATGTTCGCCTCGGCAACAATGGTTCCGCCGCCAAGGTTCTGGTTGACATAGAACTTTTCAGCAGTTGTACTCAACTCGATCGGCACGAGAAGAATACTGGGTTGTCCACCAATGCGTTTCGAGCCATCGGCCGTTGGTGACCGTAGAGTGCTGAAGGCGTTAAGGCCAGCCCTTTGAAGGTGTGTCGTCGATTGGGAAAGTTGGTCTATGAGTTTTTCAGAACTGGACGGAAGATATCGTTCGGTTCGTCTTAATAACCAGCCCAAAATCAGAACGAGGTGACAAGGATGT
>JBDONA010000554.1:0-1763 GCA_039831575.1 Fuerstiella sp. | reverse complement strand
GGCGGGGCATGTGTACCGATTGCCGACCGAGGCAGAGTGGGAGTACTCGTGCCGCGCGGGGACGACGACGAAATACAGCTTCGGTAACAGTGTACTGGGTGATTACGCCTGGTACGACGACGCCGGGGACGACGAGAACACGACACATCCCGTGGGTGGTAAGAAGCCGAATGCGTGGGGTCTGTATGACATGCACGGCAACGTGTGGGAGTGGTGCCAGGACTGGCAGGGGGATTACCCGAGCGGCTCAGTGACGGATCCGACTGGTGCGGCATCGGGATCGGATCGGGTGATCCGGGGCGGCAGTTTTGGCCATCCCACTAGTTCGGGGTTCCGCTTCAGTTATTTGTACATCGACGTGTACTCCGGCCTGGGATTTCGTGTGCTCCACAGTTCCATCGATGCGGATACTGAACGGAAGGACGACTAGCGTTCGCAAGTGCATTATTGCGATTAGAGCATTCCTGCCAACGAGTCAGCCTCCACAGGTGGCTACTCTTTTTAATGCGAACTGCGAACGCAATGCCAACTCCTGCAATCGCCTGAGACGCCGTTCCCGTAACCGCTAGCGCAGTTCTTCCGTCGTTGGTTCGTTGTCCATGTGATGGCCCTCCGTAACGTGTATCACGGAATTGAGCAGCAACGCTGGACTGTGATAAAATTGAACAGTCCTTGTTGAATCGAGCTGAACTTGAATAGAGTGGGCGTTCCAGTCCTTCGACCAACGACGCGATAACATAAAGGGAGTTTCGCCATGCGCTGCCCGTGTTGCCAAACACGTCTCATCACCGTGAAATACGAGGGTTTTAATGTTCGACATTGCGAAGGTTGCAAGGGATATCTGGTGAGATCAGGTCAAGTGGTGGGCATCAAAAAGAAGCAGGAGAAGACCCCGGCCGAACTTGCTCAGGAGGCGACTGATGACGTGGCGGTGGACGGAAAGAACCGTCAATGTCCAGAATGTGGCAAGATGATGACCTCAAAACGACGCGCAGGCGATGCCTTTTTCTTGGATGTGTGCTACGACTGCGAGTGGACTTGGTTTGACGGTGGGGAACTTGCGAGATCCCAGGAATTTGCGGCAACGATCTCCGGCGATCGCCCACCACCGACCGAGCATTGTGGAAAATGTGACGCCAGATTTCGGTTCTGGCACGACGGCGCAGGCGGCAGCGGCACAATGGACGACACCCGTTTTTCCGTGGACGTTTGTCCTTCATGCGGGGCGAGACGGCCGACGGAGAACTTCTGGGAAAGGATCGCTTATCATTTTCAAGTTTCTAGTCATTTGCGGACCCATGTGCCTCCGCCGGAGGGAGAAATCGTACAAGCAACGATGATTGTCGTCGCAGCATCCACAGCACCTGCTGTTCTTAAGGCAATGTGCTGCGTTATCGCAGCGGACGGCAAGATTACATCGAGCGAGAAGGCGGAGATTGCCAGCGCGTTCGGCCGGTTGCAGGCGCCGATGACTTCAGACGAAATCGTGAATCTCATAGACTCGTTTGTGTCTGACGTTGGGTCTCGCAGCTATAGGACAGTGTTCATTGAAGCCGTCAAGGAACTTACTGCGGTGCGCCCGCAGATTAGCGACAAGGAATCGCTAGTACGGGAACTCGAACGCGTCGCCGCAGTTGATGGCGAGATTGACGATCGTAAGCGGAAGGTCTTGGACAGATTTCGAGCGGCACTTGAAGTCGAGTGATGGCCACTCACGCTTTCCGTGATACACGTTACGGATTTGGGCAGCGACCCATCAGACT
>JBDONA010001089.1:0-30122 GCA_039831575.1 Fuerstiella sp. | reverse complement strand
CATGTTTATTGAGCCTCTTGTCGGGTGGCGTCAAGTCAGCGTCCGTGATCAACGCACCAAAGTTGACTGGGCCGCCGAAATGGAAGGTTTGATGAACACGCGTTACAGGAAAGCAAAAAAGGTCATTCTGGTCTGTGACAACCTGAACACGCACACCAGGGGAGCTTTTTACGAAACGTTTCCCGCAACAAAGGCTCGAGCGTTGGTGAAGCGAATTGAATTTCGATACACACCAAAGCACGGCAGCTGGTTGAATGTCGCAGAAAACGAACTCAGTTCCATGACACGACAATGCATGACCGGTCGTCGTTTCGAATCCATTCGACTGCTTCAAAAAGAGACAAAGGCCTGGTCGCAAGCATCGAACAGCAGACAACGCGGAGTCGATTGGCAATTCAACGTGCAAGCCGCACGCAGAAAACTCAAATCACTCTACCCTGAAATTAAAAGCTGACAGGGCACTAGTCGTCCCACGTCGATGATCAGCGTACTTATTTGATCGTAGCGTGCGTCTGGTGTCAGGCAGCCATAGAAACGTGGCCAGTTGCGTTCCAGGGCTGCTGTCCGGATCTCCTGAAAAACTTCGGCGGGAGTCTGGCCTGTGGGAAGCTGGACCTGCATGTGAACCCAGGAATGCTGGTCACAGTGCACTCCGTCACACGGCACTCGCCTATCTTCAAGCACCTGCCCCAGAAGAAGGTCGACTGGAAAATAGACGCGATTTCGGTCGTTGGGGTTGATCAGATTCTGCAGTTGATCGAGAGGGTATTCACTCGAAAACCAGTAAACGTCGCCGGTGGCTGTTGCACCGTAAATCCCATCCCCGACTCTCTGCTTCCACTGCGGCACATCGGCGATGGAAAGATCCTGAGATGAATCGCCGGGCACCGCGTCATGGCTGGCTAGAACAAACAACGTGTTCGCCTTGCCGTCATACATGTTACGGCCGGGTGCGGTCGCCCTGTCCGGCGGAAAAATAGTGTCCTCCCCGAGGACGACAACGAATGGCGTCGTGTCCTCCTCTCCGCCTACGAAGAACACGTCGGAGATGCCTTTCGGCTCATTGGGGAGTCGAAAAAACGGTGCGATCTGTTTCCGCCAGCTCACGCCGTTGCTGCTGGCGTGAGGGAGAGAACCGTTCTGTTCTTCATAAGCGACGACGGCCGCCGCGATCTGATGAAGCTTCAGCAGTGTTTCATATTCCACGCGGGCATCAATGGCGTCGGGCGAGTCTGCCTGCAGCAGTTGGTGGCAAGTTGGAAAGTCTTTCAGAAAGAACGGTACGGTTTGCTGCCCTAACTCGCCCTGCGCGGCACGGATCTCCTTTCTGACGTGACGGATAGCTTCGCCTGTCTTTCCCTGTTTTGCCAGCAGCGTGGCCACCACGAAGTGTGTTGTGCGTTCGTTGTCACCGGCGATGGGGATCGACTCCGGTTTGAGCTTGCCCCGAAACCAGGCAATACTTGCCTGAGTGTGGTCAGAAAAAACACCGCCTTTCACCTTCGTGAGGAACATTCTGTATTCGGCGAGTGCTGATTTGTAGTCACTGGCCAGCAATTGATGGTTGGCACGTGAGAAGTGCTTGTATTCGGGATACTCGCTTTTGGCCGCTTCAATCTTCTGAAGACCTTCGTTGATGGCAGCGTGGAATTCTGCTCTCACGGCTGAATCAGTGGAACTCCGCAAATGCTCAACAATCTGTTCGGCGAATTCCGGCTTTCCGCTGGAGAGTTTATTGAAGGCCGCTCTCAACAGGCTGGGGATATCTTGCTGGCTAAGCTCGGCAATTCGATCAGCGGCAACTTCGCGTAAATACGCATACCGGGAATAAGGAGATTTACGGGTAATGGTCTTGAGTTCTTCCTGCGGAGTGTCCCGAATCATCTCCACAAACGCCGCCCGAGCTCGCGAGTGCTGTCGCAGTTTCAGGAACTGCTCAACATCCTGCTCAGTCTGAGCAGAAGCGGCCGGCACAACCAACAAGGCAAAAAGAAACATGAATCCGAGCTTCCGGATTCGACGGCTGGTAAGCATGATGTTAATTTCTGTGGTACGAATCAGCGCTATATACTACGGGAGACATATCGATGCTACCAGTTCAGGGAGTTCACTCAACCGGGGCGAGGGGACTGCTTATCATAGAAGTTGCACACAGCAAGAGCCCCGGTCGCTTGAAAAGACCGGGGCTCTTGCCTCTTCGGCACGTGTCTTCCTGCCGAGTCCAATGGCAGTTCGCACCGGTGCACCGAATGTGTAAACTTCGAACGCAGGACGATGCACGTTCTCAGACGACGATTCTTCAATGGCACGCACCGAAACAGATAAAGAAGACCTGATGGTCGACGCCACGGCCCTTGTGGCACGTGCCGAATTCCGTCGTGAGCTCAACGCAGAACACAAGACCGCATGGCAAATGGTGACGGTGGGATTTCGGAAGGATGGCTCGTTCAGCGTGTACTTCGAACAGGACCCGTTCTATCAGTTTGATGTCAACGGTTTGCTGCGTCGTTCATTCGATCGTGGACTGCTGTTTCGTACCCAGTCGACCACCCTGGCAGAACTGCGACGAGACAGGACATCTGATCGAACGACACTTTCGAGGATCGATCTTTCGCCGAACGTGTTGGAGGATTTTCGTCGACGCATGCGGACCCACCTTGAGGAACTGCAGAGCGGCTTCGAAGCCGGCACGCTGAAGATGCTGAGATGCGTTTCCCAGGACAACGACATGCAGAATCGGGCACCCTGTTTTCTGGCGACGGTATTGGCACATGACGCAGAATTTCTTGCGAAGGCAATTCCCGGCAAAAAGTGACATTTCCGTAGTCCAGCGACATCGTCAGACTACGGCTGCCCGGATCAGCTGACGGCGTTTCCCGGAAACATCTATCTTCCCGAAACACATCCGAAGACACTGCCGGCAGTGAGTTCCGGGCAGACAGAAGGTTCTTGAATGAAGACGCTTGTCCTGATGCGGCACTCACATGCCTCTGCCGACAACCCGGCGTGGTCGGATCACGAACGCCCACTGACCGGATCCGGCCGTCTGCTGGCCAGCCAGACCGGAAAGCTTCTGACGGAGTACAACATTGACCGGATCATTTGCTCCTCAGCAGTCCGTACTGTCGAAACGGCCGAACTGGTGGCGACTGCGTGCGGTGCCAAAACAACGCCGGAAGCACTTGATTCCCTGTATTTGGCCAGTCCGGCAACCTATCCGGGAGTCGCGTCTGAGTTGGCGGCTCACGACGACGAGGTGCTGATGATGATTGGACACAACCCCGGCATCGCCAGTCTGATTATGTCGTGGTCGGCAGAAAGTTTGGCAATGAGCCCCGCCAGCGTTGCGATCTTTGAGCTGAATATCAATGATTGGGCAGAGATCGCCATCAGGGGCCAATCTGAAACTGCACTAAGGGCCTATTTTTCTGGCGGTAGAAAACAGCGCTAGCACCCAATGGCCAGCACCGATGACAGTACTTGAAGCGGCCACTTCCGACGACAACGAAAACGCGGATTTGCGTGCATCTCTGACCCTGTCACTGATCACGGGAATTGGTCCTTTGCTGCAGGCCACTCTATTGCAGCACTTCGGCACGGCCGATCAGGTGCTGACACAGTCCGTGGCGACGTTGCAGCTTGTTGACGGTGTCGGGCCGCAACTGGCAAATAAGATATCTGGCGCCGCGCACGTTTCCACAGCAGACGAAACGTTGCGACGTTGCCAGGAACTGGGTGTTCACCTGCTGCAGAAACGAACGGCCGCCTATCCGCAATGCCTCGCCAACGTCGTCGATTCGCCGGAGCTGCTGTATTGCCGCGGAGCCACAAAGCCACAGGACGATCTGGCAGTCGCCGTTGTCGGATCTCGACGGTGCACAACTTACGGCAGACGTCAGGCAGAACGCCTGGCGGGTTCGCTGGTCCGCGCAGGGTTTACCGTTGTCAGCGGTCTTGCCCGAGGCATCGACAGTGCGGCCCATCGAGGTGCACTGAACGCCGGCGGGCGAACGATTGCTGTCCTGGCCACCGGTGTTCGAGAAATCTATCCGCCGGAGCATGCCGACCTGGCGATGGAGATCGTCGACAACGGAGCTCTCGTGAGCGAGTTTCCGCTCGACCAGAAACCCCGTCCCGGATTGTTTCCGCAGCGCAATCGCATCATCAGCGGGCTGAGTCTGGGGGTGATCGTGGTCGAAGCCACTCGCAATTCCGGCGCGTTACATACCGTTCGTCATGCGCAGGAACAGGGCCGGGAAGTCTTTGCTGTGCCGGGCCAGCTGGACAGTCTGGCCAGCGAAGGATGTCACGATCTGATTCGTGACGGGGTGACGCTGGTGCGTAACGTCGACGACATCCTCCGCGAACTCGGTCCGCTCGCCAATCCGACAACCTCAGAATCACAAACCACAATTCACGATCCGCGTGAAATGAGTCTCAACCCGCAGGAACAGGAAATCCTGAGTCTCATCAGCACGTCGCCGGTCCAGGTGGACGAAATTATCAGAACGACACAACTGGACATGTCTCGAGTGCTGTCGACTCTGACAGTACTGGAGATGAAACACTTTGTCCGCCGCCTGCCAGGCAACATGCTGGTGAGAAACGCCTGAAACGTATGCAGAGTTCCGCGGCGCGCACCGAAGCGCTGGTCGCCGGTCTCCGGACCGCGACCATATCATGACCGAAGGTCTCCCGTTAGTCCCTTATCGCCGCCGTTACGCTGGAGACCTGCGGTCGCAGGAGTGCGGGGTCGGGAGACCCGCGCACAGCGACGACAGAGTCATTCGTAGGACCGGTTCCTACCGGCCACATCGAATCAGGCGGCCGGTGGGAACCGGCCCTGCGCTGCGTTCGCGTCGTTACGTGCTGACGTTCAGCAGCCCGCACGCTTCGGCGTAGCCGGGCGAAGGATTTCCGGCTTCGCTGGCAGTTACGCGGGCGAGTGCCACCATTTGACGCCACCGAAATGCCTCACGCGTCGTGCGGTATTCTTCCGACACCGTGCGATAGTATTTCTCCGCATGCAACGCTCCGTCCTGGCTGGTGGCGTACTTCAGCATCAGGTCGAACGCCGGACGGGCAGCAAGCCCAAGCTGGCCATAACGATGAATCACGGCGGCGGCGCGGAACTGGTCCTTTTCACGAATGGCCGCGTCTGCTTCGTCGAGCAACCTGGCAGGATCCTTCGATGTCACCGCTTCAAGCTGCTCATCGAGAGGATACGGCGATTCGTTGAGCTTGCTGTTGTAACGCCCCGTGGCCGTGTGATAAGCACCCACGATCATGCTGGCGACGGCGTTTCGCTGGTTGCTGACGCGAGCAATATTACGCCACGCATTGGCCGAATCCGACGCATGCACGCCAACCGAATCACCATGCACGCTGCCGATCGGCTTGCCAGGATACGGTTTGGTTCGACCAGGATCGTGCAGCACCAGAGCGTTTGACGCCAGCGAGATGGCTTCACCGATCACATCAGGAGCGAAGCCTTCTGCCAGGGCGGCGGCCGCGGCATCGGCGGCCTGTTCTGCATCGCTGCGAACGATCATACGAGCAAACTCGTCCATCCATGCATCATCTGCCTGTCGTGTTCCGAGTGGCTTGCCGACCAAATGATATTGGTCCAGCAGTTTCGGAAGCACGGTTCGAATCCGGGACGGCTCGCGATTGGCTTCGATGCATCCCAGTTCCGATTTTACACAGAACCTGACCGATTGGCGCAACAGAGTGTGTGCCTGTTCCTGTCCCACCAGATCAAGCATCGCCCACGCGCGCCACGCCAGAACAACTCGGTGAACGTTGAGTTCATCCTGAATGGCGAACTGCAGATGGTTGAATGCTTCTCCGACGGGGCCTTTCGCCATGGCGGCGAATGTTTGTTCGGCTTTGTCGTAGTCAGCGCTGCGAGTTGCGGCCTGTAACAGCGGCCCCCCCGGACTTCCCTGTGGCAAAGTTGCCGGCTGCACCGGATGCAGCACTTCATTGTTGTGACTGTCCGTCTCCTGAATCCGGGCCGTGTTTCGATAAAGCACCTTCAGCACCGGCAGTGCCTTGAGATCCGTTGGCAACTGGTGGCTCATTTCGTACGCAGGAGCGAGTGCCATGAACGTATGGAACCCGGTGTAATCCTGTCCCCCGAAAGAACGGGCGTTCGCGAGGGCTGCTGCAGATGTCAGGGTCCGCAAATCTGTGCCGGACTTCAGTTCTTTGACCAGCATGGCCTGCAGTTTGTTGAGCGGCGTCTGCTGCATGGCCGAGACCAGCGGCTCCATATCGCCAAACGTCAGCTGTGGCGCTTCTTCTTCCGCGAACGCCGATGAGAGTCCCAGGTCCAATGCCAGCGAAGTTCCCAGACTGCCGACCAACATACCTTTGCCGACGTCTGCCAGAAATGTGCGGCGGGAATTCGATTTCATCTTGTCTCTCCTGCGTGGATAAAAGACCAAAAATGTCAGCTTTGACTCCGACTTCCCTGGCGCTGCCGAGAGCATTCAATGCCTGCGGGTCTGTCTCAGGCTATTAAGATAACGCCGATGCGTTACACAATTACGAGTTTCCAGGAAGACGGTGAGGACAGACTCATTTCCCGGCAATTTCGTCCGCTGGGGCTATACACACGACTGCGAAATGCTCTATCCCAGCAGCTCACCCGGTTCCTGTCGCAGTCGCTGCAGCACGCGTGATTTGGCGACTCGCACGGTGCCCGAACGCATCGACTGCTCCTGGCCAACATCCTGGGGTGATTGGCCGTCAACGGTCACACACCAGAATGCCTTCGCACAGCGGGGCGTCAAAGGCTGACAGGCAGCTTACAGATTCGGCAACTGCAACTGGATCTTTTTACGGATGTTACTGGGATCCCACAGACGATCGCTGACACTAAAACCGAAACCGTCACTCTTCTCTCGTGCCGCGCGACGCGCCCACGGCGTGCCGGGGTGCTCTTTGATGACGATATCCAGAAGCTCGACCGCTCTTTTTTCTTCCTCGGTGACCATCGTCAGATACTCGCTGCGTTCCATCTTCAAATTGAACGCCTTCTTCAGGCGCAGAAACTGTATATCGTTCGGAATCAGCGTCTTTCTGCTTTGCCGGAAGTTCCATTCGTTGGAGATGCCGTTCTTGTTGGCGGGTTTTGGCATGTTGTTGGCATGAGAGTCCATGTACAGCAGAAACTGGTACAGTCGCAGCCGAAAGATGTGCAGTTGCGAGTAGGCGAGGTCGTACCCGGCGCGCCAGCGCAGAGACGCCTCTCTGCCACGCATCGGCTTGACACGTTCCAGCAGGCCAAGACCTTCGTTCACCAGCAGCAGTGCGTTAGCCGCACGTTGCACCTGTCGTCCCGCCTCCTCCTTAAACGGCAGCGGCTCAAGCGGGTAGTGTTCTCGGCGGATGTTGAGACTCTCATCAAACGTGTCACCAAACAGAAGTGTGTTCTTCGTGGGATTCAATCGGATGATCACGCTCCACAGTGTCTGTCGAAATTCACTGGTGGCACGGTCGCCTGCGTACTCACGACGTGACATCAGCAGTGGCGTGTATTCCCGCAGTGCCAGAAAGTCGTATTTTCTTTTGTCATTGGCATCTCGTCCGACCAGATTCTGTTCCTCGCCAGGCAGCACAAAAAAGATGCCTCCTGTTTCACGCGCCATGCGGACCTGTTCGTAGGGGCCGAAGCCGGCTGACTGAGCATCCCAGCGACCGTGTATACCGTCCCATTGCAGACATTCGGGAAAAGCCGTTTCCGGACCGCGACGAATTCTGATCCAGAAGTCTTCCTTGATCTTTTTGGCCTTATCCTCGTACGTCCAGCGCTGCCTGGCGTAAGGATAACCAAACATGCTTTCTCGCCCCATGACATAAATCGGGGCCTTGGCCGCCCGCGCAGCAGCCACAGCTTCTTCGACGTAGTCGCCATCGTCACCGGATTCGTCCGACACAATAATGATGGCCAGCTTGCGTTTGCCGCGAATGGCCATCGCTTTGTACTTGTTGATCATGGCCGCCACGGACCGGCACATGTTTTCTTTACCGGACGTGTCAATCGGAACTTTGTTGATGGCGGCTTTCACAAGTTCCGGATCGCCCGTGGGCTTTGCTGTCCATTCGTGAATTGTTTCTCCGTAGCTGCCGACAACAGTGAGTAGTTGTTCACTGCCGCGACGAAGATCCTTGTCCTGCTTCATTGCGATGCCCAGCTCTTCGTAGACCCGCATGTAGTTTTCCTCGATCTCCTTGCGGTCATCTTCGAGACTTTCGGATTCGTCAAACATCCAGATGACGGTCACCTTCTGTTGTCGCATCATGCGGATGATTTCCTGGGTGATGATGCCCATGGCAGCTCCGTAGCCTTCGACCATGGCGCCGACTTCGCCGGTGATTTCGCCTTCGCCGAGTTCGGCGGCCATGACTTCGTCGGTTAACTGCATCGTCTCCACGCGTGGAGCGTCGACCGTGGCTTCTTCAAGAACCTTGGCCTTTTGCACGTCGACGGGCGTTGAAACCGGTTGAGCGGCTGCGCCAATGACCGTCGATGGAGTTCCACCGGCGATGACGTTCAGCGTTTCGGCAGGCTTCGTTTCCAGTTCTAATTGCTGCTCCATCTGCTCTTTCGGCAGTTCCTCAGTAAAGATGGACTCCAGCAGAATGTCGGGCGTTCCGCCCTGTATCGCCAGCGGAACCAACATCAGCACCAACAGCACGACGACATGCACCACCAGCGAAACGACGATCGACGGTGCATTCTTGATGAACTTCTGCATTCAAATGCCTTAATCGCGCAGAAACAAAACACGACAGAATATGTCGCAATGAGAATGATGGAACAGCAGGCTCGTTGGATCAATAATTATTACTCTTGCGTCTAGAACAGTCTTGCCCGCCCGGGCCTGGCGACGGGCAGGAATGCCAATCAACAGCCGCGTATTGGTTGATATATATCCGGAATCTACCGCTCGCGACAGCACCCCGCTGCTTTCTTCTGCCGCCGCCGGCAAGACCGTTACTTGTATTCTGACGACGGTAGGAGGGCAAAGTCTTCGCTATTGATCCGTCATTTTTGCAGCGGAATCCATATTTTCCCAGTCTGCATGGGCTGGAATACGGCGATCCGACCCCGCCTTCCCGCATGAACGGACCGATTTCCACAGGACTTCGCGACTGAATGACCAGGTTGACATTGCGATAAGTCGTTGTCTGCAATAAGTTTCAATCAAGTTGAATGCTCCCCGAACTCAGAATTACTCTCAGGCATGACGCCAGCCATACCGGCATCGTTGAAGGATCACGCAAACGCCGGCGGTGCGCGCGCGAAATACCTTCTTCTGGGGTGTCAGGGAGCCGGAATGACGGCTCTGGGTGAAATTCTGCTTGGTGCGGGGCACGTGGTTGCGGGTATGGATCAGTCGCTGCTGCCCCCATTTTCGCTGCCAGGCCTGAAATCGGACAATCGTATCCACTTATTGCCTTGGTCCGGTACAGCACTGACCAGCGGCCCGTTTGACGTGTGCGTCATCAGCCCGGCCGTTTCCATGGACACGCCGATCGTGATACAGCTTGTTCGGGAGGGGGTTCCTGTGATGTCGCTGCATGAATGCCTGACTCATGTCTTTGCCCGACATGATCAGCTGTGCGTCGCCGGAAGCCACGGTAAAAGTACGACGTCCGCGATGCTGACCTGGATTCTGGAAGTGGCGGATCTTTCGCCTGGATTCTTTGTGGGGGCCCCACAAACCGGATTCAAATGCTCCGGTCGACAGGGAAATGATCGGGTCGCCGTACTGGAAAGCTGTGAGTACCAGTCGTCCTTTTGCCACTTCACACCTCGCCTGGCCGTGATCACAGGCATCGAACGCGATCATTTCGATTGCTACCCTGACACCACCTCAGAAGATGCTGCGTTCCAGCGGTTTGCGGCAGGAATTCACCGTGACGGCTGCCTTGTGTATCGCAAAGAGTGCCGGCGAACGGCCAGGATCGCTGACACCACCGCCTGCAGAACCACCACTTTCAGCCTGAACGACATCACGGCTGATTGGTTCGCCGCTGACATTCAGTGCCACGGGTGGCGCACACATTTTACGTGCCAACGCCCCAATAAACAGTCCATCGACGTCGATTTGTGCGCCGTCGGCAAGCACAATGTGGAAAACGCCCTGGCCGCGATGGCCACCGCAGCCGAATATGGAGTCGACACTCACGTTGCCGCAGAAGCGCTTAGTCGTTTCCCGGGCATCCAACGGCGATTTGAATTGCGTGGGCACTATCAAGACATGACGTTAATCGACGACTACGCTCACCATCCGACGGCGATCGCAGCGACTCTGACGACCGCCCGCACTGTTTTTCCGCAGTCGAGAATCCTTGCGATTTTTGAACCACATCAGATGATTCGCACCCGGTCGTTGTTTGAGGAATTTACGAGAGCATTGACACTGGCTGACGAAGTACTGCTGCTTCCCGTCTTTCCGGCCCGCGAACAGGTGACGCACCTTGAGTGTTGTCGACTGAGTGGGGAATTGGTGCGGGAGCTGAATCACAACGCAGTCAAAGCTTTCCTGTTCGCCAATCTTGACCAGGTTGTCTCAAGAATAGACCATTCCGGAAGACCCAATGACTTAATTCTCACTATGGGAGCCGGCAGGACCAATCTCATCCATGACCAATTCACTAGACGAGTTCAGCGACATTCTGTCGCCTGATGAATCACTCGCACAACATACCTGGCTGAAACTCGGCGGCAACGCAGAACGGTTTTACACACCAACGTCCCGTGACCAGTTGTTATTACTGATCCGTGCCTGCGTGGCCGCCGAAGTTTCGGTGCGCGTTATTGGCAGCGGTTCCAATCTCCTGGTCCGTGATGGCGTCGTGTCCGGGGCCGTGATTCAGATTACCGATCCTCTGCTGGCTGAAATCCAGTTCGACGGAAATACCGTAACAGCTGGCGGTGGCGCATCATTGTCCCACGTCGTTTCGGAATCCGTCCGAGCAGGTCTGGCAGGGCTGGAAAATCTGGTGGGAATCCCGGGCACTATCGGCGGCGCGGTCGTGGGCAACGCGGGTGGACGCCATGCGGACATCGGGGAATTCGTTCGTACAGTCGAAGTTGTGACGCGCGAAGGCAAAGTTGTGGAGCGAACCGGTGACGAACTTACCTTCGCCTACCGGTCCAGCAGTATCACCGACCTTGCTGTCTTGTCCGTCACGCTGGAACTCCGTCCGGATGACTCGGACGATTTGACTGTTCGGATGAAGAAGATCTGGATCATGAAGCGGTCTACGCAACCACTGGCAGACCAGTCTGCGGGCTGCATTTTTCGAAATCCACGCGGACTCAGTGCCGGTGCGTTGATCGAACAATGTGGCCTCAAAGATCTTGCTGTGGGTGAGGCCCGCATCAGCGATCGTCACGCCAATTTCGTGGTGACAGGGCGTGGTGCCACCAGCGCGGACGTCGAATCGCTGATCGATAAGGTTAAAGTCGCCGTTGCGGAAAAGTTCGGTGTCGAGTTGGAACTCGAAATCCGCAAGTGGTAGTTGCCGCAGGGTGGAACGGCTGCAGGTTTCCCACCATTACAACAGTTCACCTTTTTCTTCGTGCACTGTTCTGGATGGTGGGCAGGCCCGATTCTCAGGCTGAAACACGTCGTTCGCGGCCCCGAATCAGGGTACCATGCTGTAGCCGCAGACACGAGTATCCGGCAGTCGCTCCCTGTGTAGCGCACTCATAACGTCTTGCCTGTCAAGCTATCTACCAGGGTCATCCTCGGTTCGGCGTGAAATCAGGGTCAGGCAGATCGAAGCCGACATTCCCGATGATCCGAACATCATGCACATCACCATGATCTGATACCGCGCCGCAGTCAGCGGGTCTTCCTGGGCCAGTACCTGCCCGGTCATCATGCCGGGAATTGAAACGAGGCCCACCGCGAACAAAGAATTCGTGATCGGAATCAGTGCGGCTTCGAGAGCCGTTCGTCGGGCGACATCCCGGGATTCGCCACGACTGATTTCTGACTGAAATCGTTCGATCGAGAGACTGACGGTGTTCATGCAGTTTGAGAAAATCATTCCGGCCAATGGAATCATCATTCGCGGCTGGTACCACGGATCAAGGCCCAGAACGACCTGAGTAATGATTAACAATGTCGTACCGCCGCCAAGCAGAATGGACAGCAACACCGTTGGAAGCAGTTCGCGTCGTCCGCTGGTGGAGACGCGAAGTGAAATCCAGCTGGCCCCGACCAGCATGACCGTAAGTACTCCGATTACGACCCACGAAGTGTCCGTTTGAAAGATGTAGACCAGCAGATAACCGAGCAACATCAGCTGCAACAGCATCCTGCCGATGGCGGCCAGCGAGGTGCGTACGCTCAGCGACCATGCATTGAGAATCAAAAGCACGACGCCCACCGGAATCAATGCGACGGCAAGTCGTTCCAGTGGAATGTTCTGGATAGCAAGAGTCATCGACATGGAGCCAGGAAAGTCCTCCGGAAGAACAACGATCCGTTGGCCGCGGATCTACAGCGGATTAAGTCGCATTGCGAGTTCTTGCCGCGTCAGAAACACGACATAATCAGAACAGCAAGTCGGCAGGAATTCCCAACGACAATTGGGTGGCGCCTGTAACTTTGGTGACTGCATTCGCAGGCACACGAAAGCAGGCCGCACTATGCCAAGCGCTGTTCCGGCACGTCCAGCCCACGACTCTGATCATCTCATTGCCCAGGCGGCGTCGCTGCACTCCCGGATTCGGCCTACGACTTTAGTGATCGACTTGAAACCATGTCCCGGTCCTATGTGCTGGCCCGACCCGAAAGAGGACGCAACGTCAGAAAAAAACATATTTGCATCAACCAGGCAAAAAACCGGCCCTGTGGCTCTAAGACAGCAGCAATTCCAGATCCTCCACGGACAGATCCTTCAGAATACTTTTATGGTCGCCGCCATCGAGAATCGCATCGGCAAGTTCGCGTTTCTTCTTTTGAAGTTCAGCGATTTTCTCTTCGACGGTATCACGGCAGATCATCCGATACGCAAAGACGTTACGCGTCTGACCCACTCGATGAGCACGGTCAATGGCCTGCGCTTCCACGGCCGGGTTCCACCACGGGTCAAGCAGGAAGACATAATCCGCCGCCGTCAGGTTCAAACCGAGACCGCCCGCCTTCAGACTGATCAGGAACACGCGGCAATCGTCGTTCTCCTGGAAATTAGTCACACGACGCTGGCGATCCCGCGTCTGTCCGTCCAGATATTCGTACTCAATCCCGGCCGCATCAAGATGCTGTCGAACAATCGACAACATGCTGGTGAACTGAGAAAACACCAGCGACTTATGGTTCGTGGCTACCAATTCATCCAGGTGTGGAATCAGGAACTCAAGTTTGGCGTACGGTTCTTCTTCGTCGCCTCGATTCAACAATGCCGGGTGACAGGCAGCCTGCCGCAGTCGCAGCAGTGCTTCCAGAACGTGCATTTTGCTCTTGGCAATGCCCTGCTTCTGCACGACCCCCAACAATGAATCCCGATAGTGAAGTCGAAGTTCATCGTACAGTCGCCGTTGATCTTCCTGCATATCGCAGTAGACCGTCTCTTCAAGCCGATCCGGCAACTCGGACGCAACCTGTAGCTTTGTGCGACGAAGAATGAACGGACGTAGCCCGCGTGACACCAGTTGTCGTGAATCGACGCTTTCCGGATCTGAAACATGACTTCGAAACGCCGTGCTGCGGCCCAGCATGCCGGGATTCAGAAACTCAAAAATCGACCACAGGTCACCCGCGTTGTTTTCAATCGGCGTACCGCTGAGAGCCAGACGATGCTTGGCTCTCAGTAATCGCGACGCTCTGGCAATCTGAGACGATGGATTTTTGATTGTCTGTGCTTCGTCGAGCACGACATATTCGAACTCAATATCCTTCAGCACAGCGATATCTCTGCGGACCGTGCCGTAGGTGGACAGGATGACATCGTACTTGTGAAAATCGTCGCGCAAAGTGGCCCGATCCATGCCGGTATAGTCCAGAACTTTCAAACGAGGACCAAATTTTCCGCACTCGTTATACCAGTTGAAAATCAGAGACCGCGGCACGACGATCAGTGTCGGAGCCGTCTTCATTTTCCGAAATTCCTGATGCACCATCAGCATGGCAATAAACTGGACGGTCTTGCCCAGGCCCATGTCATCAGCCAGGCAACCACCGAAATTGAAGTCACGAAGAAAGGTCATCCACGACAGTCCATCGCGCTGATAGTCACGTAGTTCTCCGACGAAGTCGTCCGGAGCGTCGACCTTGTCGATGCCCTTGAAGTTGCGGAATCGGGCCCGCATTTCTTCGAATCTCGCGTCGTATTCAACGTCTTCCTGAGAGGACAGCAATGCATCCAGAAGGGCGGCCTGCGAATTCGAGAAACGCAGCGATTCCTCATCCAGCGTACCAAGGCCGGAGATGATCCCAATTTGCTCAAGCCATTCTTCAGGCAGAATGCCCAACGAACCGTCATCCAGACGAACGGTCGTGTCACCACGTTCCAATGCCTTCAGCAGTTCCGGGAACGCGACCGATCGACCTTCAAAGTCGACCTCAGCATTCACACCGAACCAGTCGATGTCCGATTGCACACGGAACTTCATAGATCCGGCCTGCCGTACCCGACTACCGTCCGCAAAGACTTCCCAGCCGTTGTCGACGAGTTCTCGAACGGCCCGTCCCAGATCACGTCGAGGGATCTCCACGTCTGCATTCGTCTGCGAACCGTTCAGACGCTTCCGAAAACCCAACTCCCGCAGCCGTTCCCAGCATTGAGTCTCGAACGTGCGATCCCGGATGATACAACGACTATGTTCTCGTTGGACAACTGCCCAGCGAGCGTTCCGACCTGCCACGGGAGTGCCCATGTAATCGAAAATGACTTCGGCAGTCAACGAATCGTTCCGCCATCGTGACATCGCTGGTGTGAAAATCTTCAACGATGGAGACGGTGTGGCGGTGACTTCTTCAAGTTGCAGTTCTTTCGGCAGCTCCAGCCGCGGCAACGCCGGTATGTCCAGCAATTTGTCCACGAAGTCATGCTGGTCCGACATCGGAATTGTTAAGCTCCCGTCTCCGGCCAGCAGTTTCATCCATTCCGCCGCTCCAAAGTCGCGCAGTCGCGAAATTGAATCGGACGTGATCACAAAGCCGCCCGGAACAACCAATGGCGTCTCCGAGAGTTCCATCGTTTCGTCGCCACGGATAAGTTGTCCGGTGACAAGCCAGCCGCTGCGGTCAGAATTGTGTTTTACACGAACCGTCAGTTCCCACGGCGATTCTCCGTCCCATTCCAGCGTCTGCTGGCCTTTGTCGTTGACGCCGCCGATCGTAAGACGCCCCGACCTGCACATGTCGGGAAGAATCAGTGTGCCGAGTTCGTACGGTACGTGAAATCGGTGGGCAGCGGCGCGCAGTTCCGCCTGCTGCGTGGACCAGTTGTTCCGCTCCGGAATGGCCCCCGCAAGATACGACAGAAAGACACGGTCGTCTTCATGTTCAATCTCGTTGAGTTCACCGGGGCGAATCTTCAAGGGCTTGATCTTACCCCATTGACCGCTGGAACGGCGTTGTCGCTGCGAAGCCTGCAGTACCAGAGTGTCCGCTTCTTTGCTGGCTTCAAGATCGATTTCATAGAAGATCTGACGGTCCTGACCTTGAGACTTCTTGCCGCTCTTTGTCGAGACGGACATCTCTTCTTCCAGTCCCGCAAGTTTCGCCTCCCAGGGGCGCAACCGTACCTCGCGGGTGGCAGCGGCGACCCTCTGCCTGCTGCTTCGGGGCGAAGCAACGTCGGCGTCGGCATCATAGCCGGGTGTGAGGTCATCGATACGTATTGGTGCTGTCAGATCCTTTGACACAAACGGCGCCAGACGACCGGGACGAATGGAAGGATTCACGTAACCCTCCAGGTCCGCCGTCAATACGGTCGCCCATAGATGTTTGCAGGCCTTGCTCTTGGCGAATTGATCGCACGTGCAAAACAGCGCAATATCGCTTTCGTGATATCGCAACTGCGTCTGGTACTCAACACCGTCCACGACGACGCCAAACACATTTTCTGCCGTCACCCGAAGGAGTGAAACACGTTCGGCTTCAATGTAGGCAGCACCGCGATGTCTAAGATCAGCCCGAAAACGGTTTTGAAGAAGCTCCGCGAGAGTCATGTAATCCTTGAAGCAATTGAAAGATCACGGGAAAGCCGTGAATTGACAGGCTGATGAGATGTCGACGAACCAAAGACCAGGCCAGGAATATTCTGAGAGTCCGGGAAAGACGGGTGACTCAAGGTGGCCTCGGATTTTGGCGGACCAGGAAGGGTAACGCATGCCGGGCATTCTTTACCAGAACAGCTGCAGAGTTTTCACGATCTGACCTCAAATGTGTCAGCATTGCGGATACGAAACACCGGAATGTACGTTTGCTGGCGCATTCGCTACACTGCTCGACGATGCGCCATAAAGGGTGTCCCCTACGTATTTCCTCGTGAGGAAAGCAAACGTCTTTTGCCCCGGTCAATCCACTGACGTGCAAGCGTTGCTAAGAGCGAAACGTTGCGGTGCAACAGCAGCGCTGTTGTCGAAAAGCAAACACTTACAGCGGGTTTCCCCGCCGAAATACCGAATGACACACCTCACCACACTCAGCTCCGACGACATTGTTCACTGGATCCACGAGAATCTTCCACTGAAAGACTACGAGGGCAGGAAAGTTCTGCTGATCGTGCCCGACAGTACCCGGACGGCACCGCTGCCGGTGATTTTTTCTGCGCTCCGCAAACTGCTCGGCCCGATCTGTCCCCTTCTGAATGTATTGGTGGCATTGGGCACTCATCCGCCGATGCCACAGGTCAAGATCCGGGAAATGCTGGGGATTGCGATAGACGATCCGTGTGACGACGTTGGTTTGTTCAATCACGAGTGGGACAATCCAGACGCCTTGACCACAATCGGCACGCTAAGCGAAGCCGATACGCGTGAGATCTCCGACGGTGTTCTATCACTGGAAGTCCCCGTTCAGATCAACACGCGAGTACTCGACTACGACATTGCCCTTGTTGTCGGCCCGGTCTTTCCGCACGAGGTCGTTGGATTCAGTGGTGGCAACAAGTATTTCTTTCCCGGCGTCTCCGGTCCTCAGCTGCTGAATTTCTTTCACTGGCTGGGCGCTCTGATTACCAACGTTGGCATCATCGGCGTTCAGGACACAGTTGTTCGTCGAGTCGTCGACCGCGCGGCAAAATTGGTTCCGATCGAGCGGCGTTGCCTGGCATTCGTTGTTGCACCAGACGCGTCACCGTATGGATTATTCCACGGAACTCCGGAAGACGCGTGGAAGGGTGCTTCGGAATTGTCCGGCCGGGTTCACATCAAACGGTTTCGAAAGCCCTACAAACAGGTACTGTCCTGTGCTCCGGAAATGTACGACGAGCTGTGGGTCGCGGGAAAATGCATGTACAAGCTGGAACCTGTGGTCGCGGATGGCGGCGAGTTGATCATTTACGCTCCCCACATGAAGGATATTTCTGTGACTCACGGCACAGCCATCGAGGCTGTGGGATATCACGTGCGGGACTACTTCACGAAGCAGTGGGATAAGTTCAAGGATCATCCGTGGGGCGTTCTGGCACATTCAACTCATGTGCGAGGTAGTGGCGAGTACATTGACGGAGTCGAAAGGCCACGCGTCACGGTGACGATTGCGTCACAGATTCCTCGCGAAGTCTGTGAGCGGATCAGCCTTGCGTACCGGGACCCTGCCACGATTGACGTCGAGTCATTTGCCAACCGTGAGGACGAAGGCGTCCTGCTGGTACGCAAAGCGGGAGAGCATCTTCATCGACTGGAAGACGGAATCAGCACCGTTTACCCGAATTAGGTCAGATTGCAAATTGAAGGAACCGCTTCTGGCTCGTAGGGGCAGCCAGTCTGCTATCAAGACACGTGAATCGCGGCCATGAGACAGCGAAATACGCTGAAGATCAACAACAGACGGATTGAGAATGGAGCCGATATCGTTCACGCCGCTGCTGAAGCAGATTCGATGGGGTGGCAGAAAACTGGGAAGCCTTCTCAACAAAGCAATCGGCACTGCTGCCGACTATGCGGAAAGCTGGGAAATTGCGGACCACGACAACGGACAAAGCATCGTGGCTGGCGGAACGTTTGCCGGAACGTCGTTGCGTGAACTGCTTGAGTCGCATCGCGACGAATTGCTGGGCTGCCAGGCGAACATGACTCAGTTTCCGTTGCTGATCAAGTTTCTGCACGCTAACGACTGGCTGTCGCTGCAGGTTCATCCGAACGACACCCAAGCGCTGACGTGGAATCCACTGGAAAAGGGCAAGACAGAAGCGTGGATCATCGTCGATGCCGAACCAGACAGTCAGATCTGCGCGGGCCTGAAGCAGGGTGTGACACGCGATGAATTTCAACGACACCTGCAGAACGGCACTGTTGAAGAAACGCTGCATCTGTTTTCTGCGGTTCCTGGTGATTGCATCTATGTGCCCGCTCAGACCGTGCATGCGATCGGGCCAGGCATTGTCCTTGCTGAGATTCAACAGCAAAGCAATCTGACGTTTCGGCTGCACGATTGGGGCCGCATGGGCGCGGACGGTAAGCCTCGTGCAATCCACGTCGAAGAGTCACTGGCCTGTATCGATTTCAAACGTGGTCCCGTGAATCCCGTCGTGGCCCACGAATTGACGTCTGGCAATCATCAGTTTGAGGAACTTCTTCGCTGTGACTACTTCGTCATCCGCCGACACCGCAGCGTGAATGCTTTTCCGTTGAAGCTGGATGACCGTTTTCGAATCGTGATGGTGCTGGACGGCTGCACAGATCTCCGGACGGAATCGGGAACGCTGACACTGACAAAAGGAGAAACGTTGCTGCTGCCAGCGTCACTGCGGCAGGCAGAATTCGTGCCGTCCGCCAATGTGACTCTATTGGAAATCCTGACTCCGTGAGCTGACGCAACCGACAGAAATCCCGTACGGAACGCGTATCGGAGGGTTCATGACCCATCCACGATGACGTACAGCAGCGCTCAGGTTGTACTTGTCACTAACGTGCAGCCGGCGGTGGAGGACGCCAGGTCAGCGAGTGGGCACCGCCGCCAGTATCGCCTTGACTCGTACCCGTTCCGGGTTTTCCTCTACGTCTGCGATTTCCAGTATCTTTCGGGCATCTTCATGTCGTTCCTGAACCAGCAACGCGAGCGCCTGACTGGTCAGTGAAGGGAATCTCCAACGGCCCTCCGGATACTGTCTGCGATAGTTCACCAGCGTCGTGATCGCAGCCCCGACCTCTCTGCGGTCAAACTGGCACATGGCCGTCCAGTACATGGCGTCGCCCATAGAACTCTGATTCACCTCGCGGATAAGAGCAGGAAACGGGAAGGCCACCACAGCAGGAAAGCCGTACTCCTTCTGCACCTCGTCAGGCACCCGCACACGCAGAACATCCTGCATACTGGCAATGCGAATCTGCTGCAGTTGCTGAATCACGCCGGTATCGATACTGCCCGAAATCTGCTGAATTCGTCCTTTCAGTAATCGCTTCGATGGCTTGCCAAACATGTCTTCGCTGGATTCCATCATCCGAGCGAAGTTCTTCATCAGACGTTCCTGGACCAGACGTCGCCGTTCTTCGGGCGGCAGTGCTTCAGGAACGGTCGTCATTTCCTCGATGCTTTCCGCCGTGTACTCGGTCCGTTCAAACGGTGCGTTAAACGGCCGCATGAGTCTGGAATACTGCTGCTGTTCCGCTTCCGAGAGTGACACTGACGCGATCATCCGCTGTTCCGGGTGTTCCCAGATTGAAATCCTGTCATTGGTCCAGAGGTCACTGCTGGCAGCGACGATTCGATCTACGAGAGGCAGAATTTCAGAAACGCCACCTGTCAGCTCTTCGTACAGGACCGCCGCATCTGAGGCGGCCAGTTGCTCCTGCAGCAGCAACATTCTCGGAGCAAAGGTCGCCGTCTGCGCCACCAGCAGGACTGACGAATCTTTCCAGCGCTCGTGACCTTTCAATGTCAGCAACCGGGCTGGTTTCGGATTCTGCAGGTCATGAGTTTCACCATCGGTCACCGGCAGACCGGAGACCACATCAAATAGAAGACCACCTTCTTCCAGAATGACGGCCATAATCCACCGGGCAGAATCCAGCCGACCTCCTGCTGTTGGTTCGCTGTCCGTCGTCACGACTACTGCGTCAATCTGCTGCTGCCGTAGCGCCTCGGCGAACACCCACGCCCTGTCTTCCACCGTACCGCGGCCCGTCATCATCACGTCAAACAGTCCCAGCGGAACTCGTTGCTCGTTCGACGGTTGCAGGCTGATGTTACGCACAATCCAGTCAAAGATGGCAACAACCTGCGCTTCTGTGCGATCGGAGTCGCCGATTCCGGCAGCAGTTGTACGCTCCACAATCGATCGCGTCAGCTCCCGCAACACCCAGCAGTCTCGAATGTAGGCCGCGTCACTGGCAGTGTAAATCCCCGCTGATGCGAGACGCTGAGCATTCGCATCCAGCATCTGCAATGCGGTATCGTCCAGCTTCATCCCGCGCATATCGTTCGCGCCGCATGATTTGATCCACGAATTCAGGCCGTTGACGGTCCGTTCCGGATTCGACTGCAGCGAAAAGCTTTCCGGCTCAAATCTTCGGATCGCCGCCGACAGCTTCTTGCGACACTTCTCTGCATTCGTCTCCTGTGACTTTTGTTTGCTGTCAGGTCCAGTACTGACCGGCTGATCCGGGGAACCACCGCAGCCGATGACAGTGGTCGCCAGGACCACAGCAGTCACCACACGCGCTGCGCGCCACAGGCCGGAAGAATTTCGAACGAAACAGGTTGTCGCATTGCTGAGCAGAATCATACGGACACGAAATCTGGATAGAGTCATTGGTGGACTGTTAGACGGCCACAGTTTTAAACAATGTTGTCGAGCAGGCTTCGTCCAGCTGAAAAAAGTTTAGCTTCCAGTCGGGTAGAGCGACCGGCGGAAGCAGGCTCCGCATTCCGATCGGCAGCTCGAACCGGCTCGCGAGCCGTCCCGCCTCAGGCTGTTATCGACAGAATGGTCTCGCGAAGTGTGGTCAGTTGCCGCGCCAGCCCTTCAAATTGAGTGAGTGGAACCATATTTGGCCCGTCGCTTTTGGCGTTGTCCGGATCCGGGTGAGTCTCAAAAAACACAGCATCACATCCCACGGCCACAGCCCCTCGAGCCAACGGTGCGACCATTTCCCGTTGCCCCCCCGTCGTGGCCCCCCCGGGCGTCTGAACGCTGTGAGTCGCGTCAAAAACAACCGGAACACCAAACGACTTCATGATGGGAATACACCGAAAATCGTTAACCAGTCGACCGTAACCAAATGTGGTACCGCGTTCCGTCAGCATCACACTGCGAAGACCACGGGCCTCACATTTTCGTACGGCGTGAACAGTATCTTCGGGGGCAACAAACTGCGGTTTCTTCACATTCACGCAGATATTTTCGGCCACAGCCGCATCGGCGGCCGCCACCAGCAGATCGGTTTGTCGAGCCAGAAACGCCGGAATTTGCAGGATGGAACACACTTCCGCACACGGGGCCGCCTGCGCAGCGTCGTGAATGTCGGTGGTCGTGAGCAGCCCCGTAGCGTCGGTTACTTTTTCCAGCAACTTCAGACCAGCGTCCAGACCGGGGCCGCGATAGCTGTCCACACTGGTACGATTGGCCTTGTCGAAGCTGGATTTGAATACGATCTGCAGATTGTGTCTATCGCGAAGCTCGGCCAGTCGTTCCGCCACCTGCATGACCATCGCCTCAGACTCCATCACACACGGACCGACGATCAACAGAAGCGGGTGCCCCGTACCGACCCTGTAGTCTCCAATACTGACAACTTCATCTGACATAGGTATGCTCGTTGGTGATAGCGTGCAGAGTCCCGGTGCCTCCAAAAGACCAGGACTCCTGTCATTCTTGCCAAAGGTCCAGTCTACACGCGTACAGCTTCGGCGTCACCGTCAAGCTCATCGCGGTATCGCTGGCGAACCGGCTCAATCTGTTCGGCGACGAAGGCATCAACCTGCTGCGGGGCACGACCAATGTACTTGCGTGCGTCCAGGGCTCCGGCCAGATCAATGCTGGTGAAGGCATCATCCTGTTGCAGGCGACTAATGAGATCGTTAGGAAGTCCCTCTTGTTTCACCTCAGCCGCAGCGGCCTGGCTGTGAACTCGGATGCGTTCGTGGAGATCCTGACGGTCGCCGCCGGCCCGCACACCCGCCATCAAAATCTCTTCCGTCGCCATAAACGGCAATTCTTCGTTCAGGTGCTTTTCTATGGTTTTCGGATAGACGACCATGCCGTCGGTGATATTGCGGTACAGGATCAAACACGCATCGATCGCCAAAAATGCCTGCGGCACTGCCAATCTTCGAATTGCGCTGTCATCCAGTGTACGTTCCATCCATTGCGTCGCCATCGTGGCATCTGTGCCGGCCTGCAGGCTCATGGCAAACCGAGCCAAAGCACACACGCGTTCGCTTCTCATGGGGTTGCGTTTGTAGGCCATGGCGGAGGAACCGATCTGATTTTTTTCGAACGGTTCTTCCAGTTCCTTCTTGTGCTGCAAAATTCGAATGTCGCTGCCGGCTTTGTGACACGACTGCCCGATTCCGTTCAACGTCGCCATGACCTGCGAATCAAACTTCCGGGAATACGTCTGACCGGTGACAGCATGTCGAGCGGTGAAACCCATTTTCTCTGTCACCAACTGATCCAGCTGCTCGACCTTTCCGTGATCACCTTCGAACAGACTTAGAAAGGTGGCCTGAGTTCCCGTCGTGCCCTTCACGCCGCGAAATCGCATCGTATCGATGCGGTGTTCGAGCTCCTCCAGATCCAGCAGCAGGTCCCAGCACCACAAGGTTGCGCGCTTACCCACTGTCGTCGGTTGAGCGGCCTGCAGATGAGTAAATCCCAGGCACGGCAGGTCGCGGTATTCGACGGCAAACTTTGCCAGTTGGTCGATCACCTGCACCAGGCGTCGTCGGACGACCAGCAGGCTTTCCTTGATCTGCAGCAGCTCGGAATTGTCGGTCACAAAGCAGCTGGTGGCCCCCAGATGAATGATCGGCTTAGCAGCCGGGCACTGAGTTCCCCACGTTTCCACGTGAGCCATCACGTCGTGTCGTCGTTCCAGTTCAAACTTTGCGGCCAGGTCGAAATCGATGTCGTCGACCGTCGACCGCATTTCCGACAGTTGTTCATCCGTGATCGGCAGTCCCAGTTCCTGCTCAGATTCCGCCAGAGCCAGCCAGAGTCGCCGCCAGGTGGAGTGTTTTGTCTGAGCCGACCAGATGCCAGCCACTTCGCGGGACGCGTAGCGTGTGATCAACGGGTTTTCATAGATGTCGTGGGACAATAATCCGGACTTTCAAATGGACCTTCAGCCAAGAGCGTTGCAGTTCCGTGCGAACCACAACCATTGCAGATCCACCAGTTTCGCGGTTTAAGTGGCGACAGCCAACCACGTCACGAAGGAATCCGGAATCCGAGAGAATTCGCGCCCATTTGAGGTAGATCCGTGTGATGCGGCTTTGTTTAGTTGGACAGCGCCACTTTTCCCGTTTTGTTAATGAAAACACTGAGGATCAGTGAAGCTAAAGGGAGGCCAGCCTCGCTCCACGTCGGACACGAATCCATCTGGTTGGATCCGGTTGTAAGTCTTTCAAATATCCAGCGATTTATCGTCTTATTGCTGACCCCTTCGACAGGTCCGCCAACGTCGTTTCGTCAGTAATTCACCGCATGTTTCACAGAAAGTGGCGCTGTCCAATTAGAGCAACACGCACCTGCCTCCAGTTGCTCCACCACCCGCGTTGCCGGCATCCAGCTGGGTAGCCCAGGTTGCTTTGCAACCTTTGGGTGCCGCAGGCACAGGAGGCTGTGTGGCACAATCCTGCGCCATTCGCTACGACGGACATGGGCCTCCTGTTGCTGCGCAACACTGGTTGCGAGCAACCGTGCTACCCGAAGGGACAGGCCAGACAGAACTTGAGGCTCCCGCCTCCGGGCTGGCCCCGGTGATTTGCAGGCTTCTGGACTACTCATCCAGGCATAACCGAAGAGTAGTGCAAAGGCCCGGGAACCACCCCGGCCAACGGGGTGGCGGCACATTCAGGAAGATGGGGAAGGGCAACAGCGCCTAGCCGTTCAGAACTTTTGCAAGCGTATCCCGCAGCACATTGCCGCTCTTCACCAACGCTGTCTTTTCCTTGCTCCACAGTTCGACTTCGATGTGGCTTTTCACGCCGCTGCGTCCAACGACGGTAGGAACTGAAAGACAAACGTCCTGGATGCCATACGCACCATTCTGAAGTGAGCTGACCGGGAGAATTCGATCGTCGTCCAGAGCAATGCTGTGCACGACGTCCGCAATGGAGACACCCACGGCAAAACCCGCTCCGCCCTTTTTCTTGATGACTTCGGCACCGCTGCCTCGAGTCTTCTTTTCCACTTCTGCAATCACTGAGGGTGTTACGCCGGGATATTTGTCGAGCGGCAGATTGGCGATTTGAGCGTTCGACCAGATGGGCACCATACTGTCGCCATGTTCACCAAGGATCGTAACGTTGACCTGAGTCGCCGGGACGTCCAGTCGCAAAGCCAGCATGCTGCGCAGCCGGGTCGTGTCCAGCACTGTGCCCAGACCAATGACCTGACTGGCGGGCAAAGAAAGTTCTTTCATCGCCAGATACGTCAGAACGTCAACCGGATTGGAAACCACAAAGACGATCGCGTCTTTCTTCAGACCGTGGCTCTTCACATCCGTCAGAATGCCCTGGAACAGCGTGACGTTGCGGTTGATCAGGTCCAGACGGCTTTCGTCCGGCTTACGACGAAGTCCAGCCGTGATGACGATGACGTCGCTGTCGATGACCTGTTCTGTGCCACCAGCCGTAATCTTCTGCGGAGCCATGATAGAGGCTCCGTGGATAAGATCCAGAGCCTGGCCTTCACACAGGTCCGTGTTCACATCGACCAGGGAGATTTCTTTGACGATGCCGCCCGCCTGCAGAGCAAAGCCCGCACACGAACCGACCAGTCCACCACCACCAATTATGCTGACTTTCATAGTTCTCATTCCGTGGTGCCGGCTATGCCGACAACCGCGTTTGTTGTCCAGGTCTCCACCGGCCCAGCCGGCTTTATGATGTCGACTCACTCGACGAGTGAGCGTTCTTTTTACTTGCCCAATGCTGCCAGAACCTGACTGGTGATCATCTGCACCAGATCTTCGTTGGCTGCTGGCTGAGTATCACAGGCCGTACCACATGGTTCCTGAAGGTAGCCCGGGTAGTCCGGAGCTTTGGCGAATGATCGCTGAACGGGAATATCTTCCTTATACCCATCACGAAATGCGCTGTTGCCGCACAGGTCGCAGTCTTCGTTGTGGAAACGCGGATCGTCGAAGCCAAGTTTCTTCTTCAGGTCCAGCAGTTCGCGATTCTTCTGCTCCGGCAGGTATTCCACTTTCCCCAGTTGATGAGACAGCAGCAGAATTTTGCAATACGCATCCAGAATTTCCGTCTTCCAGTAGGCGTCCGTCAGGTCCTTACCGAAGCTGACGGTACCGTGATTCTTCAGAATGATGGTGTTCGTTGACTTCAGAAACGGAGTGACAGTCTGAGCAAATCGCTGATCGCCGGGAGTCTCATAAGGAGCGATGGGGACTTCGCCCATGAAGACTTCGACTTCCGGCAGAATGCACTGCGGAATCGGCTCGCCAGCAACCGCGAAAGCCGTCGCATGCGGCGGATGACAGTGAACGACGGCCTTGACGTCTGGCCGGTTTTTCATAATTTCCAGATGCAGCAGAACTTCGCTGGTGCGTTTGCGAGTCCCTGCGATCTGATCGCCATTCATGTCCACGGCACAGATGTCTTCCGGCTTCATGAAGCCTTTGCAGATCATCGTTGGCGAACACAGCACTTCGTTCTCGCCCACCCGAATGCTGATGTTGCCATCGTTGGCAGCGGCGAAACCCTTGTTGTACACGCGTCGACCGATTTCGCAGATTTCTTCCTTGAGTGCTCGGTCGTTAATTCCGCTGTTCCATTTGTTGGCCATTGATCTTCTCTTTCTGTAGGTCAGGCGGTGCCTGACGATCTTGATTACGTGTCAGGCACTGCCCGACGTTGTCCTCTATCGTTCGACGCGGGTCTGCTGACCCGGTCGCGTTTGGTACTACATTCCTGCGACGTTCACATGATCCAGTATCGCCGTGTTGTAGGCGTCGATCGGCTTCGTATCCGGATGAAACGGAGCGGCCGCTTCAGCACTTTCACTGACAGCCATCAGGCTGCCGGCACCGGCCCCCAGTTCATCCAACACCACAATTGGCTCCGTCCGTCCGGATTCCTTGCCGCACAATCCTTCATGCATCAGCGGCACAGCAACTTTCCATGACGCACCGTCCAATGACGGGTGCCACTTGGACAAGGTCACCTTGCCCACGCATTCCATAATCCTCATCGAACACCTCCCGTGATTTCGCTCCAGCCCGCCGGTGCAACGTTGTCGGTCGCTGACATCTGCCGAAACAGTCGACGCAGTTTGGAAAACGTCCAGCCGGTCGAATTCAGGCAGATCACCTGAGGATTCATGGTGCTGATCAGAAGGTCGATGTCTGTATTCTGATCCGCCACGGCCGCTCGAATGTCGGTGGCCCGATTCACCAGGCACGCCATGATCGACGGTTGTCGCCCACAGCAAACCACAGAATGTTTCGTGGCCACACTATTCGCTGCTGCGGCCGCAGCAACTTCACAGTCTGCGGAATCAACGGTCCAAGCTGCTGCTGCCGCCGCTGACGATGCCGCGGAACAACTGCCCACCGAAATCAAGACACCATTGGTCCCCCGCTTTGATGGCACTCCGCTGCTGATGCTGACGGCGTGGCGTCGAATATAGTCGTGGCCGGAGGGTGTGATGATTGCCCCGGCCGGAATAGAAAGGCATTGGCCAGCAACGTCGGCGGCTGCCAGTGTGTCCTCGGTGATGACCTTCTGCTGCATGATTGCGATCGGAGCGACGGAGCCGGCGGAATTGTCACCGCTGGATGTCGGGGCAGCAGCGATCGCGACACCCTGGGATTGGAGTTCCCGCAAGACGTCTCGAGTGATCGCTTCAATTTGTTGGCTGCTGAAAGTCATGTCGTCTTAATGTTTAGCACCTGGTCGCCGGCATACGCCGCCACCGCTTAATCGGCTTCCTGATGGTCGATAATGCCCTGAACTGCATAACGGATCGGGCAGTCATTTCGCCCAACCATTTTGCGGATACTCTTGCCATCGCTGGTGAAGAACACCATCTCGCCTTCGCCGGCCCCCAGGCTGTCGATCGCCAGAAACGGAAAGCCGTCTGCTTTGTTATTGATGTCCACTGGCTGCAGAGCAAGCAAACGCCAACCATCCAGTGAAGGGTGCTTCACTGTGGCGGTTGCGTTTCCAATGACTTTTGCTGCCTGCATGTTTGATTAGTTGTCAGTTGTTGTTTGTCAATTTCAGGGCTGAGCAGATTTCTCAGATAATCCTCAGGTCTTCAATCATGGCACAGCGTCTTTGACGAGTGAACGTCATGGGGCTGGTAACGCCTTCACCGGTCGGCGTTGCAATGCTGAAGGATGGAAATCCTTCGCCGCCCAGTCCAAGTCCCGCCATCGAAGGACCATTCTTGACGAAGAGAGTGGTATTCATGATGCGGCCCATCCTTGTGATGGTCCGTACGTCATTGGAATGGATAATGGCCGTGTGGCCGAAGCCATGCTCATACTCCTTCGCCAATGCGATTGCGTGATCTGTGCAGGTCGCACGCACAAAGGGAATAAATGGCATCATCTGCTCCTCGGGAACAAATGGGTTCAGTTCGTCAGTCTCACCGAACAGAATCTGAGTGTTGGCCGGAACGTTCACGCCAATCTGTGCCGCCAGCCATGCAGGGTCCTTGCCGATGAAATCACGATTCAGGACATGGTGGCCGCCTGCTTCTTTCGGTGGCCCGAATGCTTTCGACGTGAACTGTGCAACCTGCTGAGCGTTCAGCCGAAAACCTCCGTTGGAACCGACAGCCGCCATCAGCTGGTCAAAGATTTCTTCAACCGCGAAAATCTCTTTTTCACCAATGCACAGCAGGTTGTTGTCGAAGGCCGCACCGGCAACGATGGACCGAGCAGCATTGTCAATATCTGCCGTGGCGTCCACGACGACCGGAGGATTTCCAGGTCCCGCCACGATGGCTCGCTTGGGGCTGCCCAGTGCGGCTCGTGCAACCGCCGGGCCGCCGGTAACAACCAGCAACCTGACGCCTCGATGATCAAAAATTGCCTGAGCGGATTCGATCGTGGGGTTGCCGATAATTGTGACCAGGTTCTGCAGACCGGTCGCTTTGTAGATCGCCTTATTAAAGCGACGCACACCTTCCGCAGCGATGTTAGCTCCGCTGGGATGTGGATTCACGACCAGCGTATTTCCCGCAGCGACCATGTTGACAAAGTTGCCGGCCAGAGTCGGCAGCGAATGAGTGACCGGTGTGATCGCTCCGATTACACCAAACGGAGCGTACTCAGTCACCGTCAGGCCCTTGTCGCCGCTGACCGCTTCAGTCCGCAGCGATTCAATCCCCGGTACGGACTTAATAACTCTCAGTTTGGCAATCTTGTGGTCGAGTCGGCCGATTTTCGTTTCTTCGAGTTCCAGTCGGCCCAGCTCTTCCGCCTGTTCGTCGCACATCGTCTTGACGATGTCGATGGCCGTGGTACGATCTTCCATCGAGGCTTCACTGAGTTGCTCGAAGCCCTGTTGAGCGGCCGCGACAGCCTGATCGACGTCGTTGAAGACGCCCCAGTTTCCACTGGCACCGTTGCTGGATAAAGCAGCCGAATTGCCGGAAGCTCCATTGCTGGAGAGTTGCGTCAGGACTTCCTGAACGATCTGTCGGACGGCTTGTTCTGTGGCCTGCATGGTTTGTCTCTCTGTTTCGTTGCAGGTCAGGCGGTGCCTGACGTTGTTCAATTGTCAGGCACAGCCTGACCCACGTTTTCGCCCTCCGTGTTTCAATACAACCGTCGCTCTCCGAGCGACGAGGCAGCGGTTCCATCGCTGTCCCGGTAATCGTTACCCCAACTCAATCTCCCGGGTTCTGTCCTGAACCCAGAACTCCGCAGCGCTGACCGTAGGAAAGCGAAGCGCGAGCAGCACGACCAGCACAGCGGCTGCCGCAATGTTGCCGACGTATTCTGTCATCATGTAGAACACCAGATTCATGAAGGCGGCACCTTCCAGCATCGCGGAGGCCACGATGTGTCGAGTCTGGAAAGCCGGAAAGACCAACAAAAACTTCGTTGCTTCGTCAGCAGCCCGAAATTCCTCCGCGTTCACCTTATTTGACGCAGCCTTAGCGACGACGTTCGGAAGCACCACGTGATTTACAATCATCAGGCCGGCCATGCCGATTCCGATCCATGACATAATCTCCGGTTCACCATCAATCGCTCCCTTATTGATGGCCAGCGCGACTCCCATAAACACCAATACGCTCATCACCATCGCAAACGTGATGATCTTCAGCCCGCGAACAGCCTGAACGCGATCCAGTGTTGGCTGGACGGGACCCTGCTGATCTGGTGTTGAGTAGGGATTCGACATCGATGATTCGGGATTTGAAATTCGAAATCTGAAGTTTCAGATTCGACCTTCAGATCTTTCCTCCTTCAAAAATTGTCCGATCCTTCACACTGACGGAATCGATGATGCCCACAATGGCAGCGTCGATCGGCAGAGTTTTTGTATCGGGTGTGAACCGAGCACTACTGCCCTGAACACACAACACCACTTCGCCTTCACCCGCTCCGACGGTGTCGACGCAAATGAAGGAACGCCCCGTCGGCTGCAAATCGCTCTGATCCTTCTCGTTGACACGCAGCGGTTCGACGATCAGAAGTTTCTGACCAACCAGCTCCTCGACCTTTTGAGTCGAGACCACGCTGCCTGTGATTCGTGCCAGAAACATTTCATTGCCTT
>JBDONA010000467.1:0-7337 GCA_039831575.1 Fuerstiella sp. | reverse complement strand
ACTCGATTCCGTGACGGTTGAGAAATTCGATGTATTCCTCTTGAAACGACCGAGTTCTGTGATGTACCTCCTGGTTCCGGATGTATTGTTCAACGACCGCAATTTGCGAGTAACTGACTGTGAAAGCGCCATAACCTTTTTGCCATTCGAATGTCTGGGTTGTCTCAGGTTGTTCATGCATCCATTTCGACGAGTTGGCTTTGATGTCGCGGACGACTTCGGCAACGGCGATGCTTGCTGACAAGCTTGCCAGAATATGGACGTGATCCTTCACGCCGCCGATTTCGATCAGGTTTCCTTTCTACGCACGAATCGTTCCGCCGATGTACTCGTAGAGTCGCCCCTGAATCCGGTCCGTGATCGTTGGATGCCGGTATTTGGTCGCAAACACGACGTGATAGGTTAACTGTGTGAAACTGCCCATCGGGCGCCTGGATTGCTGTCGCCGCTTCGCGGCTTGTTGTTGGACTGGACTTCGTGTCTGCGGGCTGACGCCCGCAGCTATGTGCTATCGCAGCTTCGCTGCTAAATGTCTTATTCACGAAACAGGAAGCTGTTGGAGCCGAGGATGGCATGGCATAACTGCGTCCACGCCGCCGGCCGGTCGCCATTCAGTTCTTCAGTACATTGATCCAGGAACGTCAGTGCAGTCTCGATTTCATCCGACGTGGCCGGTCGGCTTATGGTCAACAGGTAAAGCCGGTTAATCCGGGCTCGCTCGTCGCCGGGTTCTTCTTTCGTCAGACGCTTGGCCAGCTTGCTGGACTGCTGCTTTACGAACGGCGCGTTCAGCAGGAACAGGGCCTGAGTCGCGACGGTGGTATTGGGGCGGGCACCGGTGATCTCGCTGGGGTGCGGGAAATCGAACGTGCTGAGAATTTCAAGTTCGCCCACGGGCCGTTCGCGTTTGAGCGGAAGGTAGACGGACCGCCGGTTCTTGATGCCATCGGATATCTTGCCGCCCCAGTTGGCAGGATTCACTTTTCCGCCAGCGCCGCGAATGTTGCCCTTCAGCTCAAGGCCGAGTGGCGACCCCCCACGACCGGGATCAAGCTGAGCGCTCGCGGCCAGCATGGCGTCACGAATCGATTCGGCCGTCAGTCGCCGACGTGGCATCTGCCAGAGCAATCGGTTGTCGGGATCGGCTTGCGCTGCTTTCGCATTGTGCATCGATGCCATCTGATAGGTGCGGGACAGCACCATGCGACGCACCGTCGTCTTGAGTGACCACCGATCCTGCTCACGCATTCGAACCGCCAGGAAATCGAGCAACTCCGGATGACTCGGGGTTTCACCATGTACACCAAAGTAATCGACTGAGCGGACAAGCCCATTGCCGAACAGGTGGTGCCAGACGCGATTGACGAGCACTCGCGAAGTGAGCGGATTCTCGGAATCCGTCAGCCATTGAGCAAGCTGCAGACGCCCGCTTGATTTTTCCGGAATGTCGTAAGTCGTGGACACGGAGACGGCACTGAGGAAACCGCGAGGGACGATATCGCCGTGTGATTGAAAATCACCACGCCGGTAGATCGGACCGTCCGCTGGCTCGTCAACATCGCGCACTGCGAGGGCTGTCTCCGGGGCGTCTTTCTCTTCGAGGCTGGAGATTTGTGTGGCGAGGTCGCTCAATTTTTTCTCGAGCTGTATCGCCCTGGCGTGGGCCTGTTTCTGTGTTTCGTTGACAGGCGTGGCAGAGGCCAGCGAGCTGAGGTTTCCCCCGTAAAACTGGACTGCGTAATCGCCACCACCCAGATTGACCGCGTGCGAATGGTTGATCCCTCCGCCCGCCCAACCGGGTACGGTCACCCCGGCGAGGACACGCAACCGGGTGTCGGCTTGCGCGGCTTTCGTCGGGCCGGGCTTCAAATCGTTGAAGTTCTCCTCAAGAATGATTTTTCGGCTGGGGGTCGCGGTAGTCGCCTGGACTTTCCGCTCGTCTTGCTGATTCCCGAAACTCCTGGCGAGTTCCGCTACGACAAGATCATCGATCGCCCCGCCAAAGTGTCCGCTGCCGGGAGTGGCGCTGGTCAGACGGATGCGGAGCTTACCCGATCCATCACCCGTGTAGGAGAATCCGGCGGGTTTCAGTTTCTGCGCGTTTTTGGTACCTGACCACGGGCCCGGGGTGTGACGAAACCCCGTGAGAACGCTGCCATCTTCCCGGAGCAAATCGATTTGCAACCCGTCCGTGGCAGTCGTCCGTTGGCCCGCACCGGCCCACGCGCTCGGACCGGCCTCGAAACTCACCTCGTAGCGTGTGCCCTTCTGGTTGGCTGCGATTGGGTTTTCCAGAGTCAGGACATTGGCATCGGAGCCTCCGGGAATCTTCAGAACGAGAGTCGTCAACTCGGCCTGAAGGGTTTGCCTTTGGGGACGCAGATCATCGAGAGTCTTCTTGCGGCGGGCCAGTTCGTCCGGTGAGCTGCTCAGATCGGGAAGGCTGACTTCGTTGATGGCGTTCCACACCCCGGGACCGTCGTAGCTGGTCGTTAGCGTGCTGTGAAAAACTCCGGCCAGGGCATAGTAATCGGCGGTGGGAACGGGGTCGAATTTATGATCATGACAGCGCGCACATGAGATCGTCTGACCGAGAAACGTGCGCCCGATCCGGTCGATCTGGTGGTCGACCACATCCGCGTCCAACTGCCCCTTGATGTAGTTTTGCAGCGTCCATGGACCGATCGCCAGATACCCGGTCGCGATGATATGCTCCCGGCGTTGTTTGCTGTCTTGATAGGGTAGCAAATCGCCGGCGATCTGTTCGTGGATAAAGCGGTCCAGCAGTTTGTCGGAATTGAACGCTCCGATGACATAGTCCCGATAACGCCACGCGTCACGGATCAGGACGTTCCCCTGAACGTCGGCGAGGTCTGCGTAACACGATAGATCGAACCAGTGCCGCGCCCAGTGATCTCCGAAGGCCTGTGAGGCCAACAATTTGTCAACGACGGTTTCGTACGCGCGATCGGATGGGTCGTCAATAAACGCTTTGATTTCATCGGGCGTTGGGGGCAATCCGGTGAGATCAAACGTGACGCGACGCAACAGCGTATAGCGATCAGCGTCGCGGGCCGGACTGAACCCTTGTTCCTCAAGTCTGGCGAGGATGAAGTCATCAAGATCGTTGTGCGGCCACTTCGAATTCTTCACGTTCGGAACAGCAGGCTTCGTGATCGGCTGCAGAGCCCAGAGTTTTTCGCGATCAGTTTCCGGTGCGTTTGATTCCCGCGGGTCGGGCGCTCCCATCGTCACCCATTTTTCCAGCAAAGCAATTTCACTGGCCGGAAGTTGTTCCTCCGGCGGCATCTCGTAGCCTTCGTACCGAACCGCCTCAATCAGGAGACTTTCCCCAGGCTTGCCGGGAACGATCGCCGCCCCCTCGCTGCCACCCTTCTGCCAGCCATGACGAGAATCCAGAACCAGCCCGCCTTTCGCCTTACCGGATTCATGGCTGTGGCATTCATAGCAACGACGTTGGAGGATCGGGGCGATCTGCTTCTCAAAAAACTCGATGTTCTTGACGCTGCCTGGGTTGTCGTCAACAGCAACATCTTGCGCACAGGTAACTGCGCAAACAAGAACTGCAGCGATGAAGGCAAAACTGGCTTCTGGCTGGCGCATCACGAGACGTCTCCTTCAACCTTCTCCCCGTTCATTGCCGGCGGCTGCCGCATCTCATCAAGAAGACTGTTGTATGCCGTGCGAATGTGATCCCGCATCTCGTTCTGTGCCTGCTCGACATCACCCGCAGCAAGGGCCGAATAGATCCGAGCATGCGATTCATTCGCTTGCGCCCGGCGATTGTCAGACCAGCGAATCCGACCCAGATGCGGCCTGACTTCGTGCAGAAGAATCCTGAGCAGTGAGGTTATCACGGTGTTGCCGGACAGTCGCCCGATCTCAAGATGAAACTCAACGTCCAATTCAGCGTACTCGGATGATTCGACTTCCAGTGGAATGGCCGCCATCTCGGTAAGAATCTGTCTGAGCCGAAACAGCTCCGACAGTTCTCGCCGCTGAGTCGCACGCCCAACCATCGTCAATTCGAGTGCCTCTCGGGTCTCCAGCACATGGAACAGATTCTGGTCCTGCTGCCCAACGAGTTCTGCAAAGTCGTGCCCGACATTCACCGCAACCGACCGAGAGCGTTCAACATCCTCGGCCGCCTGTACAATCGCCCCGACACGAGGAAGTACCTTCACCAGCCCTTTGCCCTGGGCAGCAAGTAACGCGTCGCGGACAGTCCCCGCCTTCACGCCAAACTGAACAGCCAGTTCGCGAATTGGCGGTAGTCGGTCACCAGGCCCCAGATCATTGTTTGCAATCAGATCGCGCAGAAGTCCGACGACGTCGCCCGCTTCAAGCGTCTCGGTTGTAGTATTTGCAGTACTCATTCAGTCTCTCTCCTCGTCTGATAATCACTTGCGGCTTATTGATTATCATAAAGTCGCTGTGATTGTCAATGGCGTGGTGTTAGCAAATCCACGGATTCGGCCATGTGCATGCCTGCATGTCTGTGGAGGTTCAAGTGATTCGGCCCCAGGTCGGTTGTTTTCTCGCAGGACCAGGCCCAAATAGGTTGCTCAACATGCCGACTGTGGCCACCGAAATGTCCGCTCGACCATGCCGGAATTCCGCTCACCGAATCAAGCGCACATCGGTGGGGATTTCGAGACCGTGGATCATTCAAGTCATCAACGACAACCTGCGTGCCGGAGAGGTAAAGTGATGTCAATTTGGTCAGGCCTTTCAAGTGCTCCAGCCCCACGTCCGTAACCTGTGTGCGAGAGACCGAAAGCGATGTCAATTTGGTCATGCCTTTCAGATGGCCGCTGGGCCACTTCAGTTATGAAGTGCAGTTAATGAAAACGCAAAAGGACAATTTATGGCATCTCTAAGTCATGACAAAAAGAACAACCGTTGGCTGATTCAGTTTGTTGCTCCAGATGGGGTTCGCAGATCGATCTCGACAAAAAGCAATAATGCCAAAGACAAGGGTCGCGGCAGGGCTGAGACATTCAAAGGTCGCATCGAAGAGCTGTTGGCGGCAAAACTGACTGGCTCAGCGATTCCTCGGAACGTAGCCGTCTGGATTGCCGATCTGCCGGATGAAACGCACAACAGGCTGGAAAAGATCGGACTGGTTGAGCCCCGGCTGTCGGCCAAGTTGGGGCCATTTCTCGCAGACTGGTTTGAGGAGCGGAAAAACAGGAAGAAATCCACTTTGATTGTCTGGGGCCGTGCTCGCAGAAATCTGCTGGACTTCTTCGCGGCGGACAAGGATCTGCGGAGAATCACAGAAGAGGACGCTGAACGGTTTGAGCGATGGCTGAAGGAGCATGAGGATCTGCAGGAAACCACCATACGGAAACGTTGTGGGTTCGCAGATGCTGAGTTCTGCCGTAAAGGCTCGCCTGCTGGACAGCAATCCATTACAGGCCCTCAGAGTGACTGCTGTCGGCAACAAGAAACGGCAGTACTTTGTCACAGAACCGGAGAGTCAGAAAGTCCTGGACGCCTGTCCAGATGCTGAGTGGAGAGCCTGTTTTGCTCTTGCACGGTATGGGGCTCTTAGAATCCCGTCTGAGATTCTGGAGCTGAAATGGGAAGACATCGATTGGGCAAATGAGCGGTTTCTTGTTCATGCCCCCAAGACCGAACATCACGACAACGATGGGGACAGAGTCCCGCCATTATTCCCGAAAGTACACAAGGCACTTTCTGAACTATGGGATCAGGCACCGGAAGGTGCGGTCTATGTACTGCCAAATATCCGGAAGATAACGAACGTCAACCCTCAGCTGGGTCGCATCATCAAGCGGGCCGGACTGAAGGTGTGGCCGAAGCGATGGCAGAATCTGAGAGCCACAAGAGCCACTGAACTACGCCGACACTTTCCCGAAGAGGTTGTCACGGACTGGTGCGGCCACACCGAAGCGATTGCATCTGAGCACTATTGGATGACTCTGTAGAACGACTACGCCAACGCAGCAACCTTCAAGGCTGATGCATATATGATGCAGCACGGGGTCGCAATTGGGGGAAATGGGTCGCAGGCCCAAACTGACGGGCATGAAAAAAGCCCGGAAAAACCGGGCTTTGCGAAGACTTGCGACGATCCGCGAAGACTTCCGATGGAGGATAACGGACTTGAACCGATGACCTTCTGGCTGCCAGCCAGACGCTCTCCCAACTGAGCTAATCCCCCAAGATTTTTGGCGCAACGTTCGAAACGCCTCGTTCCTGCGAACGCTACCACCGACTTTCCAGCCTGTCAAGCAGAGGGTTCTGATGTTTGCCAGATCCCGCAATGACACCGTCATTCGGACGATTGTGTAGCAGAGTTCTCTTCTGTCGTGTCCGGATTCTTCGGCGACACCCGCGTGATCCTCCACTGTTGAATCCAAACCGTAGCCGTTGCGATCAGGATCATCAGCAGACAGCCTACCGTCACAATGTCGGCAAACGTACGACTGACGGTGACTCCCGGAATCTGATTGAACAGCAATTCTGTGTACGAGGATTCGCCGCCGTGAAGTCCCAGCTGACGGCGGATCTGAAAGTGCCAGTCGGCACACAGGCAATAGCCCCAGCCGTAACGTGCTCCCATGCCTATCCACGAAAACAACGTGGCCCCCAACGTTACCAGGTGAAGTCTGCGGGTTCGAGGCCAGATCCAACCAACAAGGTTGAACACGATCAACACATTGTGCAGAGCGAAACAGAGGATGTTGAGGAATTGAAGCATCAGTGTGGTGTCGGGAGACTCTCGGCCGGCGGGGTCTTTGATCCGCATAGAACGACGGCCACGATGGCGAAATCCAGTACCGCCGAGCCCAGCAGCCCTGTGATCGACTGAATCGACGTGTACTTTTCGGTGTAGATATACAGGCCGATATTCGCCACTCCGAACAGTAACCACGACATCCAGTTAACCCCTGCCGTTTTGCCGCTTCTTAGTAGTGATACCAGTTGCATGCCAGTTGCGACCGGGATCACGACCGCTGGAATATAGCCGGAGACTTCGACGACGGTTGGATGCATAGAGAAATTTTCTGTGGTAATACTGCGCTAGCGACTGAGCGTCAGGGGCGCCTGGCCAGACGACTCCAGAAGTGGTTTCAATACCAGCACGCAGCGCCAGCAAGTGAGTTACCGGACTGGTATTATCGCGACTTTGATCCCCTCACTGGCGCTTATAGCATATCCGGATGTTCGGCTTTGTGCAGTTTGTCGGGCGGCGGCCGTTCGCTGCAGCCGAGCCGTCCCGACAAGCTGGATTCACAAAGCCGGCGAAACGAGAATTCCGGATCGCAGTAACCCGATGATGAAAA
>JBDONA010000627.1:0-1769 GCA_039831575.1 Fuerstiella sp. | reverse complement strand
GAAATTTGATGGCCCATGCCATTGATGGCCGAACAATCGTGTGTACTGTCCAACAGAATGCCGACGTTGAGTTTCATTTTTTTGGACCATTTGAATCAGGTGCTGTCAGGTGGATTCAATCGTTGCATCAATGCCCCAACACTCACTTTCACGGTCTTTGCACGCAGGAAAAGATCCTGGCGAACGCCCCGGGGATCGATATGTGGTTGTTGTGCTATGACAACGCTCGCGACATTAACGGTGGAGCCGATTCGCACAAAGTACTGGAGTACCTTGCGACCGGGGTGCCTGTTGTGTCAAGCAACCTCGATGCATACAAAGGCCGTGGTCTGATCAACATGTGTTCAAGTAAGCTAAACGACGAGTTTCCACGTCTTTTTGTGGACACACTGAATTCGCTTCCCGACAGAACCACGTGCCGAACTGCCCGGATCGAATTCGCCATTAACAATTCATACTCTTCAAGACTCTCCAGCATCTGTTCGTATCTGTCCGACATGTCGCTTGATATCTAATGTCGCAGCCTATCGCCCTACTTGTTTCGATTGGACCGGTCGATGGTTATCCGCCGGTTCAGTATCAGGCCCGGCTCCTGTCGAGAGCGGGCTTTGATGTCGTCTTAATCACGTGTCCACTTGCGAATCAGAAACGCGTTTGGTTCACGGAGACTAACGTCAGTGTGCATGCCAGCCATCTGCAGTCGAAATCACGTTTGGCACGCTCAGCCGCTCTGCTGAAATTCGGGCTGGACCTGACAAGGATCCGGTGGCAGTACCGGCACCGTCTGGCGGTTGAGATCGCCTATGAGCCGAATGCTGCGTTCTTCTCTGATCGATGTCCGTTTCGTTCACATTTGCGTGTTGCCCATTTGCACGAAGCTCTAATTAATCCGGAGAACTGGTTCTACGAAAAACACGCTGTCAGGCGACTTCACACTTTTGATCGCGTTGTCGTTGCTGACGAAGATCGAGCAGATTTGCTCTCTTCTCAGATTGACCTTTCAGAACGGCCTTTGGTGCTGCCCAACTATCCGCTGCTCGATGATGGTGAATTCTGCCTGCCGGACGACAACGGAGCCTTTGAAACAGTATATGCCGGATCGCTGGGCAAAGATCAGGCATTGGATTCGGTGATTCGTTCTGTCAATGATTGGCAACCACGCGTCAGACTGAATCTGGTCGGATCCACTGACACACCCATGGCCAGGGAACTACAGGCGTTGGTTGACGAATTGGGCGTGGCGGACCGGGTGATTTTTCATGGGCAGATGCCACTGACGGACGTGCAGAAATTCCTCAGAAAGTGTCATCTTGGCTTCAGCTTTCTGCGAGACCATCATGATCAGTGGCGATATGCAACGGGCGCATCCAATAAGCGGTACCAGTATATGCAGGCTGGCCGGCCTCAGATCTCTGACCGCAATCCAGGCGTGCCAGCGCTGATCGAGCAGCAGGGGGTTGGACGCTGTGTGGTCCCTGACGATCTATCCGGGATTGCGCAAGCAGTGAACTTTTATGCATCGAGTCCCGCGGAGTGCACTCGGGCCGGTCAGCACGCTTATCAATTGTACCGCCGGCAGTACCACTACGAACTTCCGTTTCGTGAATTTGTGGAATGGGTAAACAGAGATTGGGAACGTCGCCAGGAAACCGTCACTCAACGAGACACACGTCATGCAGCAATTCATTAAGTCCAGCTTTCCACAAGCATGGCAGACACTGAAACGGTTTCGGCAGGGTGTACTGAACCTCAGATCGTCTCGGTCTGTG